>CAVRZY010000035.1:0-70639 GCA_963725415.1 uncultured Acidobacteriota bacterium | reverse complement strand
AGAAACATGGAGTTGCTACCGCTAAAAGAGGGCAGCCGAAATAACGGAGGCCGTGACGGGTTTTCACTTCACGAAAGAGTCGATGTCCGAAATCGGGGAAAAAATAGTCAACCTGGAAAGAGCCTATCTCGTTCGTCAAGGAATCACAAGAAAAGACGACAACCTGCCCCAAAGATTCCTGAAAGAGCCCCTACCCGACGGAAAATCGAAGGGAGCAATATTCGAAATGGTAGCGATGCTTAATGAATATTATGCGGAAAGAGGATGGGAATCCAACGGAATCCCGAAACCACAAAAATTGAGAGAGATCCATCTCGAACACGTAATAAAAGATTTAAGAGAAATGCGGTCGAAACCAAAAAGAAACAGAATTCGAAGAACTGACATCCGTTGTAACACACTCAAGAGATAATGCGTAAACTCGTCAATCATCACGAGTGAAGAGTCTAATCAGAATGTTGTATCATCTCTGAAAGGCGACAAGCAGTATGTTGGTGGGGCGGGTGAGGTTTGGACCCGTCTCAGAGTGGCGACATGCTTCGCGAGCCCTCTTTTTCTAGTATGCTTGGCGAGAAGGCGAATTTCTACGGGGCTGCGGAGTGTGTGCGTGCGTGCAACGGTGGTAGGGCCCTGTATTTGGAGCCAAATATGTCTGTGAAAGGTTTTTCTGATTTTTCATGTGGAATATGAACGAGAGTTCGAAACTCTCCCGAGCTACTAGCAGAACCGCATGATTTAATCGCATTTTGCAAGTGAAATCGCTATTATTTGACGTTCTTCGGCTGGGTAGTGAATATGAATGCTTTTGTTGTTATGCCAGATTCTTGGTGGTCAGGTCCGGGACAACAGTGGTTCTTGACATTTTTACTCCTTTTTTTGCAGCTAACTCGTCGCTCAATTTGCGAATTTCAATGCTGTCTCCTTTGACGGCAATTCAGCGCCCAGCCTCCACACCGCATCCCGGTCGCCCTTGGCCCACAGCTCAGCCGTGTTTGGGGCGGTTACCGCAGCAACCCGGGAAAGGGCGTCTGACGAATACTGCAGCACCCGCACCGAAAGATTGTAGTAGCCCGCATAGGCCACCGGCCAAAAGTACCCGATCAACAGCGGAACACTCTGGTTTAGCAGACGGTCGGCTACAGTGGCCAAGGCCGTGTGAATCCCATAGCCTACCATCTTCCGCATCACCGGCCACTTGGTCAGTCCAGGAGAGAATCGCTCGCTGGGAAAAATGCGCCGGAAGCTAAAGTAACTTAGAACGTAGCTGAGCACCTGGCTAGCTACCACCATCACCCCAAGCTCGATCAGGCCATAGCCCAGCCACAGCAACAGCACCGAGCCGATCGATCGTAACCCGACGGTGATGACCCAGATCCGGCTGGATAGATCGAAACGCTGGAACCCCTCCAGGCAGGCGTTGAAGACGTTGCAGACGATCCCCAGCGCCCAACTGACCCCCACGATCACCATCAAGGTCGGAAACACTCTCTGGTAGGAGTTCGAAATTTGGAACAAGCGGCCCGTCGAACCCGACAAGAGCCCCGTTGTCCCCAGGACGACCACAGCGACGACGGAATAGTACATCAGCCCCGTATTGATGATCTCATTGATTCTTTCCGGTTCTTCTATCGCCCGGTAATGAGCCGAGTATTTGACGGTCGCCGAACGAAAACCCAGATCGAGAAGCCAGTAGTATTCAATCAGGCTGAAAACCAGCGTCCATACCCCGTAACCTTCGTGCCCTATGTTGCGAATGATGTACGGGGATACTACGAAACCCCCCAGCAGCGTGACGGCAACGCCCAACCAGCTCCACAGAACGCTCTTGAAGAAGCGCTCACCGCGTGGGGAAGGCTGTTGCTCCGCGGCGTTCTCCATCGTCAGAGGGTTGCAGGGCCACTGTCCCGAAACGCCCGTGCCGCTTCCGCGGCCAGTGCGAGCCGCGTCACGAGAGCAGTTGTCTTAGGCACAAAGAGCATTCCATCGGGGACGCTCTGCCTCTCAGATCCGCTGGAAGGCCTTGCGACAATGTTCAGGGCCGCCAAAATGTACATCGGCAATAATCACATCATACTGCAATGCGCCAACATATGCTTCTTCCATGTTTGGGGCGCGGCCCTTCGCCGGCCAGGCTCGGTCACGTCTTCACGAGGGCTTCCACCCTGAACCCGGCCCAATAGCCTTCTGACAGTCTCCGTCGCCTTTATTCATGCAGGTTCCAACGCGATGCAGGGACTACAGAGGAGGACACCCGAGGGGTGGAAGACAAGAACGGTCCCTTCGGCTCTCATTCAATGCTTCTCTGAACATCGATCTGCGAGGTTCACGAGTCACCTGCCACGGCGGCCTTTTGTGGTCCCGCGAACTCGACGAGCGACTCGGCTTCGGCGAACTCATTGAACAGCATGTGACCGACCCTCGCCGTGGGAGCAACACGCAGTTTCCCCTGGCCGATCTGTTTCGGCAGTCCGCCTACAGCCGCTTGGCCGACTACGAGGATGTCAACGACACCGGGCAGCTTTCCCAATATCCGAGCTTCCGCCCGATCGGCTCAAACAAGATCCAGGAGCGCGGAGCGGCGCTGACTTCGCGGTTGCAATCCTTCGGGACCGAGATGCTGGCCGAGGACGAAAACTTCGCCGGCCTGCCCCGGATCAACCGCGAGCTGACCGGCAGAGTGGAGGCCGTCGATTCGTCCCAACGGGTGGTTCCGCAGACGGATTCCACCCAGATCCCCGCTTACGGCCAGCAGGAAGAGAGCGCCTACGACGGCCACTGCGAGTCGACCTGCTGCCATGGTTGGTCAAGACGGGGGCCGGCTGATCAAGCACGCGCAGTCCTTCTGACTCCTGCTGGCGGGGGTCACTTGATCGGGACTTCACGCGCTCTAAGGCGAAGGGCTTAGGGAGTAGCCTCAGCACCCTTACGCCCGCGGAGGTAATGTGCAAGCGCAGGGCGGGATGTTACATTGGAGAGTAGCTCGTTCTTGAGAGCAACGTTGGATTGGCGAGGGCGGAACTTGCTCCGGGAGGCGGGATCAGATGGAGCACCATGACACTTGCTGAGCCTCTTCGTGCAGCGCCGCTCACCCCGTTCCAGAAGATTGGATTCCTTTTTCTGGTGGTCTTCCTGTTCCTGGTGCACGCCAGGATCATGGACCGATTCTGGTATCTCCATGTCCCCATCCTGACCTACTGGCTGGCGGTGGCCGCGGCGGTGCTCACGGGGGGCGTGCTGCGTGTTTTCTCCTCCCGCGTGGGCGTTTTCCTGGTAGGGATGGTGGCCTGGATGATGGTGGCCACGCCCTTCAGCTACTGGAAAGGCGGGAGCTTCGAGACCATGAAGGGCATGGCGAAGTCCTTCCTGATGTACGTGCTGATCGTAGGTTTGACCTACACCTGCCGGCAGTGCCGGCGACTGATGCACACCATGGCGTACTCCGTTACGGCGCTGGCCATCTGGACCCTGCTGCTTGGAGAGACCAAGGAAGGACGGATCTATCTCCCTTACGGCCGGTACGCGAATCCCAACGAAATGGGCCTAGTGATGGTTATCGGACTGGCTTTCTGGTGGTACATCGCCAGCGATCCGAACCTGCACCCCCTGCGCCGAGGGCTGGCCGTGGCGGGGGTAGCGCCCATGCTGGCGGTGTTGACCAGGACCGGCTCGCGCACCGCGCTGATCGCCCTAGCGGTGCTCATCGTGCAGCTCTTCATCAAGGCTTCCCTGACCGGAAAGATCAAGGTGGGCTTGGCGGCTATGCTGACGGTGGCGCTGGCAGCCGCCTTCCTGCCGGGGCACTTGAAGGAGCGTTATTTCATTCTGTTCAGCCCGGGTGACTCGCAGGAATACAGCGAACCATCTTCGGAACAGGAGCAACGCACGGAAGATGTGGCCACCGGCTCCGCACAGGCCAGGTGGGCCCTGCTCATGAAGAGTGTGCGAATCACTGTGGAGCATCCCCTGCTGGGAGTGGGACCGGGCATGTTTCCTGTGGCCCAAGACGTGGACGCCAGTCTCCAGGGAGGGCCAGGGATGTGGCGGGGCACCCACAACACTTACACCCAGCTCTCCAGCGAGAACGGCTTGCCGGCGCTGTTCCTCTATCTGGCGTCTCTGCTGTGCTGTCTCAGACTCATACGATCTCTCGGCAAGCGCGGCAGGGAGGCCGGTGGCGTGTTGGGCGCTGACGTCGCTCACGCTTCATTCTGCCTGAGAGTGGCTCTGCTCGCTTATTCGGTGGGTGCGTTTGTGACGCATCTGGCCTATGACATGTACTATCCCGTTTTGGCGGGGTTGACCGTGGCATGGGGTCTGGCTGCGCCGGCGGAGCTGTCGCAGGCGGTGGCGGGCGCGGAGTCCGATGCGGGCGGCCGTGCCCCTGCCCGCCCGTCTGGGGCAGCGGTCAACGGCTATCGTCCGCCCTGGAGGCGGCCCGCTTTCGCGCGCCAGTCTTCGCTGAAGAACTTGCCCCGATGAATCCCACCCTGATTCGGCCCGAGGCAATGCGTCTGCGTATCGCGGCATGGCCGCAACCGAACGGCGGAACGAGTGGGAGGTGCGGGCACAGCGGCCCACCCGGGGAATTGACGATCGCAGAATTGACGATTGACGATTTTTCATTGATGATTGGCGGAGGCATATCCGGAGGCCGCAGTGGAATCGTCAATGATTCAATCCTCAATTGGCCGGCGACACCGGAGGCGGCCAGCACGCAGAGTCTTCACGGGGCGCAAAGAGATCAGGCTCTAATAGTGGAGGCAGGTTCTCGCCGCATTCTTGAAGTACAATGGACAGGTACAGGGTGAATTCATGCCTGGACAAATCAAATCATTAACAAAAGCAGCCCTTCTGATTGTCATCGCATTTCTCAACTCGGGGGTTTCCTGGCAAGCTCACAAACCGCTGGCCCGGAAACCGGCGGCGACCCGCAGCGCTTCCTCAGCCGAGGCGGTCTGGAGCCTGGAACCAGTGGCGGACACCTACATATCGACGTGGTTCAGGGACACCAACTATGGATCCGCTACCGCTCTGCGAATCTACCAGAACTATTGTAAGGTTCTGTTCCGCTTCGATCTGACGACTTTACCGGCTGTGTCCACAATTACGTCGGCCAAGCTGTTCGTGACGTTTCAGAGCGTGGGCTCCAGCGCTCCCACGGAGCCAAGGAAGTACTTTGTCTACGACCAGGCGACCGAGTTTGTGGAAGGCGAGGCAACCTGGGTGCAAGCGGCCCGGGGCGTCTCCTGGGCAGCCGATGGCATGTCGGACTCCAAGGATTTCAATGCATTGCCCTACCGGTCCCAACCTATCGTGGCCAACGATCCCGGCGAATACTCAGCCGATCTCACAGATCTGGCCAAGGCCCTCCGGGCCAGCGGCAAGAACGCCATGAGCGTGACGCTTTTCGCCACTGAGTTCAACAACCGAGGCTACGTTTACAGCCGCGAACACAGCAACCCTCAAGAGCGGCCCCGGCTTGAGATCCAGTGGAGCCGCACCATGCCACAGGCCAAAACGCAAGACGTTTTTGCGGTGACCCGTCCAGTCGACGTTGACGGTCGCAACTCGATCCTGCCGGACGGCACCAACACCGGCCTGACCTATCTGTGGACCATTGACAAGCCGGCTTACGGATCTTCCTACCCCCCCGGCCAGCCACTGGCCGACACTCCGGTTTTCTCGTTCAACCCTGAAGCGCCGGGCGTTTACCTGCTGCGTCTGCGAGTCAGGAACTCGGCAACCGGCGAGTTCAGCGAGGCCACCGCCCGGGTGACTGTGGGCCTGAGAAAGCATCCCCGCCTGCACATCGATCGGAAGTTACTCAGCCAGATCAAGTCGTTGCGCGATTCGGGTAATTCCATTTGGACGCGCTTTTACAACTGGGTCAAGACCAAACCGACCAGCAGCAATATAGAAGGCGCCATCGTCACGTCCTATCTGCTCGCTTACATGGTGAATGGGGAGCGGCAGTATTTCGATTGGACCTGGGACTTGCTCCGCAAGAAGATATACAAGAACGGGACTGACCGTGCCGGCGGATTCACCCGGATTGTGGATCTTTACGGAGGCAGCACTCACGACGCAGCTTATCAGGGCGGCACATTCATTGCCCAGGTAGCCCTGCTGTACGACTGGGGCTACCAGCAGCTTACTCCGGAGCAGAAACTAGACCTGGTCGAGTGGCTGAACGAGGCCTGCACTTACACCTATGTCCGTAACCCCTCCTCCAGCGCCTATTTTCGCAATGATGGGGCGGCCGTGGCATACGGCCTGGCGGCGCGGCCTACGCCACCCTGGGCGAGAATCCGGAAGCTATGAAGCTGCTGGGCTGGTCTAGAAACTATTGGGACGAGATCCTGAAGGCGCTGGACATCATGGGGAAGGGGGGCGCTGCGGCGGAGGGGAATGCCTACGGCACGGCCCCCACGGCTTCGGACTTCATTCGGACAGCCAATCTGGTGTTCTACGCCACCGGCGAGGACTTGTTTGTCAGCCATGTCTGGTTCAAGCAGCGGCTGCTTTATGATGCTTTCGCCAGCTACCCGGGCACCATGGGAGGGCCGGGCTCGCCCATCAAGTACGGTTACCCCGGAGTCATGGTCGAGCAGGCCTCCGTTGGGGGCGACGGCCGCCGGGGCGCCTCCTGGCACAGCGTCAATCTGCGGCCCAATGGACTCATTCTATCCCGGCGCTTTGCGGCGACCGAAGGGGCGAACGTCTGGAACTGGGTCTACCGCCAGCCCAGCATCGATCAAGCGCTTGGCGTGACGGACTGCTTTTACGACGTTCTGTACTACTTACCGCGGCCGGCGCTGGTTAAACCGACACGACTTTCTCATTTTGATCCCAGCATGGGATACGTCTACATCCGCCACGACTGGGATTCGCCGGATGCAACCTGGATTGCATTCTGGGCTGGGCCTCATTTGGACAGCCATCAGCACCTCGACCAAGGGAGCTTCACCATTTTCAAGCACCGCGACCTGGCTCCAAAGACCGGTAACTACGACAACAACGTCAACCACCCGCAGCACATCTCCTACTACACCAGAACCATCAGCGCCAACACGCTGTTGATCGGCGATCCTTCGGAAGTCTTCAAGAACTTTCTGGCGGGCATGGGCTGCGATGCGAAAGGCGCGGGAACTAAAATCACCGCTCCGGACGTCGGCGACTCCGTCTGCATCCCCAATGACGGCGGCCAGCGAACCATGAGCCCCATGGGGGCTCTCGGTGCGGAATCCGGAGGATTTTGAGGCCAGCCGTGACATTTTTGACGTGGCCAAAGTAGTGTTCTTCGAGGACAATGGGCGAGCCGTGAGGGTGGTGGCCGATATCACCAACGCGTACACCAACCCGCGCTTCTCCAACCCCGACAACTCTCCCAAGGTCAACAAGGTATACCGCAGGCTGGTGTACCTTCGGGATCTCGACCTCCTGTTTATCGCCGACACCGTCGAGAGCACGAATCCAAATTTCGAAAAGAAGTGGCTTATTCACGCTCTGGACCAACTCCAGGTGGGTGGCACGGTGCAAACCATCGACCCCGGAGAATCGATTCACACGGATGTCACGGAAGCCAAGATCGTGGTTGACGATACCCAGCCCTCTGACAAGGACCAGATCACCTTCGACATGCGAAAAGGATATGCCGCGCTGCTGCTGAAGACGCTGTTCCCCAACCAGTTCCACTACAGAAAAATCGGGGGAAGGGATCCTGCCGAGGAGTCCCACCCGGATGGTTACCGCAAGAATGCACCCAGTTACAGGCATTTCCATCGCCACATGAAGGATTTCTGGGTCAAAGACTACAACGAAGGAGTCATTCCCAACCACAGATCGCTGACCTGGATGCCGGAATATCCGGCGGAAGCCGCCAACCCCAACTACATTCCCATATTCAATCCGGGCTACGGCAGATGGCGCCTGGAGATCGAGCCTGCTCCTGGAAGCCAGACCGACTATTTCCTGAATGTGCTGAAGCCGACGTTGGACGCCTCGGCGAAGCTTCCAACCTTCACCAAGATAGAGACCTCTCAGACATTCGGCGCGGAGTTCTACGTCAGTGACAAGAAGTATGCAGTTATTTTCAGTAAGGATTCCTTGGATGCCCCGCAGCTTGAACTCCCGGCTGCCGGCACAGCGTTCAACCTGCCGCCGGGACCGAACCGCACGCAGACTCCGGCGCTCCGAAAGGCGGCCAAAGGCCTTCTGCGCCGGTCCTCTTAGCGCGAGCCACGCTGTTGGTTACGGTCGGAGCCCGACGCTCGCGAAAGAGGAGCTGAGGAGGGCGTTTTGCGGATTCACAACGAAGAACTGGCCGATGTGACGCGGTATATCGAGAGCATCAGGCTGCATAGTCTCGAAGAGAAGGAAGCCGACTTTGAGGCCCGCCTCAACAGGATCCAGCAGTTCAAGAAAATCGAGCCCGGTGCCCGAATCCTGGAGATTGGGACCGGCGCGGGCTGGTTCACCTTATTGTGCCAGGCCAGGAATATCCGCTGCAAAGGACTCGAGATCAGTCCCCAACTGATTGACTATTCCAGACAGCTCGGCCGCGCTCACGGCATCGATCCGGATATCGAGTTAGGCAATATCGAGGAGGCGGACATCGGGACAGCGCAGTACGACGTAGTGATTGGCGATTCGGTCTTCGAGCACGTCGAGCACTGGCAGAAGGCGCTCCAGCGCGTCTTCGATGCCCTGAAGCCGGGAGGCGTGTTCTTCTTCTCCTCGACCAACAAGTTCAGCCTGGGGTCGGGCGAGTACCATTTTCCCCTGTACGGGTGGCTCCCCAACCGCTGGCGTTATCGCCTGCGTATGGCCCGCCAGGGTCCCGACATCATGAAACTGGGCATCGACTTCAACCAGTTCACGCACGCGCAACTGCGGCGGGTCTTCCGGGAGCTGGGTTTCTCCCAGGTACTGGACCGGGTGGAGGCGGCCGACCTGGATGGCATCACGAATCCGTGGAAGCGGGCGCTGCTGGAAGCCTGCCGGCGCTGCGCGCTCGTCAAATGGGTGGTCCTGCTTTTCTGCGATGCTACGATCTTTGTGTGCGTGAAGTAGAAGCGCCGTCCCGGCAAAGCATCCGCAACCGGGTTCTCAAGGGCTCGACTGGCGGCCTCTTGGCTGGAAGTCTCTAAGCCGGAGGAACGGCCCGTCGATGCATGTCAGCGCACCGGACGGACTGGCGCACTTCCCGCATATGCCAACACCACAGCTCGTCATATACTCGATCGCCCCCAGGATCCTATCCTCGGCAACGATGGCTTCCTCTATCGAGAAGCATTCCCACACCATCGGTTCGGGACCGCAGTTGATGAAGACGAGGTCCTCCCGCTCGGATGCGGGTATTTCAGCCACGACCTCGCGCAGCAGATCCGACACATAGCCTCGAAAGCCAAGCGTTCCGTCGTCGGTCGCCAGCAGGACAGTGCCGAGTTCCCGAAATCGTTCCAGGTCGAAGAATTGATCGCGCGATTTGGCGCCCAGCACGAATATCTCTCGATTCGATGGCCGGCACTTGTGGGCGACTTCCAGCAGCGACGCTGTGCCAGTTCCACCTCCCACCAGGACGAGTGTCGAGTCCTCAAGGTCGGGAAACGAGCGGCCGTAGGGACCGCGCAGAAGAATCTCGGCGCCGGCCTGAAGTTCCGCCAGAAAGCCGCTGAACTCTCCGACCACTCGAACGATGATGCTTTTCTCCTCGCTGGAGAACACTGCAAAGGGCTTTTCGCCAACGCCCGGAACACACAGGAAGAAGTATCGTCCGGCGAGGTCGCCGTGCTTGTAGGAGCGTGACAGGCTCTCGAGAACGAGTTTGAACACACCGGAACTGATCGGGATGCGTGAGGCGATCCGCGCCGGCGCGTATTCCATGCTGATGAGAGCTTCGCAGGAGTTCCGCCGGACCCGCACGTCGGTTCCCTCGTAAAGGTCCTGGTGCAGGGCATTGAAGTACTCCCGCACGGCGGCGCTGTCCATTCCGGTCAGCGCGCTGCCTACGCCGAACAGGTCAGCTCCAGCGGCGCGGTACTGCCGGACGTGCTCTGCCGAGACAATTCCGCCCATGCCAATGATCAGCGGGTCGGGGCCGATGGCGTCCCGGACCTGCTTTACGGCGCGCAGGCCGAGCGGACGGATGCCGTCTCCGGACAGGCCTCCAAACTTGTTGTGGAGGATGGGAACGTCACGCACCGCGGCCAGCGCCGGACCTATCGTGTTGGTGAGGGTGATGCCCGCAGCGCCCGCGTCGGTCACGGCCTGGGCGGTCCGGTCGAGGCCGGGGAGCATCGCCGAGAGTTTGACCATCACGGGGAGGCCCGCGGCCTCCGCAACTGCTCCGACGATGTTCTTCACAAGTTCGGTGTCCTGACCAATCTCCGCGCCGAAACCTTTTGCGTGCGGACAGGACATGTTGAGCTCGAACCCATCCGCAATGGGCTTGAGTATTCTGGCAGCCTCGACAAAGCTCTCGATGTCGGCCCCGAAAAGCGAGACCAGCAGAAACTTGTCAGACGGTATTTCAATACCCTCGAATTCTGCAAGGAACGCTTCCGCACCGGGATTCGCCAGGCCCACTGCATTGATATAGCAGCCGTGCGCGTATCGGGCATAAATCGGCTCGCGGTAGCCTTTGCGGGGCGAAAGGCTGACGCTCTTTGTGGTAATCACCCCGATGGAAGGGATTTCGGAAAAGCACTTCGCGATGGTACTCGCATGCGTGCAGCGTATGCCAGACGGAATGACGAAGTGCCCGTTGACCGACTTCCGCCCGACCTTGAAAGGTTGATCAAATGGTGAACTCAACATAAAGCAGGCGGCGCTGCGGTTCAATGCTCCCCACAGATGATAGCAGGAATGGCGCCATGCCTCTGCGCGAATTTCGGGGACAGGCGACGAAACTCCGTGTCGAGGCGGCCATTCAAACTAAGGCACTTAGCCGAGGAAGTTTCGTTGCCTGTCCCCGAAATTCCCTCCGCCGACCGGTCTGCCAGAGTTTATCCACGACCCGCTAAGCGCGCAGGCCCGGCGCCGGCGCCCAGCGGCCGGGAATTGCACTCGCGCAGGACGGGCAGCGGCCGCCGGCGACCAGCCGATTCTCCAGGATGTGGAAGCCGCGGCGCCGGATCAGCCGCTCCCCGCAGTTCCAACAGCATGTATCCTCGCCGCCCCCCACGGCCCCGGGAAGATTGCCGGAGTAGACATAGCGCAACCCCGCGCGGCGCCCGATCGTAGCGGCCCGCAACAAGTCGTCCGCCCGCGTGTTCTGGGGACCCGCCATCTTGTAGTCCTGGTGAAACGCGGTCACGTGCCAGGGAATGTCGGGCGAGATGCCGGCCAGAAACTCGGCCATCTGGCGCAGTTCGTCGTCGCTGTCGTTGAAGCCGGGCACCACCAGGGTCACCACCTCCATCCAGAAACCCATCTGGAAAATGCGCTGGATGCTGTCCAGCACCGGCTCCAGCCGGCCCCCAAGCTCGCGATAGCGCTGGTCTTGAAAGCTCTTCAGGTCTACTTTGAACAGGTCCAGCCAAGGCCGGAGGTACTCCAGCACACGCGGCGTGGCGTTGCCGTTGGAGACGAAACCGGTCAGCAGGCCCGCCGCGCGCGCCTCCTGGAAGATGGCCACCGCCCACTCGGCGGTGATGAGCGGCTCGTTGTAGGTGCTTACCACGGCTTCGGCCCCCAGCTCGAGGGCGCTCCGCACCAGCCCCTCGGGCGTGGCGCGCAACGGCGCAGCCACGGCCAGGGGATCTCGAATGGCCTGGGAGCTCACCCAGTTCTGGCAGTAAGCGCAGTGCAGGTCGCACCCCAACATCCCGAAGCTGAAGGCTGACGCGCCGGGCCGCACATGGAAGAAGGGCTTCTTCTCGATGGGATCGCAGTGCGCCCCAGCCACGTAACCCCAGGGCACGTACAGCTTGCCCCCACGATTGAACCGGACTTTGCAGACCCCCGGCTGCCCTTCAAAAATGGGACAGCAGTGGCCGCAGGCGTAACACCGAATCCGTCTGGCGTCCAGCGGTTCCCAGAGTGCGCCTTCGCGCGTGTTGCCGGCTAGAATCTGGGCCAGGGTAGGCATCTGCTGCGATCATACCCTACAGCAGATCGTGGGACAGGGATCGCAGCTCGTGGAGCTCACGCCCCACGTCGTACGATCCACGATCTCCTATTTTCCGTAATAGGCCGCGTTGGCCGCGGCAAAATGCTGCAAGTCCGTGGGCAGCTCGTCCAAGGTGAAGATCGAATTCGTCGGACAGACCGGAATGCAGGCCCCGCAATCGATGCATGCTTCCGGGTCGATGAAAAGCTGTTTGATCTCCTCGAAGCCCGCCTCATCCTTCTTGGGGTGAATGCAGTCCACAGGGCAAGCCTCCACGCACAGCTCGTCCTTGGTGCAGGTATCCACAATGACGTAGGCCATTCTATGACTCTCCTGGTGTTGCTAAGGGGACGCTGCCACTCACGGAAATCACAGCATCATATCCCTACGACCATGTTACCTCAGGAGGGGTGCACCGGGCATCTCGCCAGCGCCCTCCCCAGCGCTGGCGCAGCTTTGCTATCTTAGAGGTGACCGAAATCTCGAATGCCGTTTCAGATTCAACCACTCAGAGAGTTTTTGGTGCGGCCCGCCCTGCCCCCCGCGCTGGCCAGGATGTCGGAGCTGGCTTACAACGTGCTGTGGAGCTGGGAGCCGACTATTCGGAACCTGTTCCGCCGGATCGACCCCAGTTTGTGGCGTGCTCTGGGCCGCAACCCCATCTCGATGCTGGGCCGCGCCCCCCAGGCCACCCTGGAGAAGCTGGCCGCCGATCCTCGCTACCTGGCCCTGTACCGCCGCGCCTGCGAGCGCTTTGACTCCTACATGCACCGCACGGGGGCCTCCTCGCGCAAGGAACTCATCGCCTACTTCGCGATGGAGTACGGGATTGTGGAGTGCGTGGCGGTGTACTCCGGCGGCCTGGGGGTGCTTTCCGGAGACTTCTTGAAGGCCGCCAGCGATTCCGACATCCCGGTGGTGGCCATCGGTCTGCTCTACCAAACCGGTTATCTCCAGCAGTACCTCAACCCGGACGGCTGGCAGCAGGAACGCTACCCGGTCAACGACTTCTACACCCTGCCCGTCACGCCGGTCCAGGATGGGAGCGGCGCCCATCTCACGGTCCAGGTTCAGTTGCCCACCGGCGTAGTCTTCATCAAGGTGTGGCGCATGGATGTGGGACGGGTCAAGCTCTACTTGCTGGATACCAACATCCCGGAGAACGAGCGGCCCGAGCACCGCGGCATCACCGATCAACTCTATGGAGGCGACTATCAGGTCCGCATCCGCCAGGAGATCGTCCTGGGTATCGGTGGACTGCGCGCTTTGAAGGCCCTGAGCCTGGAGCCCACCGTCTACCACATGAATGACGGGCACTCGGCTTTTCTGGCCCTGGAGCGGGTGCGCGTGTTGATCGAGGAGCACGGGCTCAGCCTGGCGGAGGCCCTGGAGGCCTCCCGGAGCAACAACGTCTTCACCATGCACACTTCGGTCCCGGCGGGCATCGACATCTTCGACTCCAGCCTGATGTGGGAGTACTTCCAGGAGTACTGCCAGGAAACCGGCCTGGACTTCGAGCGCTTGATGTCCCTGGGGCGGCTCAATCCCTCGGATTCCTACGAGCGCTTCTCGATGGCCATCCTGGCTATTAAGGCCTCTTGCTTCCGCAACGCCGTCAGCCGCTTGCACCGCCAGGTTTCCCAGGAACTGTGGCAGGATTTGTGGCCCCAGTTGCCGGTTTGGGAAGTGCCCATCACCTCCATCACCAATGGCGTGCACCTGCTGAGCTGGCTGAACAGCGATCTGGCTACCCTCTACGATCAGTACCTGCAACCCGACTGGCGGGAACGACTGACCGACCCCAGAACCTGGGAGCAGGTCCAGGAGATTCCCGACCAGGAACTCTGGGAAGCGCACCGGCGCCGCAAGCGCCGCCTGCTGGCCTTCGTCCGGGAACGTCAGATCGAGTTCGCGAAGAATCGCAAAGCTTCTTCGGCCGAACTGCGGCGAGCCGCCGAAGTCCTCGATCCGGACGCTCTGACCATCGGCTTCGCCCGCCGCTTCGCCACCTACAAGCGCGCCACCCTGCTGTTCCGGGATGGGAACCGGCTGCGCCGCATCCTCTCGAATCCGGACCGGCCGGTGCAGATCGTGGTGGCCGGCAAGGCTCACCCCAAGGATCATCCCGGCAAAGAGCTCATCCGCCAGATCGTCCAGCTCTCCAGAGATCCCGACTTGGCCAAGCGATTGGTGTTCCTCGAGGACTATGAGATGCGCGTGGCGCGCGAATTGGTGCAGGGCGTGGACGTCTGGCTCAGCACGCCCCGGCGCGGGGAGGAAGCCTGCGGCACCAGCGGGATGAAGGCGGGTATCAACGGAATCCTGAACCTTAGCATCCTGGACGGCTGGTTCGATGAAGCCTGCGAGCATACCGGCGGCTGGTCCGTGGGGGACCGCTATCCCTATTCCGAGGACCAGGACGAGGCCCACGCCACCGCCATCTATTCGCTGCTGGAAAACGAGATCGTCCCCGCCTATTACGAGCGCGACCAGGCAGTGCCCCGCGAGTGGTTGCGCCGGGTCAAGCAATCCCTCATCTACCTCAGCCAGCAGTTCAATTGCCAGCGCATGGTGGACGAGTACATGTCACAGCGTTACCAGCCCGCCCACCGCGCTTACCTGGACCTGCGATGGAACAATTTCGAGAAAGTGCGGCAAAAGGCCCGCTGGAACGCCGAGGTGGAAAAAGTCTGGGACCAGGTCCGATTCGTGGACTTGGGCCCCGCCCCGGAGGGCCCCATCCTCAGCGGCCGTCCGGTCCCGGTGCGCGCAGCCGTGGATCTGGCTGGCTTGAAGCCTGAGGATGTCCGGGTCGAGGTCGTGGTGGGCCGGGTCGGCGCCAATGGCCAATTGGAGGAGACCGAGATCATGCTTCTGCCGCCCGTCCAGCAGAACGGTCACGTGGTGCTGTTTGAAAAGGAGATCACCCCGCGGCAGACCGGGCGCATGGGCTACGCCCTTCGCATCGCCCCCAACCGTTTCGGCGATCCCCTTACAAGGCCTTGCAGTGATTCACTCAAATGGGGAACCAGTCCACCCCCGGCCCCTCAAGCCCCCTGATCCCCGGGTTACCCCCCACCGGAAAACGGCTGGCTAGTTGAATTATTGACTGGCATTCGGCACAGTTCCGTGGTACATATTAATTTAGAGCTTCGGCGGGTTCCCGAACCTGTCGCTCTCTGGGGCCTCGGTAGCCCGCACAATCCCTTTTGTAAGTCCCGGCTGCATCTGGGTTCCGTCCACCCTCACTGAAGCGGCCCTGGATTGAGCGGGCAGGAGAGAGGGAGAGGCGAGAGGCAAACCCGCCATCACCCAAGGAAGCCTCCAAAGGAGTTGTGATTCCTCCATGGACAGCGATCGAAAATACAGACAGCGTGGCTACATGGACTCCGTCCGGGACTACTCGGTCGGCCGCAAACCCGAGGAAAGGGCGCGGCCAGGACCGCGTCCGCCCATCGACATCACCGGGCCTCGCCTGCCGCGGCTGGTCGAAACTGTAGTTGCGTCGCGCTGCTTTAACTGCGCCACCACCTTGCCCACCGGAACCGATTTCAAAGGCCACTGCCCCAAGTGCAGCGCGGCCCTGCATTGCTGCAAGCAGTGCGTCCATTTCGATTCCTCCACCCGCTTCCAGTGCCGCCAGCCCATTCCCGTCCGGATTGCGGCCAAGGATCAGGCCAACCAATGCGAATTGTTCGAACCGCGCGTCACTGTGGCCCGCGACGCCACCTCCCCGCTCTCCCCCAACGCCGCTTCCACGGCGCCTCGCAATCCCAACGACGCCCGCGCGGCCTTCGATAATCTGTTCAAGAAATAGCCATCAGCCTTATTTCCCGTCCCGCCAGCCTCCGGTGTCCCAACTCGCCCCTCGGGTCCGCTAGAATAACAACTCGACCAGCGTGCTCCTGAATAACAGAGGAGGTGAGCCATCTTGCGCATCCTCACCGTCACGGCAATCCTGCTTGTGGCTACGGGCGGAAGCCTTTGCGCACAGTGTGAACCGTCGCCTCCGGTTCGCCGGTTCCTGGAGGAAGCCGCGCTACTTTACGAAACCAGTCTGACCATGGCGGAGCAGAACTCCAGGCGGGCCGCAATCTACGAGCAGGAACTGGCCGAACATCCGCACGACTACTTCCTGCTGCGCGTCCAAATGGATGCCGAGGATGAGCAGGACGCACAAATCCGTTGGGTCAATTCGCTGCGGGAAAAGTATCCCGACCAGCCGGTATACGTCCTGTTGCACGCGCGGGCGCTGATGGGAAGGGATACGCCCGAAGCCATCCGTATGCTGGATGCGCTGAAGGCGGCGCATCCGGAGATGGCGGGCGTGTACTACGAGCTGGTTGGGGCGACCGGCGTTTTCGGAAAATTCAAGGACACAGCTCGCGCCAAGACGGAGCTGGAGAGTTTTCTGAAGCTCTGCCCAGCGCCACTGGACCGGCGCGCGCTCTCAGTCGTCGCTCAGGCCGGCTCGGCGGACCAGATCGCGCGCACGGTGAAGGCGGTTCGCACGCGCCTGGAACAGGAGTCCGATCCCCTGCTGACCGGCGTTTGGGAGGCGCTGTGGCGTCTGGAGTTCAAAGCGCATCCACCCGCCGAGCACGAGGCGCTGCGGAAGCAGATCGCACAGGACCTCGCCCGGTTCGGAAAAACCCCCGAACGGCGCGAACTCCGCTGGATGACCTTCCTGCGAAGCGGCTATGAGAGCGCCAGCGACCTGGCGGCCGTGAACAAGACCAATGATGAGATCCTGAAGGAGTATCCGGCGTCAGACACCGCCAAGGGCCTCTTGAAGGACCGCTGGCGCAAGGAACATCCGTATCCGCGCGACCCGGATCAGGCGCAGATTGAGGCCTGGTGGCGTGCCAGCCTGGCTGCCAATCAAGAGTGGCACAAACGATGGCCCCAGGACTCGCTGTTGCTCGACCAGGTGTTCTCCGCCCTGACGAAACTGCCGGATGCGACCGCGGACCAGATCGCCAAGGCCGGGGACGAGCTGATGGCCCTTTACCGGGCGAACCCGAATTGGTATGGAATGCCGCCGGTGGAGTTCAGGGTTGCCGAGGCGTTCGTGAAATACAAGGTCAACCTGGATCAGGTACCGGCGCTGGCGCAAGAGGGATATCGGGCATCCCTCAAGCGCAATGAGGAGCGCTTGGCCGACGACCGAATGCCGGACGAACTGCAAGCGAGCTTCCGGGGATCGATCGACAGCCTCAAGATCGAGAGAGCGCGGGTCCTGCTGGACTACTACGCAGCCGTGAAGCAGCCAGAGAAGGCCCGCGAAATCGAAGCGGAGCTGGCGAGCCTCAATCCTGCGAAACCGGGACCGAAATCCGACCTTCTCCAGCGCCGGGCGCAGGCGGCCGAACTGTTGGGCCGCAAGCTGGATGCGCTGATGATGTACCGCACGGCGCTGGAGTTGCGCCCGCCCGCCCAATCCAATCGCGACCGCAAGGATACGCTGGCCGAGAACGTCGAGCGGCTGTGGAAGGAGCTGGGCGGCACACCGTCGGCCTATCCGCTTCTGATCGACCAGCGTAAGGCGACCGAGGCGGTCGAGAGCCGCTGGGAGCGCCCCAAGAATCCGCTGCCCCCGTTCTCCCTCACCGATCTCGACGGCACGACCTGGAAGCTGGCCAGCCTGCAAGGCAAGGTGGTGCTGATCAACCTCTGGGCCACCTGGTGCGGCCCTTGCCGGCAGGAGCACCCGGAATTCCAGAAGCTCTACGACAAGCTGAAGGACCGCTCCGATGTCACCCTCATCAGCTTCACCGTTGACCACGACCTCGGCAAGGTCGCGCCGTACATGAAGGAGAACGGCTACACCTTCCCCGTTATGCCGGCGCAAGAGGTGGTGGATGCCGTTTTGCCCGTGGTCGCCATCCCGCAGAACTGGTTCGTGGACGCCAAGGGAAACCTCCAGTGGATGCAGGTTGGCTTCGATGGCGATCCGAAATGGCAGGAAATGATGACGGCCAAGCTGGACGAGGTACTCAAAGGACGTTAGAGAAGATTCCCGTGTGGCAGCTCCCGGCCTGCCCTCACTCGAGCCACTCTATCTGCTGTATCGGACGCGAATGAGCCGGTAGCAAACCAAGCCCAACACAGGCAGGGTCGCTGCTAGAAAACTCGATGCGACCGTCGGGTCGTTGGCATATTTTGGATGGCGCAGCGTGGCAAGTGCCGACAAATCGCACAGCAGAATGACAGCGCCCGTCACGCCGAGCCACACCATTTTGCCTCTCGGCGTCAGAATCTGGAACACCTTCCAGTAGATCCAACCGAACGCTGGAACGCTGAAGACAAGCACCAGGTACTCCAGCGTGTAATCAGTCTCATCTGCGTGTGAAATGTCATGCAGTGAGCCGAAAACCAGAAAAAACACCAATGCCGCGCCCAGTGTCAGCCCGATCAGCCGGCCGTCACCCATATCCGGTCATTTTACAGGGATTTTAGAAGTTCGCCGGCGGAGCCTGGCAAGCCGGCTTTTCGGAAAGTTGCAGCCGTGGCCCGGATGCAAGCCTGCAACAACCTCTTTGAACAACTCGCCGATTCTCTCTCTTGCCGACGCCAGGGCTTTCCGCCCCAGCGGCGTAGCGCGGTAAACACGACGGAAGGTGCGGCCGAGACGTCTCTTGGAGGAACGAAGGTACCCTTTCTTTTCGAGGCCGTGAAGCAGTGGATAGAGCGTTCCCAGGCTGAGGTTGTACCCGTGCCGGGCCAGTTCCTCCGCCATGCCCAGCCCGAAGATCGGTCCCCGGGCTGCATGGTGCAATATGTGAAGCCGGATCAGCCCCGAGTAAAGGTCTTTGTCGTCTACGGCTGTTCTCATCGACATTCTCGTAATGCCTCAGAGGGTGTAAAAAAATGCCCGCTTCACTTCGGCTGCCGGCAACGCAGGCCGGGGGCCTGCGCCACATCAACAACTTGCCCGTGTCGTGGGGCAGGTCCCCGACCTGCCCTGGCATTTCTTCACACCTTCTGAGGCACCACACATTCTCGCCACTCGCTATCGACATTCGATAATGACTTGTGATACCATCATAACAGAGGTCCTGGGATGAACCGATCACACCGGCTGACCGCCTCGCATGCAGGTGCTCCCGTTATCCTGATCCGCCTGCTGGTGGGCGCGGTCTTTCTCTCCGAAGGCATACAGAAGTTCCTTTTCCCCGCCAGCCTGGGCGTTGGGCGATTTGTGAAGATTGGCATTCCGATCCCTGAAATCACGGCGCCATTCGTTGGGGTCGTCGAAATCGTCTGTGGGGCGATGATCATCGCCGGCTTCTTCACGCGTGTGGCGGCGATCCCCCTTCTCATCGACATCATCGTTGCGATCGCCACTACGAAGGTTCCAATGCTCGTGCACCAGGGCTTCTGGCCCATGGCGCACGAGGCGCGAACCGATTACTGCATGCTCTTGGGGCTGCTGTTCCTCTCCATCCAGGGAGCGGGCCGCTGTTCGGTCGAGCAGCGACTGTTTCGCCGTCCCTAGCGGCAACGCCCCCTCGCAAGGTCGAGTTTCAGGGAGCGTCCGTGCTGCCAGATCTCGCATGGCTGTTCTTACGCCTGGGCGCCACCGCCCTGGGTGGTCCGGCGGCTCACATCGCCATGATGGAAGAAGAAGTGGTGGGGCGGAGGCGCTGGCTCACCCGCGAGCAGTTCCTCGACCTCCTCGGCGCTACCAACCTCATCCCGGGACCCAACTCCACCGAGATGGCGATTCATATCGGCTACCGGCGCGCTGGTTGGCCGGGACTCATCGTGGCCGGGGCTTGCTTCATTGTTCCGGCGGTAATTCTGGTTACCTGCATCGCCTGGGCCTATGTGCGTTTTGGAAGCCTGCCGCCAGTGTCCGCGATTCTGTACGGAGTCAAGCCGGTCGTGATCGCTATCGTTGCACAGGCCATGTGGCATTTGGCGCGGACCGCGGTGAAGACAAAAGCGCTGGGTTTGATTGGGGCGGCCTCAGCGGGCTGCGCCCTGGCCGGGATTGGCGCATTGCCCATCCTGGCCGCGGCGGGAGCGGTGGCCGGTTTCCGGGAATGGCTGTGGCAGGGCCAGCGGCGCATCGCGACCGCGCTTGCGCTCGCCGGCATCGCCACCGCGGTTTTGCTGGCACAGTTCGCGCCGGCGGCCGTCTCGTCCCGTCAACCCGCGGCGCCGGGGGCCGGCGCATTGTTCCTGTACTTCCTGAAAGTCGGCTCGGTGCTCTACGGCAGTGGCTACGTGCTGCTGGCCTTTCTCCAGAAGGATTTGGTCGGCCAGTGGCGTTGGCTTACTTCGCGACAGTTGCTGGATGCCGTGGCCGTGGGGCAGATTACGCCCGGCCCGGTCTTCACCACGGCGACGTTTGTCGGCTACATCTTGACGGGCCTGCGTGGGGCGTTCGCCGCCACCGTAGGCATTTTCTTGCCCTCGTTTTTCTTCTGCGCGATCAGCGGCCCACTGGTGCCACGGTTGCGGAGGTCTCGCGTGGCGGGCGCTTTTCTGGATGGGGTCAACGTCGCCTCGCTGGCCCTGATGGCCGCAGTGGCCTGGGAGCTGGGCCGTGCCGCCCTGGTGGACGTATACACGGTTCTGACGGCGCTGGCCAGCGCGCTCGTTCTGTTTCGGTATCGCGTGAATTCAGTGTGGCTTGTCTCGGCAGGCGCGCTGCTGGGTCTGGCGCTGTCCTGGAGAAGCCTATGAACTATCGTTTCCCCTGCCGGCTCTTGTTCTCAAACAAGAACAGCCCGCTCTTGCCGCCCATCGCGAAATCCGGATCCCCATCCCCGTCCAGATCGGCCACCGCGATCTGCATCCCGCCGCCCGTGCGCGTGCTGTAGTCGATGACGTGCCGCGTCCACTCCACCGTCTTCCCCTCGACCCGGTATTCATACCAGTAGACCCCCAGCGGCTCCCGCTCGCCAGGATCGCGTCCGTTGTGCGCCATGTACCGCTTGCCCGTGATCAGGTCCTTCCGCCCGTCTCCGTTCAGGTCCACCAAAGCCAGCGCGTGCGGCTGCGACCAACTGTCGTCGATCATCCGCTTGGTCCATTTGCTCCCCTCCCCGCGCTCCAGCCAGAAGATCCCGTAATCGTGGCTCAGCGACGTCAGGATGTCGTTCCGCCCGTCTCCATTGATGTCCAGCACGTACATGAAGCCGACCGAGCCGAGATCGAAGTCCGCATGCCAGATCCACTCCCCCGCGCGCGGATCCGCAGGCGCCTCAAACCAGCCCTTGGGCGTCAGGATGTCGTTCCGCCCGTCCCCGTTCACATCGCCCACCCCGATGCCGTGCCCGTAGCTGGTCGGGCTTACCACGTGCTTGACGAACGCGCCGTCCTTCACCTCGTACCACGCCAGCGGGGCCTTCGGCGGCCCGTACTGCGGCAGCACCTCGCGCGCTTTGCCGTCGTTGTCCAGATCCACCAGGAAGGCAAACTCGATCGGGAAGCCGCTGTCAATTTCGTGCTCCTTCCACTCCCCCTTCCCCTGCCCGGGATTCTGCCACCACGCCAGACGCCTGCTGAACCACGAGCAGCTCACCACATCCACCTGCCCGTCCCCGTTCACGTCCAGCGGCAGATCGCTAAAATTGTCGATGTAATTGTTCGTGAACGGCAGCTCGCGAAACTTGTGGCGAACCCATTTCGGCGCCTCAAACCAGTTCTCGCCCGAAATGATGTCCAGGCGTCCGTCGCCATTGACGTCCGCAAACGCGCATGTCTCGCTGGCGCCGAGATCGAGCGCATGCTTCTCGAAGGGGATTTCCCCCGGTCGCCCGGCGGTCCATGCCGCCAAGGCCAGCAGGCAAATTGCAGCCAACACCAAACCTTTTCTCATGCGGAGATTGTACACTATGAAGACCAAAATGATTTCCCGCACTTTGATATTCATGCTGGCGTTTCTGGCCGCCGCCCTCGATTCGCCCGCGGCCACGCCCCCGCAGCTCCGTCAGGGCTTCCAAAAGCCGTCCGAGGACTGCAAAGTTATGGTGCGCTGGTGGTGGTTCGGCCCCGCCGTCACCCACACAGAGCTGGAGCGCGAGATGAAGCTGATGAAGGCCGGCGGTTTCGGCGGCTTCGAAGTGCAACCGGTCTACCCGCTGGTGCTCGACGATCCCGCCCAGGGGCTGGTCAACCTCCGCTATCTCTCCCCCGAGTTTCTGGACGCGGTGCGCTTCACCGCCGCCGCCGCCCGCCGCCTGGGCCTGCGCATGGACATGACCCTAGGCAGCGGTTGGCCCTTCGGCGGGCCGCACATCCCGCTCGAACAGGCCGCCGGGCGTCTGAGATGCGAACGGCTGCCCATCCAGCCCGGCGCCACCTCCCTCCCCTTGCCCAAGCCCCGGCCGGACGAGCGGTTCATCACCGCCTTTGCCGCTCGGGGGGACGAGAAAACCCTCGCACCCGACAGCCTCCTCGAACTGACGCTTATTGACGACGGCCAGCCGCGCTTGTTGCTCCCCGCCGGCAGCCCCCGCCTGGCTCTGCTGTTCTTTGCCGGCCACACCGGCCAGACGGTAAAGCGGGCTGCGGTAGGCAGCGAAGGTTACGTGCACGATCACTACGACCGCGCCGCCCTCGACAATCACCTGCGCTCCGTCGGTGAAAAGCTCTTGGAAGCCGCCGGCCCGGGCTCGATTCGCGCTGTTTTCTGCGACAGCCTGGAAGTGTACAGCTCGGATTGGACCCCCGGCTTGCTCCAGGAATTCCAGCGCCGGCGCGGCTATGACTTGAAACCCTACCTCCCCGCCTTGGTGGCCGGCATCGGAGACAAGACCGCCGCCGTCCGCCACGATTACGGGCAGACCCTCACGGAGCTGCTCGATGAGCAGTTCCTCGGCCCGCTTCAGGAATGGTCCCACCGTCACAACGTGCTTTCCCGCGTCCAGGCCTATGGCACGCCGCCAGCCTCCCTCTCCAGTTACTCCCTGGTAGACCTGCCGGAGGGCGAGGGCGCGCACTGGAATGCCTTCACCACCTCGCGTTGGGCCTCCTCCGCCGCTCACAATCTTGGGCGGCCTGTCGTCTCCTCGGAGACCTGGACTTGGATCCATTCGCCGGTCTTTCGCGCCACTCCACTCGACTTCAAAGCCGAGGCCGACCAGCATTTCCTTCAAGGCATCACCCAGTTGATCGGGCACGGCTGGCCCTACTCCCCGCCCGCCGCCGGCCAGCCCGGCTGGCGCCTTTACGCCGCCGGCGTGCTGAACGACAACAACCCCTGGTGGCACATCATGCCCGATCTGATGGCCTACCTCCAACGCGTCGCCTTCATGCTCCGCCAGGGCGAACCCGCTAACGACGTCGCTCTCTACGCGCCCACTCACGACGCTTGGGCCAACTTCAGGGCGGGCCGGGTCTCGCTCTCGCAAGGCATCGGCGAGCGCATTGGCCCGGCGCTTATCCCCCGCCTGCTCGAAGCCGGATACAGCTTCGACCTCCTCGATGACGCCGCGATCGCCCGGCTCGGCCGGGTCGAGAAAGGCCGCCTGCTGCTCGGCAAGCACGAGTACCGGATCGTCGTGCTCCCCGGCCTCGAGCGCATCCCTCTGAAGACCTTGCAACAGTTGGGGGAGTTCGCGCGCAGCGGTGGAATCCTCCTCGCTACGCGGCGACTGCCGGCCCTGGCCCCCGGACTGCTCAATCGCGAAGCGGAGACAGCCCAGATCGCTGCCCTGGTGCGCGACCTCTTCCAGCGCCCCTTCGCTCCCGCATACTTCCTCCAGCAGGAAAACGAGGAACTCGGCCGCACGCTGGCTAAACTGCACCGCCCAGACGTCATCCTGACGCCTCCGGCGCCGGAGATCGGTTTCATCCACCGCACCGCCGGCTCCAGCGAGATCTACTTCCTCGCCAACACCGGCAACACCCTCAAAAAAGTGCAGGCTGACTTCCGCGTCCTCGGCAAGACCGCCGAATGGTGGAATCCCCTCACTGGAGAGGTGGCCCCGGCGGAAGTCCTGCGCCGCTCAAAAGACGGAACCGTGCTGGCGCTCGATCTGGAGCCCTACGGCTCGCGCCTCCTGGTTTTCGGCGCGCCAGGTGGCCCGGTCTCCAGGCCCGCCACAGCCCCGCGCGCCAGCCTCCCGCCGCCCCTGGACCTCAGCCGGGACTGGGAAGTCACCTTCGAAGACACCGGCAGCAGAGTCCGCATGGACCAGTTGCGCTCCTGGACTGACGATCCCCAGACGCGCTTCTACTCGGGCCGGGCCACCTACCAAAAGCTGATCTCCGTCCCGGCTGCGTTCCTCAAGAAGGGCCTCCAGGTCAAGCTGGATTTTGGCGACCCGACCCCCGTCCCACTCACCGCCTCTCGGGGATTCCGCACTTGGATCGAGCCACCCATCCGAGAGGCCGCCGAGGTTTTCCTCAACGGCAAGCGCGCTGGAACCCTCTGGTGCCCGCCCTACCAGATCGACGTGACCCGTTTCCTCCGCCCCGGCGACAACGAACTCCGGCTGGTCGTCTCCAACCTGGCCATCAACCGCATGGCCGGCGAGCCCCTCCCCGACTACAAACCCCTCATCGCCAAATACGGCGACCGCTTCCAGCCCCAAGACCTCGAAAACCTGAAGCCGCTACCCTCCGGCCTGCTCGGCACACTGTGCCTGGTACCCCAGTGATACGCGGTTGGTGAAACGCCCCGCAGCCATGGCAGCGCTAACGGGAATCGAACCCGTATACCGGCGTCTCAACGGGTGCCATCCCGTGCTAAGTCGTTGACAAGATTAGAGGGCGCTGTCCAACTGGTACAGGCAGATTCAGCGTGTCTCGCTGGGGTATTTGCACGCCCGCGCGAAGAGAAGGCGAAACCGGCCCCTCAGTCCACCTCATCTGGCGGGGGCGCCGGCTTCTGCCCCAGGGCCGATCCCAGCAGCCACCGGGCCGCCTCCGTTTCCACGGTCACCCGCACGACTAGACGCGGGACTGCCGGAACTCACCCGTTTTCGGGTTGCGGTACGCCGGCCGGCAGACGGCCGTCGTTAACGGCTGCTGTAGACTTCGAGTTCCAAAGTGTCATGTTCGTGATCGTGACAGATCTCCACCTGGTGCAAGGGGATTGATTTCGGTCGATCGGCAGCTTGAGGCCTATGCGTCAGGTAGAACTGGTTGCAGTCAATCAGCTTTGTGGCAGCCTCGCCCCTGCGAACGTCAACGTAACGAAGGTTAATGGTCTTGCCTATCCACTTCCGAATTTCGTATGCCTTGCTGTTACGTTCTGCGATGAGTGCCGAGAACTGCTCTTCGGAGGCTTCCTTGGTTTCTGATCCAACCCGCACGTAGGACTTGCCTGCAAAGTGAGGCCGGCTCGGGCTGCCCGGGACGATCACCGCTAGGCACTCTCCCTGGCCTTGCCGGAGCATCCTCGGAAGACAGTAGATCGGAGGGTAGGCTTTGTTCAGTTCCCTACTGAATGATCGCTGCAAAGACTCGAAGTTGCACGGCCCGGGCTCCAACCTGCCGTCATTCCTGACGCCGATAAACAGGATAGCGGGGTACCCAACCGGCGTCGAATTCGCCAGGGCGACGGCAGCCAAGAGCCAATCTTTTTTATCCCCCTGAGTTTTCCTCTCAACGAATTGGTCTTCTGTATCACGTAGGCGTCTCAGTAGCTCTTCCTCACTGAGGTCATGGATCCACATTGCATCCGCAACTGAAATGTGAAGGTCGGATTGCTTCGTCACGGTGTCTCCTGTTCCTTCCTCTTCCCCCACCGCGCCATTGCCGCTTGGCGCGCGATTGGGCAGACCAATGCTCGCGAGAGTCCGCGCTTGCGGGGTCAGTCCCTCATCCACGCCCACTTCACGAATCGGACCAGCAGGTAGACGCCCCCGAAGAACATCGCGAGTAACACCCCCCAAACCGCACACGCCCCCAGGGCCACCCCTCGGGTTCATACTTGCGCGACTTGTCTACAGATTGCTCTCCCTTCATCGGCCTCCCGCCCTTCACTCGCGTTCCCGCTAACGCGAACAGCAACAGACTAGCACTTCTCCAGGCCCGGACTATTCCCTGGCCTGGTCGTCGCGTCCTGGGGCCTCTGTGCGCGAAGCCGGAGCCATCGTGTTGCTACGGAGCTTTCCACATGACCTTCGCGTCTTTGTCGAACAGCACTAGCGAGGACTCAGGCCGCATCGTGACCTCTGCGGTCTTGAGCGTCTCTAAACTGGTAGCTCCCAAAACAGCTCTCGGCATTCCAGCCTTATCCATCAACACCAGGCAAGGGTTGCCGTCCTTCGTCATGCTCAGCATTACCCGCTCCTTCCCCCCCGCGTCCGCCAATACCAGCCGCGGGTTTATGTTAGGAAGTACATCCAGCATTACCTGCGGCTTGCCCGCCGCATCCCGCAATTCGAAGAAGGGGCTGCCCTTTCCTGTCAAGCCCAGGCGTGCCCGCATCTTCCCCGGCGCGTCCCACAAACTCAGACCGCCGCTTCCGTCCGGGGCCACATCCAACACCACCCGCGCCTCTCCGGCGGAGTCGTACACGGCTACAATCGAGCTTCCCAGTTGGTCCACGTTCAAGCCCACCCGCGTCTTCCCCGCCGCGTCCACCACTTCGAAACGCTTGGCCTTCACCACCTCAGGCACGGCGGGAGGCTTGGCCTGCGCTGCCGCAACCTGCGGCTGCCACAATCGCCCGCCGATCAGCAGCACCAACCCGAGCATCAACCCGCAAGCCGCGCCTTGCACGGCAGCCTTCGTCCACGGTTTCATGGTCCTTCACCTCCCGTTGGTCCCGATGCTGGTCATGTTACCTCTTGCTCGGTGAGGTTGTCAGCGGTTCCCTCACCCGCCGCCTCGCCGCCGCGGACCCCAGGGCCGCCCGGCCAGTGTGGACACGTTTCCCTGTGATGTTTGCACAGTTTTGCACGCTTGTGCGAACAGGGGGCGAGGGCCTGTCGCCCTTTCAAAATGCAGGCGTGAACTGCCCAGCCGGCCCGTTGTAGATCAGGATGAATCGAGCAAGAATATCGCGCCCGATCAACGCGATCATGGGCGCATTAAGATGTGCCAGAACCTGACCGGCGAGATCGACTCCGAGCAGTTGCTTCGACTCGGCAGCCGAGAAACCAGTACCCGGAAAGGACAACCTCGCAGGATACAAAGACTGATCGTGCATACCTCCCGCGGTCCCGACCTTCTGGACCCCTACGGGCTGAAGACCCAATTGTTGAACCACAGTCTGATCGATGCCACTACAGGTCGCGCCGGTGTCTATTAGCGCCATGCCAAGGACCGGCTTCGGGATGGGCTGGTTAGCCTTCTGGAGCTGCGCTGCCAACTGTGCAGGGATTTCTATCTGTATCTGCATGACCGGACCGCACTCATGCAGTCCCCGCGGAAACGGCGCCCCAACGGGCTGTTGCCCCAACGGGACAGTTTGGAAGCCGCAGTTATGGATGGGCACAGATAAGCCCGAGGGTCAGCGCGGGTATACAGGCCACCGAATCCTCCCGCACAATCTGTTTGATCAGCATTGGCACGTTCCCAAACCTCTCGACTCCGACCTCATATGCCGCCTCGGAGGTGTCGAATGTGCCAACCAGTTCCTCACAAACAACAAGGGCGAACTTCCCCTCGTAATGCGTAATCCATTCAGAACGATGCTGCTCGAAGAACTGAATTTCCTTTTCCAATGCCATGCTTCCCCCAGCAGATATATCGGTATTCCCAGTGCTATCTTGACACCGCGCTGGCGCTACCGACGCCCCTGATTTCATCGTACCTCCTCTTGGCCAAGCGTTCAGAGTCTTCCAGATCCCAAACCCAATTGGAAGCCCCCCAGTTTCAACGAATTGCGTGCGGCTGTCCGACGCACCTTTCTGCTGTGACCGTCGGTAACCAACACCTTGCATCCAGAACCGCTCGTACGCCGTCTCCGCATGCCCGGTACATCCTGCGACCACTCTCACAACATGGACACCGGAGAATGCCTGCTCCGGGCTCGCTGGAAAACAGTCTCAACCCTCCGGAACGCTTGGCTTGGCAGCGCTAACGGGAATCGAACCCGTATTTGAGCCTTGAGAGGGCTCCGTGCTAACCCTTAGACGGCGTGGCTGCGGCCCGGTTCACGCTGCGATTTCACGCAGCACCTCGGGATGCAATTCTGCGACCCGGATGAGCGACTTTGCCGCCCCGCTTGGCTGGCGCCGTCCTTGCTCCCATTGCTCCAGCGTGCGTTTCGAGATTCCCAGTACTGCCGCGAACTGTGCCTGTGTTAGACCGGATTTCAGGCGGGCTCGCATGATAGCCGAACCGGGCTCAACCTGAGTCCGCTTGCCGCGGCCAGCCTTGATTTCGCGCACACCGTCCAGGACTTCCTGCCAGATATCGCGCTCCGCCTCCAAACGCGCGAGCGCCCGTGCGCTCACTTTCTTACTCATGTTTGAACACCTCCTTCAGTTGCTTAAGAATGTGAGCAGGCGCGTTCTCCTGCTTCGCCTTGGCGTATAATGCCAGCATCCAGAATTCATTCGGCTGATAGCGAACGAAGTAGATCACACGCAATCCCCCACGCTTGCCGCCGCCCTTGCGCCGCCAGCGCAGCTTCCTGACACCGCCAGAGCCGCGAACGATGCTTCCCGCTTCCGGGTTCTGCATCATGAACTGCTGCAACTCAGCATATTCGTCGTCATCGAGGTAAAGGGCGCGCACACGTTCGAAAGCAGCCGACTCGATGAATGTGAACACGAGCTCATACTACGCCTCTGGCGTAGACCTGTCAAGGCCCTCATCGTTAGTAGTTCGTTGCAGCCGGGCGCATCGCCGTGTCCACACTGATGGCCCGCTTCCCGTTCGCGATGGCGCTGATGCGGTGTATACGAGCCCGCAGTGCGCGGCACAGTTGGTTCGAGCTGACTTCGATGTCCTGGAGTTCGTCGCGGACCAGTCCACCGACGAAGAGCCAGCCTTTGACAAGGAAGAACCTGGTAGCGCTAACGGGAATCGAATTCTCTAACGCCCCTCCCGCCGAGTACCCCTCCATGCTAACCCGTTCATTCTGTTGACGCCCACAAATCGACAATCCACCTAGTCACATCCTGTTTTACCGCCGTGGCGGCAAATGGTTGCGCGCGGCAACACTTCGCAGCAGGTTGCACCCGCGCGTGGGGAGGCGGGCCGGGCGCGCAGAAAGTTTCCACTTAGTGGTCCTGATCCTCCCGAGGCGCAGCTCCTTGTGGTCGTATCGTCCTCCTGCCATCGAGCGACACGCCTTCACCCTTGGTCTTGAAGAATGCAACCACGGGGAAGTGGTCCGATGTGAGCCGCGCCTCTGGATCCTCCGGGTGATCCGTCAGGATGCTCGTGTCCACCCGTCGGGCCTGTACAAACTCCTCCATCGTGTCTGCCGACAGCACGCAGTGATCGTAGTTGCTGGCGGGTTCGCCGCCCGAAGCAGCGGAACCTCGGGAAGTCGGTTGATGGACAGTCACCACGAAGCGCCGCTCCCCCGACTGGAAGCGTGGGTCCTGGTCGAACGCTGAGTCCAGCGTAATGCCGCCTCTTCCGGTCTGGCCACTGAGAGCGGACGGAATGTTGAAGTCACCGCACACGATAACGTCAGGATCATGCTCGGGCTGCTTGAAGTACCAGTCGAGGTAGTCGAGGACGTACCGCAGTTCCCGCACAGATTCCGACGTGTCGCCGTCGGCAAAGGTGAGGTGGAGATTGATCAGGGTGAAATCGAAGTCGCCGGCCTCGAACTGGGCCACCACAGGGGGATGAGTAGTCCTGGTTGTGTCGGGAATGAAACGCCCGCTGGCGTCCTTCTGGTCGCCCACGAAGAGTGTGAAGGCATCCCGCAGCGTGATGCCCATCCGATACCAGTACCCGCTATCCATGCTGTCGGTCGTGTCGGAGAACCAGGCCTGCCACGTGGGGGCGCCTCCCGGCAGTAGGGTTCGCAGCAGGTCAGCGGATTCGGGGTTCGGGATCTCCTGGGCAGCGAGGATCTGGTATGTCCCCCCGAACATGGAGGCCAGTGCCGCCTTCACCATCGGAGGTCGGGCTGCGCCAGCCGCCGCCGAGGTTCCACCCGTTTGAATGTTCCAGGAGACTAGAGCAAGCCAGTTCGCCGGGACTCCAATGCGATCGTGCGGAATCTCCGGGAGAGCGCCCACGGTGGCGTCCCGCTTCAACTGTTGAAATCTCTCGTCGATCAGCGGTCCGGTCCCATCCTGCCCAGCCGGTGGGGCCCAACCGCCAGCGTGACACCCTGCTTGCAGTCGGTGTTCCCCACCGTAAGCACCAGGGGAACAGCGCCCCCGACCTGGACGCCATCGCGCACTTTGGCGTTGACTTGTAGGACGCCACTCACCAGACCGGGCGCTGCGCCAGCGTAGATCACCTCGGCATCCACTCCACCGATCCGCACCGACACCGTGAGCACTTGCGTGGCGAGCTCCGTAACAACCTTGCCGTCCTCGGCTCCTGGTGTGGTCTGGCCTCCGCCGGTCGCATAGATGACCACCACCGATCCTGCTCGCGCCGGGTTGGACGGGCCGTTCACGGTGTAGTCCTCATTAAGGACCGCACCCTGCCCGGACCCGGAAGAATCGAGCGTGAAGATGCCCGGCGCACTGGGTGTCACGGGCAGCGCTATCCTGTTCGACGTCCGGCCCTCGTACTCCACGGCGATCTCGGCTGTTGTCCTACCCGCCACACCGTACGGCACTACCGCACTGGTCTGCCTCTGGGACGTGTAGATCATTGGCGCGGGCACGCCGTCGAAGAGAACGCGGGTTCCTGCGAGCGATGTGGTGACCCACTTTTGGTCGGGTGTCAGTTGCAGCGTGACCAGCCCTTCGGCCCCATATTCGAGCCGAAGATCGTGATGATCTCCCCTGGCGCTACCGGGCCGCTCTTGAAGCTGGCCGCGTTCACAACACCAGCCTCCGAAATCTGGGGAGCGGCGATCGGCACCACCGGAGAACATGGGCCGAATGGAGACTTGCTGTTGCGTGGGATCGCTGATCCAATCGTGAAATCCGCCCGGTTGTTGTTTGTGTCAGTACAGCCGCCGGATCTCCGGATGGCGGCGCTCGTGTTGCTGAGTTCCCCGGTAGGGGTTCCCTCGGAGGCATTCGCTGTCCCGTATCCGACGAAATCGATGATGGGAGGCCCACCCGGAGCCGCCCCGCTCAGGACGCTGGCGTTGCTCACCAAGGCCACTTTGCCCGAGGTAGCACTCAAGTTGATACCGCCGGCCGCATCGGACGATGGAAGGCTGGAGGAGCCGCCGCTGCCTTGCGCTTCCTGGATGAGGAAGTACTGACCCGGCTGAAGAGTGCCGCTGAGGATCGTACGGTCCCAACTCGTGCCGGTAGCAGAGGCATACTGAACAGACCAGCCGCTGATGCTGACCGGCGAGTTGCCCCGGTTGAACAGTTCGATGAAATCGTTACGGAGTGTGGCCCCGGCGTTGCCACCGCCTCCGTAGATTTGGCTGATGACGACCGATGAACCGGTCTGGGCGTGGGCTGTGGCGAGGACTAGTGCGGAAACAGGGACGGCCGCAAGCATCGCGATTCGTCGGTGCTTCACTGTTCACCTCCGTATCCGGTTATGTGAGTGCGGAGACACCACGCGCCGGGATTCCTCAGACTCCTGGGGCGAAAGAGGTCGCAACGCGTCCCCCTCCCTGGGGCGCGTTTCCATTCCATCCTGCACGATGCCTTTGATAGGTCATAACGCGGGGACCTATATGAGCAGGCGACCGGGCGACTTGGCACCCCCGTTCACCCGCTCGACTTGCAACCACGCGCGCTCACGACATGAAGCCGCCGGCGGCGTCGCCTGGGACAATACTCGCTGGTACGCAGCCAGAGCGTGGCACGCGCCCCAGACTCTATGCTCCACACTCGTAACAAATGGTAGCACGCCCAGTGGTCGTTCGGAGCTAAGCTACTGAAGGGAAAAGGCGGAACTTGGCAGCGCTAACGGGAATCGAACCCGTATTTGAGCCTTGAGAGGGCTCCGTCCTAACCCTTAGACGATAGCGCCAATCGTCACCAGCATACCACAGCGGCGCGGACACTCGGAACCTTCGACCTTTCTTCGCCTTCTGGAAAGCCCGGCTGCCCCCGGCCCACAAAAATCGCCCCACTCGGTAACATCTCGGCCCCCCCCGTCGTTCTTATAGGTAGAAATCCCCTTTACGATAGCGGGCGCACTCACCCTTTCACCCAACCCCGCGCCCGCTATTTTTTTGCCCTTTACTCGGCGAACAGCCCCTCGAACAGGACAGTGCTCAGATAGCGCTCCCCCGAGTCCGGAAACACCGTCACGATCGTCTTACCTTCAAACTCGGGCTGCTGCGCCAGCCGCACCGCCACCACGGCCGCGGCGCCGCAGGAGATCCCCGAGAGAATCCCCTCCTCGCTCGCCAGCCGCCGCGCCATCTCCATGGCCTCCTCGTTGCTGACCTGCTCGACACGGTCCACCACCGAGAGGTCCAGCGTCTCCGGGATAAACCCCGCCCCCAAGCCCTGGATCTTGTGCGGCCCCGGCTTGAGCGGCTCCTTGTTCAGAGTCTGCGTGATGACCGGGCTGGCCTCCGGCTCCACCGCCACAGAAACGATCGCCTTGCCCTTGGTCTGCTTGATGTAGCGCGCCACGCCGGTGATCGTTCCGCCCGTCCCCACCCCAGCCACCAGCACGTCGATAGCTCCCTCGGTATCCTCCCAGATCTCCGGCCCCGTAGTCTTGAAATGGATCTCGGGGTTCGCCGGGTTCTTGAACTGGTCCGGCATGACGTAGCGGTCCGGATCCGACGCCACCATCTCCTCGGCCTTGGTGATCGCGCCCCGCATGCCCTGCCGACGCCTCCGTCAGCACCAGGTTGGCCCCCAAAGCCGCCAGCACCTTGCGCCGTTCCAGCGACATGCTCTCCGGCATGGTCAGCGTGATCGGATACCCGCGCGCCGCCGCTACAAACGCCAGCGCGATCCCCGTGTTCCCGCTGGTCGGCTCGATGATCTCTTTACCCGGCCCCAGGACGCCCCGCTCCTCGGCATCCCAGATCATCGACGCCCCGATCCGGCACTTCACCGAATACCCCGGATTCCGCCCTTCGATCTTGGCTAGCACCGTCGCTTGCGCCCCGCCCACCACCCGGTTCAGCTTCACCAGCGGCGTCCGCCCAATACTGAACGAATTATCCTGATAGTACACACGCCCTCCTTGTCCGGCCTGTAGCTTGTTGCATGTAGCCTGTAGAGGCCCGCACCCACAGGCCACAGGCTACACGCTACAAGCTGCCTTCCTCAGATCTCCCAATCCGGAACGTACCTCCTCTGCCGTTCCTCCCACGCGCGGCCTAGCTCCACGAACGTGGCGCCATCAACGATCTCTGAAACGGCCCGCTCCACCTCCCGCCACATCTCCGTAAACGGCGTCGCGGCCCGGCGCTTGCCGGTGGTCCGCCCAGCACCCTCGATAAGCCGCAGCACCTCCCCCACCGTGACCGCCGCGGCAGGACGCGCCAGCAGGTAGCCCCCCTGGACACCGCGCCGCGACTCGACCAACCCCGCCTGCTTCAACCCCGCCAGGATCAACTCCAGAAACTTCCGTGGAATCTTCTGCCTGCGGGCAACCTCCGCGATTCTGACCGGCCCGCCCGACCCGTGCGCCGCCAGGTCAAAAACCGCCCGTAGCGCGTAATCTCCCTTGACCGAAAGATTCATACACCCCTATCTTGATCTAGATTACCGTATTCGGTCCTCCCCAGTCAACTGCGCCTCTGGCTCCATGGTTTGGTTGTGGCCACGCCGCGCCCTATGTTACCCTCAGCCCCATGCGATCCTCGATCCGTCTTGCCCTCACCGCCTGCCTGGCCATCGTGCCTGCCGCAGCCCAACTGAAATCGGGCCCGCCCTTGCCTCACCGGCTAGTACAGGACTGGGCGAAACTCCCCCCAGGCTGGAACTTCGGCGAATTTCCCGGCGTGGATGTGGACCGGCAGGACAACGTCTGGGTCTTCAACCGCAGCCCCCACCCGGTCATTCAGTTCGACAAAAACGGCAAGATGCTCCAGGCCTGGAACGAAGTTCAGGTCAAGAGCCCGCACTCCGTCCGTGTTGACCCGGAAGGAAACGTCTGGCTGATCGACGTCAAAGGCCACATGATCTTCAAGTTCACCGCCGCCGGACGCCTCCTGATGGTGCTGGGCCGCTCGCCGGGAACCAACGACAGCAAGGAGTACTTCAACGAGACCCACCGGAATCGCTTTCGCGCCCGCGGGCGACCTCTACATCTCCGACGGCTACGTGAACTCCCGCGTCATCAAGTTCAACAAGAACGGCGAGTACCTCACGCACTGGGGCCGGCGCGGAACCGGCGATGGCGAGTTCAACCTGCCGCACGACGTCTGCCTGGACTCGCGCGGCCGCCTCTATGTGGCCGACCGGGCCAACCAGCGCGTGCAGATCTTCGACGCCAGCGGCAAGTTCCTCGGAAAGTGGACCGATATCGGCGCGCCCTGGGGCCTCTACTACGTGGCCCGCGAAGACGCCATCTACATGTGCGACGGCAACAACAATCGCGTCGTCAAGCTGGACCTGAACGGTCGCATCCTCGGCGTGCTCGGCTCCTACGGCAAAATCCCCGGCCGCTTCGACTACGCCCACAACATCGCCGTCGATAGCGAAGGCAGCATCTACGTGACCGAAATCAAGAACTGGCGCATCCAGAAATTCGCCCGCTAGCCCTCACCAATGGTAGGGCGGGCGCCCTCGCCCGCAGCCCGACCCCCTGGTCGGGCTGGGCGCGGCCAGGGGGCCGCGCGCGGTCCAGGGGGACCGCCCTACTCCACAGCATACCGTCAGATCTTGAGTGGGACAGCACACTAGCGGCTGGCAGCCAGCGGCTTCCCTCACACGTCGCAAATCTGGATCGCCTCATCCATCGAGCGGATCGCGTCCTTCATCGGGCTGTACTCGTGAGCAAGGTAGCCCGTGAACCCCGCATCCACGATGGCCTGGGCGATCGGGCGGTAGTTCAGCTCCTGCGAGCTGTCGATCTCGTGCCGCCCCGGATTCCCCGCCGTATGGAAGTGGCCGATGTACTGGATGTTCTCCTTGATGGTGCGGATGATGTCGCCTTCCATGATCTGCATGTGGTAGATGTCGTACAGCAGTCTCACCCGTGGCGAGTTCACCCGCTTCATCACCCCCACTCCCCAGGCCGTATGGTCGCACTGGTAGTCGGGATGATTGACCTTGCTGTTCAGCAGCTCCAGGCAGATGGTGATGCCTTTTTCTTCCGCCAGACCCTTCACCCGGTTCAAAAAGGCCGCGCAGTTCTCCGCGCCCTCTTCGTCACTCATGCCCCGCCGGTTGCCCGATAGCACGATGATGTTCGGCGCCCCAAACGCCGCCGCCTTCTCCAACGCCGCCCGAAACAGCGGTTCGATCTGGTCATGCCTCTCCTTGCGGTTGATCCCGTCGGTCAAGGAATGCCCGGCCGACGACGCCATGGTCGAAAGCAGGCCGTATTTCTTCAGCGTCGGCCAGTCCTTCTCCCCCACCAGGTCGATGCCCTTCAGCCCCAGCCGCGCCGCCTCCCGGCACACATCTTCAAACGGCATCTTCCCAAAACAGCCCCGCGTCGCCGCCTGCTTCAACCGGCCTTTGCGAGGAACCGCCTGGGCCGCCGACATTCCCGGCAGCCCCAAACATCCTGCCGCGCTCAACGCTCGAAACAACGATCTTCTGGTCATGGTCTCTATACTACAGCCATCAGCTAGCGGCTAGCAGCTAGCGGCTGCCTCACACGTCGCAAATCTCCACCGCCTGCTCCAGCGCCTTAACCGGATCGCCCACCGGGGTGAACTCGTGCGAGAAGTAGCCGGTGAAATTCAGCGCCACGATGGCTTCGGCAATCGCCCGGTAATTCAGTTCCTGCGTCGCGTCAATCTCGTGCCGCCCCGGATTGCCGCCGGTGTGGAAGTGCCCGATGTACTGGATGTTCTCGCGGATCGTGCGGATGATGTCACCCTCCATGATCTGCATGTGGTAGATGTCGTAGAGCAGCTTCACCCTGGGCGAATTCACCCGCTTCGAGACCTCCGCGCCCCAGGCCGTGTGGTCGCACTGGTAGTCCTTGTGATTGACCTTGCTGTTAAGCAATTCCAGGCAGATCGTGACCCCCTTGTCTTCGGCGAAGGCTTTCACCCGGTTCAGGCCGATCACGCAATTCTCCAGGCCCTCCTGGTCGGACAGGCCCCGCCGGTTCCCCGAAAACGTGATCACGTTCGGCACGCCTGCCGCCGCCGCCTTCTCGATGTTCTCCCGAAGCTGCTGCTCGATCTTGGCGTGGTTCTCCGTGCGGTTCAAACCATCGGCAATCGAGCCGCCGCCCGGAGCCATCGACGGGACCAGCCCGTACTTCTTCACCACCGGCCACTCTTCCGGCCCGATCAGATCGATGCCCTTCAGCCCGATCCGGGCCGATTGTTTGGCCAGTTCCTCCAGGCTCCATTTGTTGAAACACCAGCGCGCCACGCCCTGCTTCAGGCGGCCCTTGCGCGGCATCGGTTGAGCCGCCGCCAGCCCGGAAACGCCAAGCGTGGCCGCGGTTGCGAAAAAGGTTCTGCGATTCATGGTTTATATCGTATCAGTGGGCGTGGCTCCGTGGATTGACGGCCAGCTCCGGTGACAAGCTTAGCGAAAAAAGTTTCAGCCTCACTCATCTTCCGCCTCGCCTTAGATTTAGCTGCCTTCTACCCCCGCGCCCCCGCGCCTGCTGAGCTCGAATTCCGCGCTCGCGCCCGTATAATCAGTCGGAACCGCTGCAAGACTGTTCGACGCCGAAACCCATGCTCCCGGCCGCGTCCATCCGCAGTCCCATTGACGGCCCGCTCCGGTTCACCACCTCCGTCCGGTTCGGCTTCGATTTCCACTGGCTCCGGCAGCCAACTCCCGCCAAGATCGCCCACGATCTGGGCTTGAGCCTCGACTGCGACGCCCAGGCCGGCCTCCAGATCCTCCTCGGCGGCAGCTTCCTGGGCGAGCTTTCTTCAGACTCCCCAGGTTGGTCCCGCCTGCGCATCTTCAAACGCTCCGAGTCTGCCTCCCGGATCTCGGTGCGCGCCCAGGCATCCCTTTCCGATCACTCCGGCCAACTCGCCGAAACCATCCTCCGCCTCGCTCGCTTCGAGGACGAGACCCGCGCCCTCCGCCTGGTCGGCTTCATCCACCAGAAGGCCCTCGCGGTCCTTGAGAACAAGTGCTCCGCCGAGCTGAGCCAGCGCTGTGAGGCCGCGGCATCCGACAGCCCCCTGTTTGACTGCTCCTTCGACTCGAGCCCGGAAGGGCAAGCCGCCTGCCGCAAAGCTCTGACCGGCGACTTCTCGGAGTTGCACTCCGACGCCGATGCGCATGTCCGCCGCCATCCAGCCATCTTCACGCACCAGTTCTCGCACCACGCTCGTATCGAGCTTCATCTGCCCTTTCTCAGCCCAAAGGGATGGCGCACACGCGCTGCGGTACTCGACAGGCTCGCGCCCGACCCCGCCGAAGACCTCCGGCTCCTGCTCCACACCTCAGACTCGCTCAGTCCGGCTCGAAAGAGGAACGCCTACCAGACCACGCTGGCTGTTTCCCCCGCATTCCTTCAGGCCACCTGCCCCGGAGCGAACTCCAACTTTACTCTGGCGTTCGCCGACCGGCGCAGACTCTTCCGTCTTCAGGCGCGCCCGGCCCTGGCAGCCGCTCTGCGCGGCTACGGTTTCGACAACAAAGTGGAACGATGGCTCGATGCCAATTCCAACCCGGAAGCGCACGACCTCGAGGTTGCCGTCACACTGGCCGTCCCTGGCGAGCTCGCCAGCGCCTGGCGCCACGCGCCTCTCGAATCCGAACCCCGCTTCTTTCCCGTCTTCTCGGCCGTCTCGGTGGCCCTTCAGCGGGCCATGCGAAAGTGGCTGCCTTACCTCTACTTCAGCGAACTCGATCACTACGACAACCCCACTGCTGCCTACCCGCTCCTGGTCTATCCGTTCATCCGCCCCTCTGCGGGTGAGCCGAGATTCGAATTCACCAGCGACCTGCTGGAGTTCCAAAGCCCCAGGTTGTCACGGCGTTCGACCGTCAAGCAGTTGGCTTCCACGCTCAAGTTCACCCGCGAGTTCCTGCTGGCAGCCGGGAAAACCGCAACGGCCCGCTTCTACTGCCCCGACCGGGCCGCCCCTATCCTCGCCCGTCTGCAACGCCAGCCCCGCTATCTGAACGCGCTCCTGGCCGCCGAAACCTACCTGGTAGACACCTTTGTCGGGATGGGTACCCAAACCCGTGAGCTCGCCGATCGCTTGGCCCGCGACCCACACACGGCCGCCAGGGATTTCGCCGCCTTTGCCGAGGATATCGGCGCCGCCTTCCACCGCAAGCTCAGGCGATTGTACAACGGCCACGGCTTCCTGCCCCTAAGCTCCCTGCTCCTGGTCGAGGCCACCAAAGCGCTGAGCGAGGCCCTCGGCACACCCGCCCCGATTTCCGCCGTCCTCCGCCTCACCATCGGCGAAAGGGACCAACCCGGCTGCCTCGAACACACCTTCGTCAACGCCGCCTTCCAGCCCTAAGGGAAGTTCTTGGCGCGCTTTGCCTGGAGCCGATTTTACACAACGTCCTCTCCCCGGCTGCCTCTGGAAGACGACTATAATGTGGTTAGCATGCAATTGACCCAACAAGAAGAAGCACTCCTGGTGGCTGTGCGCTGCCTGCCGCTCGATGCGGCCGCCCGCTTGACTGCGCTGGCTCAACGATTGGCTTCCCTTGCTTCACAGTCCACTGTGGATTGGTCGGACTCCTGGTCTGAAGCGGACCTCCGGGATTACAGTGCTGCTTCGGCGGAACGTCTGGCCCAAAGCCAAGCTGACGAACCTTGTTGAGACCGGGTGATGTCGTTATCGCCGTCCTTGCCGGCGCACAGGTGACGAAAGTGCGCCCAGCGGTCGTGGTCTCCAGTGAACTTTACCACCGAGAGCGCCCTGACGTGATCGTCGGTGTCCTCACTACACAACTGCCCACCCCCATTGCACAGACTGACTACGTCTTGTCAGATTGGCGTGAGGCCGGCTTGCGGGCGAGTTCGTGTTTCCGTCTGTACCTCGTCACAACCGACAAAGCGGATGTCGCCGTTATTGGGCGCTTGAGCGAGCGTGACTGGTACGAGGTCCAGACTCGGCTGCAACGCGGTCTGGCCTGCGTTTGAACACATCAAAACGGCATAATCTCTTCCCGCACCGGGTCGAAGTGGATGCGCCGCTTCTCCAGGTAGGCGATGTTGCCCAGGTGCGAGGCCTGCGCCGAGCGATGCCCGATCAGCACGTCCCCGTTCGGCAGCTTCCGGCTCTGGACGCACTCCAGGAAGTTGTTCACGTGGTCGAGCGTCATGTCGCCCGGTGCGGCCTTCACCGTCACCGGCTTCTCATCCCTGCCGAGAGGATAGAAGTCGTAACGGCTGCGGTCGATCCACACTCTGCCCTTGGTCCCGCAGAACTCGATGGCTGCGCCCCGGATGCCCGGCACCAGCGTGGCCTCGAAGGTGGCCGTGAATTCCCCCGGATACTCCAGCAGCACGTTGATGGTGTCGGGCGCCGTGCGCCCGTCCTTGTAAGCGTACACCCCGCCGGCCGCCACCGCCGAGGTGGGAATCTCCTGCCCCATGAACATGTGCACCACGTCGATCCAGTGGGTGAACAGATCCGTCACCTGCCCGCCCCCAAAGTCCAGGTAGGCCCGCCAGTTGTAGTATTGCTGCGGGTCCCAGTCCCGCCACTTCAGCGGCCCCAAAAACCTGGCCCAATCCAGGTTGGACGGCTTGGACTGCAACGACGCCGGCGCCCGCCGCAAGTGATAGGTGTTGCCGTGCCACCAGGTCCGCGCCAGCGTGATCTTCCCCAGCCGCCCGGTGTCCAGGTACTCCTTCTTCGCCTGGAGGTAGTGCTTGCCTGAGCGCTGCTGCATGCCCACCTGGCAGATCCGCTCGTTCACCCGGGCCGCCTTGACGATCTCCGGCCCTTCCTCAATCTTCAGTGTCAGCGGCTTCTCGACGTAGACATCCTTGCCCGCCCTCAGCGCGTCGATGGCGTTCTCGGCGTGCCAGTGGTCCGGAGTGGCGATCAGAACCGCATCTACCTCTTTCATCTCCAGCAACTTCCGATGGTCCGTGAAGTTCCTGGCGTTGGGCGCTTTCTGCTGGGCTTTGTCGATCTGCACCCCGTAGATGTCGCAGACCGCCACCACCTCGACGGCCGGGGTCATCTGGAACTGACCCATGTCGTGCAGACCGCGATCGCCGCAGCCGATCACTCCCAACTGGATCCTTTTGTTAGCCCCCAGGATGCGGGAGTAGGAAGCCGCGGATAGCGCCGCGGTGCCGCGAAAAAATTCTCTTCGAGTGCTCGACATGTGCGAATTATACCGCGCCGCCGCACTATTCATAGGGGACAACTGTGATATTTCGAATTCGATCTTTGCCGATCTTCGCCCTCCTGCTTCTCCCGGCGGTGCTGCTCGCCCAACAGGGCGCCAAGCCACCCGCCCCTGGGGATCGGGAATCGAGAAAGCCATCCGCGACCGCTTCGCGCGCTCCAAGATCGCCCGCAATGGCTTCCAGGTGCAGGTGCAGGGAGGCGTGGCGACGCTGACCGGCCAGACCTACGTCATCCAGCACAAAGGCGTCGCCACCCGGCTGGCCAAGACCACCGGCGCCAAACAGGTCATCAACCGCATCCAGGTCAGCGAAGCCGCCAGGCAGAAGGCCTCCGCCAACCTGGCCACCGGCCGCCGCCGCGCCCAGATCAAGCGCAGCGAGACCTCACCCCCGCGCTCCGAGCGCAACCACCACTAGTACTCCTTCACATTTGCCGGCGTCGAAAACAGCACCCTCTTCTCCGGCAGCCGCGTCTTGAGCAGCTCCAGTTCATCGGCGCCTTCGGTCAGCGGAAGCGCCACCTGCCCGCCCTCGGCCACCGAGCGGCACAGCGCCATCATGATCTCATGCCCCTTGTAGGCGCTCTGGAAGTTGCAGGGATGCACCTTGCTGTCATCGTCCAGCCACTCGGCCATGTCCTGGATATACGGAGGCATGTCCAGGTCGTAGTTCATGCTTCCCGGACCGGAAGATGAGCCGGTCTTGGTCACCGCGCGCCACCCGCCCCCCGTCAGCACCTCGGCGAAACCATCCGTCCCTTGCGCCCCGATCCGGCACTTGCGCCACCAGTAGTCCACCTCGGGCACGTCCGGCGCCCCGGCGCCGCATTCCACAATCCCGCGCACGCCGTTGGCGAACTGAATGAACCCGGCGATGTAGTCCGGGGAAACGTGCGCATCGGTCGGCCAGCTTACCCCGGCCGCTCGCCTGGGCCATCACCCACTCCGCCTCCGCGCCGTTGTTGTACCAGCGCATGTAGTCGATCAGGTGGCTGAGCATGTGCATCATCCACCCGGTAGCGGTCCCGTAGACCGTATGAATCCTGCCCAGCGCCCCGCTGGCGATGACCTCCTTGACTTTCCGGTAGTGCGCGCCGTAGCGGTGCTGATGGCTGACCACCGCCTTGACGCCGCCGCCCTCCAGTGCCTTCTTGATTTCCATGGCCTCGGCGCTGGACATGGCGATCGGTTTCTCAAAGGCGATCAGCCGGGCCCCGCTCGCCACCCCGATCTGGATCATCTCCAGACGCAAGTTGGGCAGGGTGCAGAAGCAAAACACGTCCGGCCGCACCGCCTGTGCCAACGCGGATGCGTCGGCGCTCGTCTCGGGGTAGCCCAGCTTGGGCGCCGCCGCCTCCAGGCGCGCCCGGTCAATATCGCAAATGCCGGCGACCACGAACCGGTCGTTGGCGTGAAACGTGGCGGCGTGGTGCATCCCCCGCTTCCCCATGCCGACCACCAGGACCCGGTACTTTCCAGTCATACTACTGCTCCTTATCCCACTCCAATACCTCCGCCACCACGTAATCAACTTCCTCGTCGGTCAATTCCGGGTACATCGGCAGCGAGATGCAGCACGCCGCGTTCCGCTCCGAATTGGGAATCGGCCCGGCGATTCGCCCCTGCTTGCCCCAGGGATAGCCTTCCTGCTGGTGAATGGCGATCGGATAATGGCACTTGGCGTCGATCCCGCTGCCGTTCAGCAGTCTCAACAGCGGATCGCGGTGTTCCGCCTTCTTGGTCTCGATCACGTACAGGTGGAAGACGTGGCGGTAGCCCGGGACCTCGTAGGGGAGGGTGATGCTCGCGGCCCCAGCCAGCCCGGCCGTGTAGCGCGCCGCCCACCTGCGCCTCAGATCGTTCCACTTGTCGATGTGCTTCAGCTTCGCGCTCAGGATCCCGGCGTGCAAGTCATCCAGGCGGCTGTTGTATCCCATGCTGTGACAGGAGCGCTTTTCCGAGCCGTGATTGCGCAGTTTGCGCACGATCCGGTTGATCTCGTCGTTGTTCGTGATGACGGCCCCGCCGTCCCCGAAAGTGCCCAGGTTCTTCTGGATGATGAAGCTGGTGCACACCGCGTCGCTGAGCTCGCCGATCTTGAACCCATCCCCATGCGCCCCGACCGCCTGCGCGTTGTCCTCCACCACGCGCAGATTGTGCCGGTCGGCGATCTTGCGGATAGCCTTCATGTCCGCGCACTGGCCGTAAAGATGCACCGGCACGATGGCCTTCGTTCGCGGTGTGATCGCCGCCTCGATCTTGGAAGGATCGATGCAGTTGGTCCGGGGATCGGAGTCCACAAAGACCGCCGCGGCGTTGGTGAACCAGATCGCTTCGGCGGTGGCGAAGAAGGTGTTCGTGGTGGTGATGCACTCGTCGCCCGCCCCGATCCCCAACGCCAGGAAAACCAGCCATAGCGCATCGGTGCCGCTGTTGACCCCGACGGCGTGTTTCATCCCGGAATACGCCGCCAGCTCGCCCTCGAACCGTTTGAGCATGGGACCCATCACGTACTCCCCGCTCTCCAACACCTCCTCGATCTTGCCGTCGATTTCGGCCTTGATGTTGTTGTGCTGCCGAACATGACCGTAGAATGGGACCTTCATTCGATTCTCCTTTGCCCTGTCTCTGCCCGCATTGAACTACACGGGTACACCTGCCGCCTAGGATAAGCTTCAGCCTGTCTTGGTCCGCCGTCTGCTGAAGGTTCCGCGCTCGGTTGAGCGCGGATAAGACAACATATACCACAGCTCAGGTCCTGCCGCAGGCTTCTCCGGTTCGCTCGGGTGTACGACATGAAAGTGGCGACCCCCACTGAAGCTGAAGAAAACCACAAACTTCTGTGTGTACCGATACGCCAGACAGACGTGGCGCGGCCTTCAGGCTGCCGTGTCGAGACTCGTCTCGACACATGCGCCGGGACGAGTCTCGGCGCTCGAAGCAAGAATGCTTGCGCCACGAGGGACACTCGGTTGACTCCAACGTCGCCACTTTCATGTCGTGCACCCGGTTGGCTCGATCGCAGCCGCCGGCGGCAGCGTGCTGTAATGCCTCAGTCTCGGGGCCAATAGCCTGTGCAGCCGGGTAGGATAGGCTTTCAGCCTGTCCGGACGCCTTTCGAATACAGCCCGAGACAAGCTGAAGCTTATCCCACGGCCCCAGAGACTGAGGCATTACAGCGTGCTACACTTTGAAGTTGCCCCGAAAAGGGGCCAACCCTCATGAAAATTGGACTTTTCCTTCTCTGTTCCTCCGCCGCCGGCTTGTGGGCCCAGTCCGTGGCGCCCCCCACCGTCACTATGACCGTCGATCTGCCGCCCGAGGCGGTGGTGGCCAGCGTGGACGGCAACAAGATCACGATGGGCGATCTGCAAGCGGTTCTGAGATCCCTTCCCCAGCAGGCGCAGCAACAGGCCCTCCAGGATCCCAGGAAGTTCGTCGAGCAGTACGCCATGCTGCGGCGGCTTTGCGAGCTGGCCGAAAAAGACAAACTGGATCAGCGCACCCCCTATAAAGAGGCCCTCGTTTACGGCCGTATGCAGGTGCTCTACCAGGCCGAGATCAACGAGAGGTACAAGGCCATCCCGGTCACGCCGGAAGAGCAGCAGAAGTTCTACGAAGCCAACAAGGACCGCTACACCCAGGCCAACGTCAAAGTCATTTACATCCCTTTCAGCGCCACTCCGCCGCCCTCCGATCCCAAGGCGAAGAAGGTCCTCAATGAGGCCGAGGCCAAGGCCAAGGTCGAGGGTCTCCTCAAGCAGATTCGCGCCGGCGCCGACTTCGTCAAGCTGGTCAAGGAGCATTCCGAAGATCCGACCTCCGCGGCCAAAGACGGCGATTTCGGAACCATCCGCAAGTCCGACCGGATTCCGGATTCCATCAAGTCCGTAATCTTCGCCCTGAAACCGGGTGAGGTCAGCGCGCCGGTGCGGCAACCCAACGGGTTCTACCTCTTCCGCCTCGAGCAACTCACCGAGGAACCCTACGATAAGGTCAAGGACTCTATCTTCACGGATCTCAAGAACCAACGCCTGATGGAGTGGATGAATGCGCTACAGAAGGGCATAAACATAAAGGTTGAGAACGAGACCTTCTTCACGCCTAAGACGGTCCCTCTGAGCCTGACGCCGCCGCCCAAGTAGCCGGGTTTGAAAGCACAGTCATTAGCCTTCTCCCCGCAGCTTGCGCAGCGCCGGATTGAAGCCGCGCTGGAGGGAATTCCGGCGCTCCAGGGCGGCCGCATCCGGATTCGGTTTGTGTCCCGCTTGAGCGCCCATCGCGGCGAGCTGCTCTCGGGGAAACCCGTCGGCCGACCGGTTCACGCCGGCGCGTTCCTGCGAAAGCGGGAGATCGTGCTCGAACCGGAGTTGCTCGATTCCCCGCACGAGTTTGCCCGCATCTTTTTCCACGAGCTGTTTCACTTCGTCTGGTTGCGCCTGGGCAATCCGGCCCGCCGCTCCTGGGAAGCCCTGCTGGAGACCGAGCTCCGTCGCCGCGCGCGCGGAGAACTGGGCTGGTCGGCCGAATTAAGGAAACAATCGCTGCTCCCTACGGACCGCCCCCGCCGCAGCAGACGCTGGCGGGAATACGCCTGCGAGAGCTTCTGCGACTCCGCCGCCTTCCTGCTGTGCGGTTCCCGCCGCCACCAGGAATTCACTTTGGCGCCCGCCTTCCGGCGCCGCAGGCGGAGCTGGTTTCGCCGCCTTCTGGCGCGCCCGGCAATCTCGATATAATAGGTCGATACCCATGTCATCGCACGCCGCGCGCGGCATGTTTGTCCTGACTTTGCTCCTGTCTCTGCTGCTCGGCGCATGTTCCTCGTCCAGGCCAAAGAGCGCACCCAACTTTGCCCTCCGAGATTCCGACGGCCGGATGGTACAGCTTTCCGATTACCGGGGCAAGGTCGTCCTGCTAAACTTCTGGGCCACCTGGTGCGGCTTCTGCAAGATCGAGATTCCCTGGTTTGTGGAATTCGAACGCCGCTACAAGGACCAGGGCTTTGCCGTACTGGGGATCTCCATGGACGAGGACGGCTGGGAAGCCGTGAAGCCCTTCATGTCCCGCCTGGGCATCAATTATCGCATCCTGATGGGCAACGACTCGGTCGCGCAGGCCTATGGCGGCGTGGATTCCCTGCCCACAACGTTTGTAATCGACCGGGACGGCAGGGTCGTCAACGTCCACGTGGGTCTGGTCAGCAAGCGCAGTTACGAAAATGATTTCACGCAACTTTTCCAGTCTTCATTTCATGCTGGCGATCGCGGCGCTGGCCTGCCAGCCCGTGCTGCTGGGGCAGAGTAGTTCGGTTCTCACGGCAACAGCGCCGCAAAAAACGGTTGCCAAGCGCAACCGCACCGTGGAGGTCAAGATCGCCGTCCAGCTCCGCGACGGCTACCACGTCAACAGCAACAGCCCCAACGACGAGTATCTGATCCCCCTGCGCCTGCGCTGGGACGAGACTGGGCCTCTCAAAGCGATCGAGGTCATCTACCCCACTCCGGAGCTGCGAAAGTACGACTTCTCTTCGAAGCCGCTCTCGGTCTTCACGGGGGATTTCAGTATCCTCACCCGGTTCAAGGCGACCGCGGACGCTCCACTCGGCCCGGGCGCGCTGGTGGGCCGGCTGCGCTACCAGGCCTGCGATGAGGAATCTTGCCTGCCTCCCCGAACCCTCGAGGTTCGGCTTCCTTTCGAGATCCAATAACGCTTGCGGCGCCTGCTGATTCGTCCGGGTGGCATCGGCGATTGCATTCTTGCGCTCCCCGCCATGGAGCTCTGCGGGCAGAGTATCTGGAAGTGTGGGTGGCCTCGCAAAACGTGCCCCTGATCCGATTTGCCGAGCGCGTCTGCTCGATCGCCGCCACAGGCCTTGACTTGCTCGGCATTCCCGATCGCGAGGCGCCCGCGGAGCTGATCGAGCGCCTGGCAAGCTTCGGGGAAATCGTCTCCTGGTACGGGAGCAACCGCCCGGAATTCCGGGCGGCGGTGGCCAGCTTCGGTCTGCCCTTTCGTTTTCTTCCAGCGCTGCCGGATGAACGCGCAGGCGTCCATGCCGCGGATTTCCACGTCCAGCAAGTGGGACCCACGGTTTCAACCGCCATCCCACGCATCGACTGCCCGCACTCGGAGGGGGGCTTCGCAGTCATCCACCCGTTCTCAGGCAGCCCAAAGAAGAACTGGCCGCTCGAAAGATACCGGGAGCTGGCGCGCAGGCTCGGCGCGCGCATGCCGGTCCACTGGTGCGCCGGACCAGCGGAGACGCTGGAGAACGCGGTACGAATCGATGACCTCTTCGAGCTGGCCTGCTGGCTGGCCCGCGCCCGCCTCTACATCGGAAACGATTCCGGCATCACCCATCTGGCTGCCGCGGTGGGAACGCCGGTGATTGCCTTGTTCGGCCCCAGCGATCCGGCCATCTGGGCTCCCCGCGGCCCGCAGGTCCGCATCGTAGCGACCCCAACACCGAGGGGACCCATCGGGAACATTCCACTGGAAGCTGTGGCCGCTGCCGTCAGCGCGCTGCTTTAAACCCCACCGCGCTCAGGATGATTCCGAGCCGCCGGTGATCGCCCGGCACGGAGAAGGTCCGATCCACGGTGATGGTCACGGTCACGCTGTCACCTGCCCCGGCGATCGGAGCAGAGGCAAGCGTGTGCATCCCGGAACCGGCATAGGCCCGTTCCGCCGCCGGCTGGCCGTCCACCGTCATCACGATGCGGCGCGCCGGCGCGTTGTCCGGGATGTAGAAGACCGCCTGGAGCGGCAGCGGTCTCTCCGGCCGCTTCAGCAGGATGAGGGCGCGGTCCCCCATCCAGCGCCACTGGTTCGATTCGAGCGCATAGATTCCACTGACGATCTGCTGCTCGGCTTCCGGCGCGTTCATGGGCAGGTACTCGAGGGTGGGCCGGCGCTCGACGACGGCGTCGGCGCGCACTACGTCGATCGGACCGCTCCCCACATCGAACGGCCGGAGGCCAAGCGCGATCGTCGAGTAAGCCGAGCGGGCGCCCAGAGCGGTCAGCCGAAAGGGCAGCCAGGATCGGATCTCCCATTGCGCCACCGGAACCAGCGCCCCGCCGCCGGTGGTGAACTCGATGGGCATGGCCAGCCGGCTCGATACCACCATCTCCCCTGGACGCACCGCCTGTCCGCGCATCAGCGCCAGCCCGCCCTCGGTTTCCAGGTAATACCGCAGGCCCCACTCGCCGTTGATCCATACCCTCTTCTGTGCAGATTCGCCCGCCAGCGAACGGGCAAACCTCCGGTAGCCCTCCCAGTGTTGGTAATTCACAACACTGAGGCACAGTCCCAGCGACAACTGGAGGGCCGCGCCCGCAATCAACCAGCGTGGGCGCTGGGACAGGTTGCGCGCAACCAGCAGGGCTACCGCCGCCGCTATGGGCAGCAGATAGCGCGCCGAGCCGGCAAAGAACAGCACCAGCGCGCCAGCGAAGAAGATCAGCACCCAGGCAGACAGGAACGAAGCCTCCCGGAACGAAACAGCACAGTAGCAGATCAGGAGCAACCCAGTTCCAAAGGAGGCCCAGAAAAGCGGATTCGAATCCAGCAGCGCCGCGCCCGCCGTGCCCAGCAGGACAACCGCCCACGACCAACGCGGGATGCGCAGGCAGGCAGCTACCGCCAGCAGAGGAAAGACCAGCCAGCCGGCGTGGGCCGTCAAGGCCGCCGCGTTGGCGAGCTTTCTGCCGAGATCCTGGAAGCCGTACGCGTGAAAATAGCCGGCCAGCACGGAGGCCGGCAGGGCGCCCGTCGAGGCGCGCTCGAAAAGCTGCCACCCCGCCAGGGTAGCCACCGGGACCAGCGTCACCAGCCAGCCCGCCCGCCACTTGCGCGCCCGCAACCACAGGTACGCCCACAGCACCGGCACAATCAGCACTGCCTGGTAGGCGGCCAGCGCAGCCAGCGCCAGCGACAGCGCCGCTCCCGCCAGCCACTTCCCTGACCGCGCGTGTAATGCCTCAGTCTCGGGGGCAATAGCCTGTGCACCCGGGTGGGATAGACTTTCAGCCTGTCCGGACGCCTTTCGAATACCGCCCGAGACAAGCTGAAGCTTATCCCACGGCCCCCGAGGCTGAGGCATTACTCTCGCCTCTGCCGCCTTGATGAACAGGGCCAGCGCCGCCATCCAGAGCGCCAGGAACGGCAGGTCGGATTCAAACGAGTTCCCATTCACCACGAACGCAGGCGTCGCCAGGAACAGTAGCGTGGCCGGAAGCGGCTGCGCAGTGAACCGCTTCGCCAGCGACCACGCGGCCAGCGCCGCCATCAGCGACCACAGCATGTAGGCCGTATGAAACGGCACTTCGTAGACATCTCCAAAAATGGCCAGCAGCCCCGCCAGGAACCAGCAATTCAGCGGCGGGTGCGGATGCCCGCGCATGTCCACCATCTCGCCCAAAAACCCATAGCGCGCATGGTTGGGGTGCAGCGGGTCGATCTGAGCGTGCTGCGCGCCAGCCAGGTAGTAAATGTCGTCGCCCTGAACGGCCTGGTTGAGAAACGGCACGCGGATGAGCAGGACAACCGCCAGAACCAGCAGGATCTGGCGGCGCCCGCCGGCTAGCGCTGGGGCTGGGGCCGCCATCGGAGGACCGGCTTGCGCGCAGCCGTCACTTCATCCACACGGCTGGTTCGGGTGTTGTGAGGCGCTTTCAAAACCAGCTCGGGATTCTCTTCCGCTTCTTTGGCGATCGAGATCAGGGCCTCGATGAACAGGTCCAGTTCCCGCTTGCTCTCGCTCTCGGTCGGCTCGATCATCAAAGCCCCGTGAACGATGAGGGGGAAGCTCACCGTATAGGGGTGGAATCCGTAGTCGATGAGCCGCTTGGCGATGTCGCCGGTTCGCACGCCTCTGCGGGCCTGGCGCTGGTCGCTGAAGACGCACTCGTGCATCGAGGGGGCCTGGTGCGGCATGTCGTAATACGGCATCAGGGCCTGGCGCACGTAGTTGGCGTTGAGCACGGCGTCCAAGGTGGCGTTGTACAGCCCCTCGCCGCCCTGGGCCAGGATGTAGGCCAGCGCGCGCACCAGCACGCCGAAGTTCCCATAAAAGGCGCGCACCCTGCCGATGGACTGCGGGCGGTCGTAGTCAAACGCCCACTTATCGCCTACACGTCTGAGCCGCGGCACGGGCAGGAACGCCTCGAGGTGGCTCTTCACCGCCACCGGTCCGCTGCCCGGGCCTCCGCCCCCGTGCGGCGTCGAGAAGGTCTTGTGCAGGTTCAGGTGCATCACGTCCACGCCCGTGTCGCCCGGACGCGTGATGCCCAGCAGCGCGTTCATGTTGGCGCCGTCCAGGTACAGCAAGGCGCCCTTCGAGTGCAGAATCTCGGCGACCCCGCAGATATTCACTTCAAACACCCCGAGCGTGTTCGGGTTGGTGATCATCAGCGCCGCCACGTCTTCATCCACCAGGCCGGCCAGGGCATCCACGTCGATCATGCCGCGCTCGTTCGAGCGGATGTTCTCGACCGCGTAGCCGGCAATGGCGGCGGTGGCCGGGTTGGTGCCGTGGGCCGAGTCCGGAATGAGGATCTTCTTGCGCGGATTGCCGCGCGCCTCCAGGTAGGCGCGGGCCAGCAGGATGCCGGTCAGCTCGCCGTGCGCGCCGGCGGCGGGCTGAAGCGTCACCGCGTCCATCCCGGTGATCTCGGCCAGCGCCGCCTCCAGCCGCGCCATGATCTCCAGAGCGCCCTGCGCCAGCGGCTCCGGCTGGTAAGGATGCGCCCAGGCCAGCCCCTCGATGCGCGCCGCCACCTCGTTCACGCGCGGGTTGTACTTCATGGTGCAGGAACCCAGCGGATACATGCCGTGATCGATGGCATAGTTCCAGGTTGAGAGGCGCGTAAAATGCCGCAGCGCCTCCACCTCGCTCACTTCCGGAAAGCCCTCGATTTCCGCGCGCACGTTCTGTGCCCCTAACGCCGCCGCCGCATCCACCGGCGGCACGTCCAGCTCGGGCAACTGGTAGCCCTTCTTGCCCGGCGAGCTCAGCTCGAACACGAGCGGCTCGTTCTGGCTGATGTGGGGCCGGACTTTGCGGATCGCGTCAGTCACGGTGGAACACCTCCGCCAGCCTGTCCATCGACTCCCGCGCGCTCATTTCGGTGGCGCACAGCAGCATGCAGTTGTCCAGTTCCGGGTAGAAGCGCCCCAGCGCCAGGCCGCCGATGATCTTATTGTCGCGCAGGCCGCCGTTGATCGTTTCCGCGGACCGCCCGCCGCAGGCCGCCACGAACTCGTTGAAAAAAGGCCCCGTGAATCGCAGCGGCAGCTTGCTCCCCAAATAATGCGCTTTCGCCAGGTTCTGTTCCGCCAGCTCCCGCAGGCCCTGCTTTCCGTAGACCGTCATGAAGACCGTGGCCATCAGCGCGATCAGGGCCTGGTTGGTGCAGATGTTCGAGGTGGCTTTCTCGCGCCGGATGTGCTGCTCGCGAGTCGAGAGCGTGAGGCAGAAGGCCCGGTTGCCGCGCGAATCCTTGGTCTCGCCCACCAGCCTTCCCGGCAGTTGCCGCATGAAGCGCTCCTTGGTGGCGATGACGCCGGCGTACGGCCCCCCAAAGCTCGGCGGCAGAGCGAAAGACTGCAACTCCCCCGCCACGATATCGGCCTCCACGGGCGGCGCCAGCAGCCCCAGCGAGACAGCCTCCGCGAACACATCCACCAGCAGCGCGCCGGAACGGTGCGCGATCTCAGCCGCCGCCTTCACCTTCTCGACGATGCCGAAGAAGTTGGGCGACTGGATCACCACCGCCGCCGTCTGCTCGCTGACCTTGCGCTCCAGGTCCTCGGCATCCAGCAGGCCGGAATCGGAGAGGTAGCCGCACTCCTCGACGGCCAGCCCCTGGTTACGGGCATAGGTGCGGAGCACGGCGCGGTACTCGGGATGGAGTGTGCGCGCCACCACTACGCGGCGACGTCCGGTGATGCGCGCCGCCATCATCACGGATTCGGGCACAGCCGTCGAGCCGTCGTACATCGACGCGTTGGCCACCTCCATTCCGGTCAACTGGCACAGCATGCTCTGGAATTCGAAGATAGCGGTCAGCGTGCCCTGCGAGATCTCGGCCTGGTAAGGAGTGTAGGAAGTCAGGAACTCGCCCCTGGAGACCATGGCGTCCACCAGCACGGGCTGGTAGTGGAAGTAGGCGCCGGCGCCCAGGAAGCAGGGCCAGCCGGCAGCGTTCTCCGCTCCTCGGGCGCGGAAGTAATCCAGCACCTCGTACTCCGACTTGCCCTTCTCCAGCCCCAGCGGACCAGCGAGGCGAACCTCCGCAGGCACCTGGGAAAACAGCTCCTCGATCGAGCCCAGGCCCAGGGCCGCCAGCATCTCGCCCCGCTCGGATTCCGATTTCGGCAGATAGCGCAAGCTAGTAGACTTCCTCTCCCAAGTAACTCTGATAATCCGACGCGGTCATCAGGCGCGCAATCTCCTCCGGCGCGCTCATCCTGATTCTTACCAGCCAGGCCGCGCCGTGCGGGTCCTGGTTCAGTTTCTCCGGGGCCTCGGCCAGCGACTCGTTGGTTTCGATCACCTCGCCGGAGACCGGCGAATAGATATCGGAAACCGCCTTGACGGACTCGACCGAGCCGAGCGTCTTGCCCTGCTCGACGCGCGCACCGGCCTGCGGCAGGTCCACATAAACGATGTCGCCGAGCTCCTTCTGCGCATGAAAGGTGATCCCGACCGTGCCGATCTCACCCTCCACCTTCACCCACTCGTGCTCCTTGGTGTACCAAAGATTGCTGGGATACATGCTCATTTCGCTCGCTTGTAGAAGGGCGTTGGAACTGTCACCGCCTCGACGAGCTGGCCGCGGATCAGCACCTGGATGCTCTTCCCGATTTCGGCCCGCTCGATGGGGAGGTAGCACAGCCCGATGTTCTTGTTCAAAGTCGGCGAAGGCCCGCCGCTGGTGACCCAGCCCGCGGGAGAGCCATCGATGAAGACCTCGTAGCCATCGCGGGCGATCCCCCGCCCGCGCATCTCAAAACCAATCAGCTTTCTGCGAATGCCGCTGTGCTGCTGCCGCGCCAGGGCCTCGCGGCCCAGGAATTCGCCCTTCTCCAGCTTGACGATCCAGGCCAGATCGGCCTCCAAGGGAGTGATCGAAGCGCTGATCTCGTGGCCGTAGAGCGCCATCTTGGCTTCCAGCCGCAGCGTGTTGCGGGCGCCCAAGCCGCAGGGCCGGATACCGAACTCCTCACCCGCCCGCAGCACCTCGCCCCAGATCCGCGGCGCCTCTCCCGGAGCGATGTAGATTTCAAAACCGTCCTCGCCGGTGTAGCCGGTGCGCGCGATCCGCGCCGGGGTCCCTGCCACCTCCCCCTCCACAAAGTGGTAATAGCGAATCGTGGCCAGATCTACGCTGGTAAGCTTCTGAAGAGTCGCCGGGCCGCGGGGACCCTGAATAGCCAGTTGCGCGTAGCGATCGCCGGCGAATTCCACCTCCGCCTTCCACCGGTTCGCGCCCGCAATGTGCTGGTAATCTTTCTCCTGGTTCGCCGCATTCACGCAGAGAAAGTAGTGGTCCTCGGCCACCTTGTGCACCAGAATGTCGTCCACGAATCCGCCGTGCTGGTAAAGCAGCCCGGAATACTGCGCCTGCCCCAGCTTCAATCTGGAGACCGCGTTGGTGGTGACAAAATCAACAAGCGCGAACGCCTCCGGCCCTCGTATTTCGATCTCCCCCATGTGACTGACGTCGAACAGACCGACCGAACGGCGGACGGCGTGGTGCTCCTCCAGGATGCCGGAGAACTGCACCGGCATCTCCCAACCCCCGAAGTCCACCATTCTGGCGCCGGACGACCGATGCACGGAATTGAGGGAGGTGCGTTTCAACCCGGTGGGCGCAGCCATGAAAACAGCCAATCTAACAGGCCCCGTGCAAGCCTGTCAAATCAAGAGAAATGGGGACAGGCAGCCACCTTAGTACTGCCTTTCGCAAATCCGGTAACGTATGGCTGAGACAACTCCGTGGGGCGGGCTATCCAGCCTGCAAGCCGGCAGTCCTGCCGGCTTACCTGGGCTGAAGCCCACAAGAGATCTATCGATGCTGAGAGAGAAGCCCGCTCCCATCAGTCCGCGTCAGTAGTGATAGCGGCAAGCCAGAATACGGATCTTGTTTTCGAGCACCTGATAGACGAGACGGTGTTCTTGGTCAACCCGCCGCGACCAGCAACCGCTCAACTCATGCTTCAGCGGCTCCGGCTTGCCAAGCCCCGCGAACGGCTCACGCTGTATTTCGCGAATGAGCTTTATGATCCGGAGCGCCTGAGAGCGATCTTGCTGAACCCACCACGCGAGATCCTCGAAAGCTGCGGGGTCAAATTCCAAGCTTCTCAAGCGCTTCCTCGAAGGGGATTCCGCTCCGACGCTCCTTGGCCTCCAGCAGTCGCTGTCTCATCGCGTGGCTCTTCAGCAAATGCGCTGTTTCTTTCTCGGATTCGATCTCCCGCCACAAGTCGATCGGCACAATCACGCTGACAGGCTGGCCGTCCTCATCCGAAACGTATTGGATACCGCTTTCCGCCATCTCTTTCAGTTTACTCCTGTGGGGCGTTCACTCACCTCCTAGCCCCGGCCTTCGGAAGCAACAGGGCAACGTCGGTCTTGCCCGCCTCTGTCGCCGCCCACAAAGGAGTCTGGCCCTTGTCAGTGGTGGCAGTTTGCCGCCCCCGCCGCGGCCGCCACGACGCACGCTGAGGGCAGCTTCACCTCGATGCGCGCCGGGCCGGAGGAGGCCGGAAGAGCCATCGGTGACCTGGGTGTGGCGGTGCTCCCGTTCACCCTGGAGGACGCCGAGATTGCTGCGCGCCTGGAACAGATGACGCGAGCGCGTGGCCTCTCGCTCGGCGACCGAGCTTGCCTGGCCACCGCAAAGCGCTGCGGGGTAGCGGCCGTGACCGCCAATCAGAATTGGCGGATCCCAAGCCTCGGCGTGCAGGTGCGGTACATCCGCTGAGCGGCGCTCTGACTCAGTCCTTGACAGCCTGTGCCGGTCGGGTGCAAGGCGATTCCTTCACACTTTGTGAGGGGAACGTCTGAAGTCCCTCGCAGGTTGACCGCCGGACCCGCAGGGGCCCACGGATCCCGGCAGCAAGCGCTCCTCGGCTGAGGCACTGCCGATGATATGCCGGCCTGGAGCCCCAGCCGGTTCGTGCCGGACGGCACGGGTCCCCGCCCCAGTTGAGGGTTGAGAAAGTGTCTGGAAAATCTCTCCGCCACTTTCATCTGGGCGGGTGAGGTCTGCCTCATGGAGTCCTGCCCCCATTTCTCCCAGCCGACAGCACTTTGCTATGCTGGATGAGCTAGCCGTCTAGAATACTCAAGAGGAGAATTGCATGCGTGGAAACGAGAAAGTGATTGCGCTGCTGAATCAGGCTCTCAAAGAGGAGCTGACCGCCATAAACCAGTACTTCGTCCATGCGGAGATGAATGAAAACTGGGGCTACGGACGCCTGGCGAAGCACGCCAAGAAGCTGTCGATTGACGAGATGAAGCACGCCGAGAAGGTCATCGAGCGCATTCTTTTCCTGGATGGCCAGCCGGTCATGTCCGAGCCGCCGGCCGTCAAGATCGGCTCGACGGTGGAAGCGCAAATGGAAAACGACCTGGCCCTGGAGCTGGGGGCGGTCGCCATGTACAATGCGGCCATCAAGGTGTGCGCGGAGCTGGCGGACAACGGCTCCAAGGAGCTGCTCGACAAACTGCTGGCCGACGAAGAGGGTCACGCCGACTATCTGGAGACCCAGCTCCACCTGATCCAGGAGATTGGCCTGGACAACTACCTGGCGCGGCAGCTTGGCGAATAAGGGCTGGGCGGCCGTGGATCGTAGATCGTGGATCGTGGGGCCGCTCCGCGCCTCGCATCTTTGTTCGAAGTTCCCGGTTCTTTTGCTGTTGCTGGTCCTGAGCGCGCCGGGCACCGCACAGCGCAATCTGGCCGGGGCGCCTCAAACCAAGCTGGCGCTGGAGCGGCTGAACGTGCTGGGGAGCGTGCTCATGATCGCCGCGCACCCCGACGACGAGAACACCGCCCTGCTGGCCTATTTCACGCGCGCACGCCAGGTGCGCGCGGGGTACCTGTCGCTGACGCGGGGCGAGGGCGGGCAAAACCTGATCGGCCCCGAGCAAAGCGAGCTGCTGGGCCTGATCCGCACCCAGGAGCTGCTGGCGGCCCGAAGGATCGACGGCGCCGAGCAATTCTTCACCCGCGCCATTGACTTCGGCTTCACCAAGACCGCCGAGGAGACTCTGGCCAAGTGGGGCCACGAGAAGATCCTCTCCGACGTGGTGTGGGTGATCCGCCGCTTCCGCCCGGACGTGATCGTGGTGAATTTCTCCGGCACCTCGCGCGACGGCCACGGCCAGCATCAGGTCTCCGGGATGCTGGCTCGCGAGGCCTTCACGGCGGCCGCCGACCCCAACCGGTTCCCCGAGCAGTTCAAATGGGTCCAGCCGTGGCAGGCCAAGCGCATCCTTCAGGGTCTCTACCGGGGCAGTGCCGAGGGACCGCAGGCCCAAGTCGAGATTGACAGCGGTGCATACGACCCGCTGCTGGGGTATTCCTACGCCGAGATTGCGGGGATGAGCCGCAGCATGCACCGCACCCAGGGGTTCGGCGCGCCGGAGAGGCGCGGCTCGCAGAAGAACTACCTGGTGCACGTCGCCGGCCAGCCCGCAGCCAAGGATGTTTTCGATGGCATCGACACGAGCTGGAACCGGGTCCCGGGGGGCGGGGAAGTGGGTCCAATCCTTGCTGAAGCGGTGCGCTCCTTCGAGCCGGAACATCCCGAGAAGACCATTCCGTTGCTGTTGAAAGCCCGACCCCTGATCGCGGCGCTGAAAGATGCCTGGGCCATCCGGAAACTCGGGGAGCTCGACGAAACCCTGGCCTTGTGCTCCGGGCTGTGGCTGGACGCGTCCGCGGACCGCAGCACGGCTGTTCCCGGCTCCAAGCTGGCCATCCGCGCTACGGCGCTGAACCGTTCGCAAGCACCCCTGCGGCTGGCTGAGATCAGCATCGAGCCTTGTCCAGCCGGACAGTGCTCGGCTTCTGCGGACCTCCAGTTGCCGTACAACCAGCCCGAAGCCCGCGAGCTGAGCTGGGAAGTCCCCGAGGGTTACCCCTATTCGCAGCCCTTCTGGCTGGCCGGCGGCAGGAACGGGGAGACTTACACCATCTCCGATCAGACCCTGATCGGCGTGGCCGACAGCCCGCCGGCGCTCCGCGTCCATTTCCGCATCCGCGCCGGCTCGGAATCCATCGAATTGACCCGGCCCGTCTGGCATCGCTACGTGGACCGCGTGGAAGGCGAGCAGACCCGGCCGCTGGTCATCGTGCCGCGGGTGGCCCTGCGACTCTCCGAACCGGTTCTGGTGTTCCCCCGCGAAGAGCCCAAGAAGATTGAAGTGGAGGTCAAGGCCAATATCGCGGGCGCAGCGGGCGAGGTGCGCCTGGAGGTCCCCAACGGCTGGCGCATGGAGCCGCGCACCCGGAAATTCCAACTTTCCGAAACAGGCCAGGAGGTGGCGCTGCCGTTCGAGATAACGCCCCTGGCGGACGCGGCCTCGGGGCAACTCCGCGCGGTGGCCGCATCGGGGAACGCGGAGATCGCAGTCGGCATGAGCACCATTGCCTATTCCCACATTGCGCCGCAGACAGTCTTCCCGCCGTCGCAGGCGCGGCTGGTGCGGGCCGACATTCGCGTGCTGGCCCGCAAGATCGGTTACGTGATGGGCGCCGGAGACGAGGTCCCGGAAGCGCTCAGGCAGTTGGGCTGCCAGGTGACGCTGCTGGCGGAGGCGGATCTGGCGCGCGGCGACTTCGGCGGACTGGATGCCATCGTGACCGGAGTGCGCGCCTATAACGTGCGCGCCGACCTGCGGGCCAATCAGCAACGGCTGCTCGAGTATGTCGCGAGCGGCGGCACGCTGGTGGTTCAGTACAACGTGGCCGATGGCGCGCTGGCCAGGATCGGGCCATACCCGTTGCAGGTAAGCCGGGACCGCGTCACGGTGGAAGAGGCCCCCGTCGCCTTCCCCGATCCGCACAGCCCGCTTCTGAAATCGCCCAACCAGATCAGCGCGGCCGACTTCGAGGGCTGGATCCAGGAGCGCGGCCTGTATTTCGCCTCCCAATGGGATCCCCAGTACAAATCCCTGTTCGAATCGCACGACCCGGGCGAAGCCCCGCATCCCGGCGGCACCCTGTTCGCGCGCTACGGGCAGGGCGCCTACGTCTTCACCGCCTATTCCTGGTTCCGGCAGTTGCCCGCTGGCGTGCCCGGCGCGTACCGCATTTTTGCCAACCTGCTGAGCGCCGGGAAGGTGCTGCGGTGAACCACCCGCCGGATGAACCGCCTCCCTTTTTGCGGACCTGGGGGCGCGTCTACGCGGCGGTGATTCTGTACCTGGCGTCTCTCATCGCGCTCTTCTACATCTTCACGAGGGTCTTCTCGGCATGAGGCTGCTGGACTGGCTGGTGCTGGGCAGCGCGCTGCTCTTCTTTGTGGTCTACGGGCTGTACAAGGGGCGCGGCACCGGCACAGTCAAAGGTTACCTGCTGGCTGGCAAGACCATGCCCTGGTACGCCGTGGCGCTGTCCATCATGGCCACCCAGGCCAGCGCCATCACCTTCATCTCCACCACCGGCCAGTCCTACGTGGACGGGATGCGCTTCTTGCAGTTCTATTTCGGCCTTCCCCTGGCCATGGTGATTCTGGCGGCCACCGCGGTCCCAATCTTTCATCGCACTAACGTCTACACCGCCTACCAATACCTGGAGCTGCGTTTCGACGCCAAGACGCGCTCGCTGGTGAGCCTCGTGTTTCTCATTCAGCGCGGACTGGGCTTAGGCCTGACGCTCTACGCGCTGGCAGTCGTGCTCACGGTGATCCTGGGCTGGTCGGACCGGGTGACCACCCTTCTGATTGGGGGCCTGGTAATCGCGTACACGGTCTCCGGAGGCGCCAAGGCCGTGGCCTGGACCGACATGCAGCAGATGCTGATCATTTTTTCCGGCGTGTTTGTGGCGCTGGGGACGGTCATTTACCTGCTGCCCGAGGGCATCTCCCTGCGAGACGCCGTTTCCCTGGCCGGGGCCGCCGGCAAGCTGAACGTGGTGGATCTGAGCTTCGACTGGAAGAGCCGCTACAACATCTGGAGCGGATTGATCGGCGGCACCTTTCTACAGCTCTCCTACTTTGGGACGGACCAGTCGCAGGTGCAGCGCTACCTGACCGGAAAGTCCATCGCCCATAGCCGCCTGAGCCTGCTGTTCAACGCCGTGGCCAAAATCCCGATGCAGTTCCTCATTCTGTTCACCGGGGCGATGGTTTTTGTCTTCTTCATCTTCGAGAGGCCGCCGCTGCTGTTCCAGCAGGTCGAGCTGAACAAGATTCACAGCCGGGCCGCGCCCCGGGATCTCGAGCCCATCAGCCACCAGTTCAATGCCGCGTTCGAGCAGCGGAAACAGGCCGCCCAGGGGATCGTAGAAGCGCACCGCCAGGGCCACCGGGCCCTGGCGAAACAGAGCCTCGCAGAATACCGGCAGGCGCAGCAACAGCTAGACGCTGCCCGCCGGGAGGGCGCTCGCCTGGCCGAGAAGGTGGATGGCTTGCCCGGCTTCAACGACACCAACTACATCTTTTTGTCTTTCGTGACGCGCTACATGCCGGCGGGAGTCGTGGGGCTGATCCTGGCCGCGGTGTTCGCCGCCGCCATGTCCTCAAGCTCGGGCGAGATCAACTCCCTCGCCACGGTCACGGTCATTGATATCTACCGGCGGCACATCCGCAAGGACGCTACCGAACGGCACACCCTGCGGGCCTCGCGCATCGCCACAGCGTTCTGGGGCTGCTACGCCATCGCTTTTGCGCAATACGCCAAGAACCTGGGAGCGCTCATCGAAGCGGTTAATATCGTGGGCTCGCTGTTCTACGGCGGGATGCTGGGCGTGTTCGTGCTGGCCTTCTATTTTCCCCGGGTGCGCGGCACGGCGGCGTTTGCCGGCGTGTTGGCAGGAGAGGCCGCCATTTTCTGCGCGCACTTCTTCACCCAGGTCTCCTACCTGTGGTACAACGTGATCGGCTGCCTGGTGGTGGTGGCCACCGCGCTGGCCATCTCGCGTTTCCGGCCGGGCAATGCTATGATCGTTCCTTCTGAACGCTCCGCTTAGCTCCAGGCTGCCAGTCAAGGTGAAACCTGCGACTATCCTGGTCGCTCTCCTACTGGCCTCCCTGGTCGTGCTTCTGCAGTGGCGTTCCGGCGCGCTGGAGGCGGAGTTCGCCGCGCACCCCGACGAAGCGGCCCACTACGTCTCCGGGCTCCTGGTGCGGGATTACATCGCGGCTGGCTTCCCGCAACCCGCACTGCGATTCGCCGAGGATTACTACCTGCACTATCCCAAGGTGGCCATCGGCCACTGGCCCCCGTTCTTCTATGTCGTGCAAGGCGTCTGGATGCTGGCGTTCTCCCCCGGACGCATATCCATCATGCTGCTGCTGGCGTTGCTCACGTCGGTCCTGGCGATGAAGGTTTACAGCATCCTTCGGGAGGAGTACGGCGTCCTGGTGGGGGCCACCGCCGCGGCGATTCTGGTCTGCCTGCCTCTCATGCAGGGGTTTAGCCAGGCCGTGATGTCGGAACTCCTGATCGCCTTGCTTTCGTTTTACGCGGCAGTGTCTTACGGAAAGTACCTGGATGCTCCGAGCTGGCGGGAAGCGGTGAAGTTCGCCCTGCTGGCTGTGCTGGCGATCATGACCAACGGCAAAGGACTGGCGCTCGCCTTGCTCCCTCCTTTTGCCATCCTGATCGGGCGCAAAGTGCATTTGGCGCGGCGTCTTTCTTTCTGGTTCCCGGCCCTGCTGGTAATTGTGCTCTGCGGCCCGTGGTATTACTTGACCACCAACCGGCTGGCCCACGTCTCTTCACCCAGCGCGATTCATACCAAGCTGGCGCTGCTGGCAAACGGCAGAGTGCTGATTCATTCCTTCGGGTGGCTGCTTTTCTGCGTGATCGCAATCGGCCTGGTCCGGAAGGTGCTCTGGCCGATGTGGCGTAACCGGGCGGCCGGAAAATGGGTTGCGCTGGCCTCTCTGATCCTAAGCGTCTGGACCTTCCACTCGTTCGTGAACGTCTACTTCGAGCCCCGTTATGCGGCGGCCGCCATACCGGCGCTGGCGGCGTTTCTGGGAGCCGGTCTGGCCTGGCTGGCAGACAGGATCGCCCGTGCCGGCCTGCGCCCGGCCTGGAGCGTGCCTCTGGTGGTGCTGCTCAGCATCGCCGCTTTCGCAAAGCAGACTTTCCTTGTGCGCGCCAAACCGCGTCACGGACAGCCTCAACTGGTCTCCGTACTCTTGGGCAGCCCCCAGTTTCGCAGCTCGGTGTTTCTGGTGGCGGGGTCTTCCTCGGCCGAAGGGGCTTTCATTGCCGAGGTGGCCATGCACGAACGCCGGCCTGGTCACATCGTCCTCCGCGCCAGCAAGATGCTGGCCAGCATCTCATGGACAGGCGTCAGGTATCAGGCCCTCTTTCCAGATGCCCAGGCCATGGCTGCCTACCTGGAAAGCCTCCCCGTTGGCATTGTGGCCTTCGATACCACCCCGGTTGATCCGCCCAGAGAGCATCTCCGCCAGCTTGGTGAGGTTCTGCGCCGTTATCCAGACCGATGGGAGTCCCTCAACTTCAATGAACAATCCTCTTCCACGGTGCGGGCTTATCGGCTCGTCGGCCACGAAGGCAAGCCGGTGGGCAAGATCCGAATCGACTTGAGCGGCAAACTGGGCAAGGTCCTCGAACATTGATGATCACTGGCAGCAATGCATTCGAGGCCGCCCCAGCCGCGGTGGTGCTCGCTTCAACGTTTACGGATACGAGGTGGAGGCTCGCGGCTCGTCGGCGCCGGCTCTGGATGGCCTGGCGGCGGACTTCGCCTATTTCCGCGCCCAGCGCGTGGTAAGTCCCGTCGTTCTGGAGTTGCATCACGAAGACCCGCCCTACCACTCCGCGCCTTCGCGCCCCGCCACGGTGTACACGCCGCGCAACGTGTCGCTCCGGAACGGCGAGCTGACTTTCATCGACTACTCGGGACAGGCCCTGGCCATCCATGATCGCAAGACCGGTGACTTCCGCATTTACAGCCTGCAAGACGAGCTGCTCTACGAAGCCGCCTACCTGTTTCTGCTGTCCCAAATCTCGGAGTTTCTGGACGCCCGGCGCATGCATCGCATTCACGCGCTGGCCATCAGCGTGGCAGGCCGGGCCGTGCTGGTGCTCCTGCCCATGGGCGGTGGCAAGAGCACGCTGGCTGCCGAGCTGCTCAAGTATCCGGAAGTCAAGCTGCTCTCGGATGATTCCCCGCTGGTGGACCGCAGTGGCAGGATCCACTGCTTTCCCCTCCACTTGGGCCTTCTGCCGGGCAGCCAGGGCCAGATTCCGGAGCACCAGCTCCGCAGAGTCAGCCGCATGGAGTTCGGGCCCAAGATTCTGGTCAACTACGAATACTTCGCCGACCGGGTGTGTCCTTCTGCCGACCCGGGCGTGATCTTCCTGGGCCGGCGCAGCCTCTCCCGCAGTTGCGAGATCATGCCGGCCAGCCTGGCGCAAGCCACGCGGGCCATGGTGACGAATTGCGTGGTTGGATTGGGCCTGTTCCAGGGCATGGAATTCGTCTTTCACCGCGGCCTCGTCGAGCTGGCGGGCAAAGCCGGGGTGGCTTGGTCCCGGCTCCGCAACAGCCTCCGGCTGCTGCGCCGCTCCTCCCGATACCAGCTCATCCTCGGCCGCGATCTTCAACAGAACGCCCGCACGTTAATCGAGTTCCTGCGCAAGACGAACGCCTCGCCCGGCGCTACAACCTAGCGCATCGTCCGATAAGTGCCTTCTGGTATCGAGACCGCGCAAAACGGGGACAGGGTCCAATTGCGCAGTGGGCAATTGGTTGCCTGTACCCGTTTTGCCCCGAACCGGATACTCCAAAAGACTAATCGGACGATGCACTCGCCGTGCCGGGGGAATTGACGATTGCTGTGTCTGGCGCAGCAGGACGCCCCAATCCTCAATCGTCAATGAGTCAATCCTCAATGAGTCAATCCTCAATGAGTCAATCCTCAATGAGTCAATCGTCAATTGGCCGGCGACCCCGAAAGTGGCCAACACGCGGAATCTTCCCCAGCCGCAAAGGGATGAGGCCCAATGGTGGTACGGCGCGGGTGTATACTGGCGGCGTTGCGCTATGTTTGCGCTGATCATCTTTCTGCTGCTGGCTTGGTCAGCCGCGGCGCAGAACCCCAAGATCGACCCCGGCCTGTACGCGCTCGAGAAGGACGTGATGGTACCGATGCGGGACGGGGTGCGGTTGGCCGCCGATCTCTATTTTCCGGCGCACAACGGCGCGCGGCTGGAGCGCAAGTTTCCCGCCGTCCTCGAGCGCACGCCCTACGACAAGAATCAAGCCGGCAGCAGTTGGGCGCCTTATTATGCCAGTCACGGGTACGTGGCTATCGCGCAGGATACCCGCGGGCGCTACCACTCCGAAGGCGTCTGGCACATGATGACCGACGACGTGGCGGACGGGTTTGACACGGCCTCCTGGATCGTCAGGCAGCCCTGGAGCGACGGCGGGTTCGCCACGCTGGGCACCTCCTACCCGGGCGGCACGCAACATGCCCTGGCCCTCTCCAATCCCCCGGGCCTGAAAGCCATGGTGCCGGTCGATGCGGTCGCCAACGCGGGCTACTTCGGGATGCGCAACGGCGGGGCCTTCGAGCTGCGTTTCATGAACTGGATCTTCACCATCGGCGCGCCCAGCGGCAGCCGCGCCTCGCGCGACCCGGCCACGCGGGCGGCTCTGGAAGAGGCCGCGAAGAACGTCCGCCAGTACCTTCTCAGCCTGCCCTTACGGAAAGGGATGACCCCCCTCCGGTTGGCGCCGGAGTACGAAGAGTGGCTGGTGTGGGCCATGAGTCACGGCCAGAACGACGCCTACTGGAAGCAGCCGGGCTTCGGCGTGGTGGATCAGGTGGCCCGCTACAAGGACATCCCCGTGTACCTGATCGGAGGCTGGTACGATTCCTGGGGGCGTCAGACCACCATGAGCTACATGGCCCTTGCCGAGCACCACAAGAGTCCGCAGAAGATGATCCTGGGGCCCTGGATTCACGGCGCGCACGCCGCTTCGGCCCACGGCCAGGCGGACTTCGGACCGGAGGCGGCGATCAATGGGCTTCAGTTCCGGTTGCGCTGGTACGACCGCTGGCTAAAAGACGCGCCCAACGGTGTGGAGAACGAAGCGCCGGTGAAGATCTTCGTGATGGGCGGCGGCAGCGAAGTCAAAACCGCCTCCGGGCGGCACCTGCACGGCGGCGCGTGGCGCGAGGAGAGGGAGTGGCCGCTGGCGCGCACGCGCTTCACGCCCTATTATCTGCGGGCGGACGGCAGGCTCACTCCTGACAAACCCAGCCAGCCCGGAAGCTCCACCAGCTACGACTTCGACCCGCACAATCCGGTGCCCACCATCGGAGGGAATATCTCTTCCGGCGCCGGCATCCTGCTCCAGGGCGCCTGGGACCAGAAATGCGGCGAGCACGTCTGGAACTGCAAAGATGCCCTGCCGCTCTCGGCCCGCCGGGACGTGCTGGTCTTCATGTCCCCGCCGCTGGCCCAGGATGTCGAGGTCACCGGCCCGATCGACGTGAAGCTGTGGGCCTCCTCTTCGGCCCTGGACACGGATTTCACCGCCAAGCTGATCGACGTTCACCCGCCTTCGTCGGACTTTCCCGCCGGCATCGACATGAACCTGGAAGACGGCATCATCCGGGCGCGCTTCCGCAACTCTTTGGAGAAACAGGAACTAATGAAGCCGGGCGCGATCTACGAGTTAACCATCCAGCTCTATCCGACTTCCAACCTGTTCAAAGCCGGACACCGCATCCGCCTGGACATCTCCAGCAGCAACTTCCCCCGCTTCGACGTCAACCCCAACACCGGCGAACCGCTCAACGCCCATCGCCGCATGATCACGGCCACCAACACCATCTATCACGACGCCGCTCACCCGTCCCACCTCATCCTGCCCATCATTCCGAGGTAGAAGGATAAAAGATCTTTAATTCTGAATAGCGCTTCGCACGCCTGCCCCACCTGCTTCAGGAGTACAATTGCACACAGCGTAATGCTTCAGTCTCGGGGGCAATAGCCTGTGCAGCCGGGTAGGATAGGCTTCCAGCCTGTCCGGACCCCTTTCGAATACCGCCCGAGACAAGCTGAAGCTTGTCCCACGGCCCCCGAGCCTGAGGCATTACCACACAACAAGGGAATCCAATCTTGTCCACGATGCGACCGGTCCTCTTGGAAGAAATCCGCTGGGAACCGGGCTGGAACTGCTCAAACAGAGCGAGGTTGATGTATACTTGGGCCACCGGGGACTCCAAGATGGAAATCCCAGGCATGATTCCTTAAACCAAGCAGTGAAGGGAGTACTGTATGCGAGCTCAATATGCACTGGCTGCCAGTTTTCTTCTGCTGTGTTCCGCTTTGGCGTGGACGCAGACCACCAACACAGGAACGGTATTGGGGTTGGTGACTGACCAATCGGGCGCTGTGGTACCCGGCGCCAGCGTCGAACTGCAAGACACCGCCACCGGCGTGGTCCGCACAGTCGCCACCAACGCCGTGGGGCGATATGTCTTCGTCGGGGTGGCGCCGGGCACTTACTCGGTCCGAGTCGGCTCCACGGGCTTCCGGCAATCGCTGGTGCCAACGGTGGTGGTCGAGGTCGGCAAATCGTACACCATCGACATCGAACTTCAAGTAGGCCAGGCGCAGCAGACCGTCGAGGTGACCGTCACCCCGGGCGCCGAGCTCCAGACGCTCGACTCGACCATCGGCAGCACCATCGGCGGGGACACCCTGCTCTGGCTGCCTACTCTCCAGCGCAGCGTTACTGCCCTGCTGCTGCTGCAACCCACCGCCGTTCCCCAGCAGGGCGCCAACCAGGCCGGCTACTACGGCGGCCAGGTGGCCGGGGCGCGCAGCGACCAGAACATGATCGTGCTGGACGGCGGCAACATCACCAACGCCGTCTCGGGGAATTCAGACTACTACAGCAACTTCCAAGGAACGCAGGAGGGGCCGATTCCCACGCCGGTGGAGAGCATCCAGGAATTCCGCGTGGCCACCAGCAACCCCACGGCGAGTTTCAGCGGCTCTGCCGGCAGCGAAACCGTGGTGGTGACCAAGCGCGGCAGCAACGCCTTTCACGGCTCGGTGTACGAGTACCTCCAGAACGACAACGTGAACGCTAACACCTGGGCCCGCAACCGGCTGCGCCAGATCCGGCCCGAAAGCAAAGACAACCGTTTCGGCGCCAGTCTGGGCGGCTATTTCCCCGGCCTGCCCGAGTCCTTCAAGACCTTCTTCTACGCGCACTATGAAGGCCGGAGACTCGTGAACAATTTCCAGGTCTCGCGCACCGTGCCCACGGATACGCTGCGCCAGGGGATCCTCCGGTTCCGGGATGCCTCCGGCAACCTCATCTCTTACAACCTGGCCACGTCGCAGCAATGCGGCCCGCAGGGCAATCAGCCTTGCGACCCGCGCGGGGTGGGCCTGAACCCGGTGGTCGGATCCATTTGGAACAAGTACCTGCCTGCCGGCACTGACTCCAGCCTGGGCGACGGGCTGAACACCATCGGCTTCACCGGCGCCGCCGCCATGCCGAACAGCGGTGACTTCGGCGTGATTCGCCTTGACCACTCCTTCGGTTCGAACTGGCAGGCCGTGGGCAGCTACCGCCTCTACAAGGAAATGGCGGCGGCCAACCGGCAGTTCGATATCGGTGGCCTGGTGCCCGGCAACACCAAGGGAGTTCCCGCTGTCACCTCGACGACTCCGCGGCAGCCGCGGTACCTGGTGCTGAGTGTGACGGGCATCCTGACGGCCAATCTGACCAACGAATCCAGCTTCAGCTTTCTGCGCGACTGGTGGAGCTGGCCCACCGCCGGCGCCACGCCCCAAGTCCCCGGTACGGCCGCGGCGCTAGTGGTCGGCGGCATGGATCCGGTCAACCTGGGGGTCGGGCAGACCCGCCAGCGCGCCTGGAACAGCCACACCCCGGCTTTCCGGGAGAACCTCTCCTGGCAGCGCGGCACGCACTTTTTCCGTTTCGGCGGGACCTACGCTCACACGGGCGTGAACTTCAATCGCGACGATTCCCAAGGTGCCTTGCTTCAACCGCTCTACAACGTCACCACCGCCACCGGCGTCATCATCCCGACCGCCAACCGGCCGCCTACCTGCACCAGCGCCCTGACCACCAATTGCCTGCCCTCCAGCCAGTCCAGCAACTGGAACCTGTTCTACGCCCAGGCGCTCGGCCTGGTGGATTCGGGATTCGTGATGGGCACCCGGGACGCCAGTCTGCAAGCGACGCCGGGAACCAGGCTGTCCACCATCGTCACTTACAGCAATTTCAGCCTCTACGCGAACGATTCCTGGCATATCCGTCCGAGCTTGACCCTGAGCTACGGCCTGAACTGGTCCGTCGAACCGCCACCCACCGAGGCCGATGGCAAGCAGATCCTATCGCTCGACTCGGACAACCGCGTGATCATTCCGGAAGACTATCTGGACCGCCGCCGGCAAGCGGCCCTCAACGGCCAGGTCTACAACCCGACGCTGGGCTTCGCGCCGATCAAGTTCACCGGGCGCCAGTCCCCTTATGATACCGTCTGGGACACGGTCGCCCCGCGCCTGTCGGTCGCCTGGGCCCCGCAGATCAGTTCTGGTTTCTTGGGCAAGATCTTCGGCGGCAAGAGAACCGTGTTCCGTGGAGGCTACGCGCGCCTGTTCGATCGGTTGAACGGAGTCCAGAAGACCATCGATCCCTTGCAAGGCCTGGGCTTCGGCCAGCCCGTGCAATGCGTGGGACCTTCGCGCGACGGGCAGTGCAAGGGCAACTCCGGAACAGACCCGACCACCGCTTTTCGCATTGGCGTTGACGGCAGCACCGTGCCCATCCAGGCGCTCTCGGGCAAGGCCATCGTCCCGCTGATTCCTGGCGTGTCCGGATTCGCCGCCGCCAACCAGCCCTACGCCCAGTCGTCGTACGAGATCGACCCGCATTGGGTCCCAGGGAAGAACAACCAGTGGAACTTTACCATTCAGCGCGAACTCCCCGGGAACTCACTGCTCGAGATCGGTTACGTGCGGCGCACCGCCTCGCACCTCTACTCGCCTCTGAGCTGAACCAGGTGCCCTTGTTTATGGTGCGGGGTGGCCAGAGTTTCGCCCAAGCCTTTGACACGCTCGCCGCCCAGGTCCGCAGCGGCGTGAGCGCCGCGGCCGTCACCCCGCAGCCGTTTTTCGAGAATGCGCTGGCCGGAAGCGCGTTGTGCACAGCTCCCAACCCCAACTGCACCGCCGGGGTCGTCTCACGCTTTAGTGGTTCCCTGCTGAACACCCGCGTCCGAGAGTTGTGGAACGGCATCCAGCCATCCTTCGTATTTGGTCCGGCAACCCCCGTCACCAACCAGGTCGGCACTTACTGGTTCTGGGCCAGCCAGGGATACTCCAACTACAACGCCGGCTTTGTGTCCTACCGGGTCCGCAACTTCAAAGGTCTCACCCTGGATGCGAATTTCACCTACGGGCACTCACTGGACACGGCCGGTTACAACCAGGACCAGGACACCGCTAACGCCAATGCATTCGACTTGCACTATGATTACGGCAACTCGCTCTTCGACCGTAAGTTTGTCTTCAACCTGTTGGGAATGTACGAGCTGCCGTTCGGCCGCGGCAAGCGGGGGGTCCTGAACTACCTGGTCCAGGGCTGGGCGGTCGCGCCCATTTTCACCGCTTACACCGGGCTCCCCCTGCGCGTGGTGACCGGCTCCGGACAGGAGTTCGGCCAGGGCAACGGCGCTCGTGGAGGCGGCGCCATCCTGCTCACCAAGAACACCTTCGGCAACAGTGTACACTCGGGCGTGACCGGCAATCCCCAGACGCAGGTCGGCATCGGGGGCGATCCGGGGCGCGGCGGCAGCGGGTTGAACATCTTCGCCGATCCCAGCGCAGTTTACGCCTCCTTCCGTCCGACAATGGTCAGCCTGGATACCACCAGCAACGGTGGCGGCCAGCTACGTGGCCTGAACCGCTGGAACCTGGACCTCACTCTCATGCGCAAGTTCCGGCTCACCGAGCGGATGAGCTTCACCCTGAACGGGCAGTTCTTCAACTTTTTCAATCACCCCGTATTCGATGATCCGACCGTCAGCCTGCAAGCCCCGGCGACCTTCGGCGTGATCGGCGCGCAGACGAACTATCCGCCCCGAGTCCTGCAGTTCGGCTTGCACCTGGACTTCTGAGCGGTTGATCATGCTCGTTCAGGCGCCTTAATTTTTTCCGAGTGGCCGACCATCCACCCACCTACCAAGATCGCTTTCGTCTGGTACAACGTGATCGGGTGCGTCCTAGTGGTCCTGGCCGGGGTTGCGATTGCAGGCCTGGAGCGGAGTGCATCCCAGAAGTGAGACACGGAGTCAAGGGGCGACCCGTGACGCAGGCCTCAGCGTGCCGCTGCGGGCTTATCCGCTCCGGGCGCAGCCCCCGGAGGCTATACGAGCGTCGCGGGACGCCATATGTGCGCTACCCTGAAGCTGATGCGGGCTGTGCTGCTGTTGCTCGCGGCAGTTGGGAGTGCGGCCGGCCAGAAGGACATTTTTGACCTCGCCACTGCGGGCGATGGCGGCGCCGCGTATTTCGCGTCAACACTGGCCCGCAGGGAGAGCGCAGAAGCCGCGCAACCCGGCGGGGCGCTTGCGCGCATCTATCGAATCGGCCCAGAAGGGCTTCAATTGTACCTGGAGCGGCCCCGGATCGATCCCCCACCGGTCACCGGCCCGGGCCAGATGCGCTTTACGAATTATTTCAATCTTTCTCGCCCCCAGACCAGCCGGGACGGCATCGTGGTAGCCGTCACCGGGCAGAGACAATGCCTCGGCGCCTCGGCCTGTGCCTCCGCAACTACTTTGCAGACCACGATCACCGGCCTGCCAGGCGGGGCCATCGACATAACCGGGGCCGGACGCCTCAGCGGAAACGGGCGGTATCTGCTGATCTACGCGGACGGAACGCCGGGATCGGGCTGCGCCTACGTGGTGGACCTTCAAACCGGACAGGAGACCCGCCCGGAGCGATGTGCGCCAGCCGGTTTCTACGACTTGGGTGGAAGCCGTACCATCGCGGATGACGGCACCGCCGTATCGGCCTACGGGTCCCTCTACCTCATCCGAGGCCCGGCAGTGACAGCGGTGCAAGCCAGCCAGGGCTACGCGAGTGAAGCGGTGATCGACTCCGCGGCTCGCATCGTGGTGTATTCCACGTACGATTGGTTCACCGCCCGGCGCTCGATTCGGATGTACCGCATTGCCGAACAGCGCGACAGCGCGCTCGCTGCGCTGCCGGGCGCCGATAGCCACACCCCCTATCTGAGCGTCGATGGCCGCCGCGCCATGTTTCTCTCCGACGCTTCGGGGTTGCCCCAGATCTACACCATCGACACCCAGAGCGGCGAACCACGGCAGGTCAGCGATGACAGTACCGGCGTGCTTTCCGCGGCGATGTCCGACGATGGCAAGGTGGCATGGTATTTCTCCGGCGCGGCGCGGCTCTACCGCATCAACCTGGATACCGGCGAGGCGCAGGAGCGGCTCGGCCGCACGCCGCAGATCGGCTTGATTAGCCGCATGACCACCGGCTGCCTCTATTACCTCCCGGGTGCGGGCTTCAGCGACCGGGTGTATGCGGCCGACTCATTCCCGTTGCCGCGCTCGCTGGGCGGGGTCTGGGTAAACGTGAACGGCGTGGATAGCCCGCTGGTTTCCGTGTCGCCGACCGTGATCCTACTTCAGGTCCCATCTCAAACCGCGCTCGAGACCAACGTGGAAGTGAAGACGGAATCTTCCTCGCCTTTTGTTCCCCAACTGCGCTTCGCCACTGCGACTCTCACCGGCTTCGGAGCGTTCCTGCCCAACCCGCAGTCGCCGTCTGCGTACGGCGGCTTGC
>CAVRZY010000034.1:0-7273 GCA_963725415.1 uncultured Acidobacteriota bacterium | reverse complement strand
GCCTCCGCCCTCGATTCGAACGCCACCTTCAAGCCTGGGAAACTCTCGCCCAGCAGCTCCCCTTTGCCCGCCCGGGGACCCAGGAACCTCACCTCGTTGCCCCACTGCCCCGAGCCCTTCCACTGGCTCTCCAGCGCTGCGAAGACTTCCCTGGCCCGAATCGCGATGACTGTGCTTTGCTTCCGCACCGCTAGGCCCCTGCCCACCAGCCAGGTTTCTTCTCCATAGGGGATCCAATCCCGTCCCACGGCCTCTGCTTTGCCCTCCGGCAGGTTCAACCTGGGAAAATCGTTCTGTAGCGCAACCGCCTGTTCGATATCACGGATCTGCGCCCGCACTTTCTGCTGGAGCTGCTGAGCCGCCTTGCCGTCGGCTGGATCGCGGGCCGTCTGCGCAAGTTTCTCGGCGAGCGCCAGCAGCACGTAGCACCCGGCTGGCGGTAGCGGGGGTTGCGCCGTTGCGCCCCACTCCACGGTCTCCAGCACCGCCTTCTGTTCCGCAGGCGCCTCCAGCAGCCGCTCCGCCGCGTACAGCTTCAGCGCAACCCCGTCCTCGTCTACGATTTCCGGGCCGAGCCGAAGCAGGGCCCGAAAATGCGTCACCGCCTCCCGCCCCCGCCCCAGCTTGTCCAGAGCACGCGCCCACAGCAGCCGCCCGTAAGCGGCCTGCGCCGGATGCTGGGCCCGATTCACCGCCTCTCGATAGAAGCGCACCGCCCGTTCCAGGTCGCCCCCCGCGAATTCCTGCTGCTCTCCCTGCCGGATGTGCGGCTCAAAATAGGGTTGGCTCACCAGCTTTGCGAACTGCTCGGCCGCCCGGTTACGCTCCCACGGCAGCACCAGTTTCTTGTCTTCCACCCAGCCCACGAAAACCACCGCCGGATTCCGGTACGCCACCGGCCCGCCCAGGTCTCGCTGCCTGGACAGCGCCCCCAGTTCCTCCAACGTGATGGCCTCCAGCCGCCCCAGCAGCTCCTGCCGCGCCTGCTCCACCAGCCGCCGCTGCACATCCGCCCGCCGTTTCTCCGCCAGTTCCCGCTCCTGCCCGATCATCCGCAGGCTCAGCGCCACCAGCACCAGGCAAGGCACAAGGATCGCCACCAGAAACAGAACCACCTGCCGCCGATGACCAAGCCGGCCCACCACCCTCCTCCTCTTGCCATCCCCCAGTTTCGCGCCCGCCAGCTCTGCCAGTCGCGTAATTCTGGGACTGGCTCGAATTTCGCCGCTTTTGCGAAATTCGTTGCCTGTACCCCAATTACCGTCCCCGCATTGATCCCGCCGAAGAAACTGGGGGATGGCAAGACTTCCGCCTCTTGCCATCCCCCAGTCTCGCGCCCGCCAGCTCTGCCAGTCGCGTAATTCGGGGACTGGCTCGAATTTCGCCGCTTTTGCGAAATTCGCTGCCTGTACCCCAATTACCGTCCCCGCATTGATCCCGCCGAAGAAACTGGCGGATGGCAAGACTTCCGCCTCGATCAAATTGTAGCCCTCCCCGCCCCCCTATGCCACCGGATTGTCAGGAAAAGGCAAAGTGAACAGGAAAAAGCCTCACGGCGTAATGCCTCAAGGCGTTACTTCCCGCGCGCACCGAAATCCGTAGTAGTTCACCCAGTAGCCAGGCAGGTCCCAGTTGCGGATGGACGCCCGCAGGTCCCTCCACACGCTGGACCAGGAACCGCCCCGCACCACTCGATGCTTCCCCGACCAAGGACCGGGCGGATCTACACCTGGGCTTTTCCTGTAGTAATCCGCGCCATACCAGTCCTGGCACCACTCCCAAACGTTACCCAGCATGTCACATAGCCCCCACGCATTGGCCTGTTTCTGCCCCACAGGATGGGTCTGGCTTGCCGATTTCTTGGCATGCCACGTCACGGCATCAGCGTCTGTCGCGGAGTCGCCCGTCGTCCCCGCACGCGCCGCATACTCCCACTCCGCCTCGGTCGGCAGACGGTACCGATACCCGTCTCCCCTCGCGTTCAACTTCTCCAGGAACACCTGCACGTCGTTCCATGACACCTGTTCCACCGGGCGGTCGGGGCCCTTGAAGCTGCTGGGATTGCTCCCCATCACCGCTTCCCACTGCCCTTGCGTAACCGGATACTTGCCCATCTCGAACGCCTTGCTGATTCTCACCCGGTGTACTGGCTTCTCGTCTGAATCCCCGCTCTCCGATCCCATATCGAACTCGCCCGCCGGGATCTGGACGAACTCGATGTTTACTCCCACAACCGCCCGAGGCGTCCTTCCTTCGGCTTTCCTGTGTTCCTTCCCCCTCCGTCTCACTTCCGGCAAGGTGACGGTTGACAGCTCCTCGCCGGGACTCAGCAGCTTGCCAGCCCGCCCTTGCGCCACCTCGCGCAGATCCGCACCCATCGCCGCAGCCGTGCCATATCGGCTCGACACCTCCTTCGCCAGCGCATTCCGTAGAAACCCCCTCACTCCCTCGCTCAGCGCCTCCGAAAGAGCCGGCGGCTCCCGCAGGATCTTGTACATCAACGCCGCGTCGTTGTCCGCCCCGAACGGACGCCTCCCCGTCAGCATTTCGTGCAGCACGATCGCCACCGACCACAGGTCCGACGCCGGGTACACCCTCTCACGGTATAGCTCCGGCGCCATATACCCCGGCGTCCCGCCCACCTGCGTGAGCTGGCTCTTGCTCTCCATAAACTTGGCCAGACCGAAGTCTGCCAGCTTCGCCCTCCCCTCGGCATCAAACAGAATGTTGCGCGGGTTCACATCCATGTGGATGATCTCGTGCGCGTGGAGATACCCCAGCGCTTCCAGCATCTCCACCGCCACACGAATCGCTTCCTCCTCCCCCAGCTTCCCCTTCTCATCCAGCCGGGCGCGCAAATCCCCGTTCGGCACGTACTCCTCCACCAGGAACACCAGCCCCTCGCTGGTCTCGCTGGCTCGGTAGAACTTGACGATGTTGGGGTGTTCCAGCAAGGCCAGCTTCCGCCCCTCCCCCAGCAGCTTTTTCTCCTCCTGATGGGGTATTTTCAAGGCCACCAGCGCCGGCTCGTTGACCCTCGGCGCCTGGCTGTCCGCCAGCCACACCTCTCCAAAACTCCCCCCGCCCAGCCGCCTTAGCAGCCGGAATTCGTTCAGCCTTGAACCTGTAGTCGCCATCCCAAGAACCGCCATCATTCTACAACGGAACGTAATGCCTCAGAAGCTGCGAAAAAAATCAGTTTTGCCGCTCGCAACAGGGGACTCAGCGCAATTCGGGGACAGGCGACGAATTTTGCGTTTTCAAATTCGTTGCCTGTCCCCGAATTGCCCTTGCCGAATCGCCCCGCTCAAGAGACTGGGGGAGGGCAAGCCGGCTTGTCCTCTTGACACGCCGGAAGAATTTTTTCACGCCCTCCGAGGCATTACGACAAATCACTCCCATCCCCTCTCCTGAGAATTACGTGGGGCCTGCCCCATAAGCGCTAACTTGAGAGCGCCGCCCTGCTACCGCTGCAATGGAGCAGGATGTGTTATCAGGAGGGTACGCTCTAGGCACGAATCCGAGGAGATGCTGCCCGAATACGACTTTTCCGCTGGCGCTCGCGGGAAATGCGCGAGTCGGTTTCCAGACGACACGGTGACGGTAGTCCTTGACCCCGACGTTGTTGAAGTATTTCCCGATCCCAAGCCGGTAAACAAAGCTCTTCGGGCGCTCGGTCAGATCATTGGTGACCGCGCTCCGAAGATTGGCCGGCGGCGCTCCGCTGACTGAGGGCTAACCCGGCGCTGCAAGCGACGGCCAAGACCGCGCTACGCCTGATCGCCTCAGTCGTTAGACAGCAGGCCCGAAGCGGTACCGGATCGAAATGAAACCGAGACTGTACGTGGAGACAACCATACCGAGCTACCTGACGCCGTGGCCGAGCCGAGATCTCATCATCGCCGGCCACCAGCAGATCACCAGGGAATGGTGGGAGAAGCGAAGGGAGGCGTTTCGCATTTACATCTCACAGTTTGTCGTCGATGAAGCAAGCCCCGGGGACCCTGCGGCAGCGCGTGAAAGGATGAAAGTCATTCAGGACTTCCCGCTCCTCGATATCACGCCCGACGCCGGGGTGCTCGCATCCGAGATTCTGGCTTCCGGAATCATTCCCCGCAAGGCCGCGACAGACGCTGCACACATTGCCATCGCTGCCGTGTACGACATGGACTTCCTCATGACCCGGAACTGCGTGCATATCGCGAACGCCTTCATTGCCAGGGAGGTGGCGAACATCTGCAGGCGGTCTGGTTTCGAGTCTCCGGTGATTTGCACTCCGGAGGAACTATTGGGAGAATAGGGTCGTGGCGAAGGATTACATCGTCGATCAAGTCCGGCGCGTTCGCGAGGCACAGGCCGCAAAATACGGCTTCGACGTCAAAGCGATCCTCGAGGCCGCAAGGAAACGACAACGCCGGTCGGGGCACAAGGTCGTGTCGTTCCTGCCAAAAAAGAGGCTCAGCGCCTAACCAGGGCACGCACCCGGCCCCTGCAAACGACCCGGCGGCGGGTGATGTCCCAGTCGTTAGGCCGACCGATAGGGCGCTTCCAGCAAGAGCATATACTGAAATTGTGGTTTTCAAATGGGATCCCAGGAAAGCCGCCGCCAACCTCAAGAAGCATGGGATCGATTTCCACGAAGCGGCGACCGTGCCGGATGACACGCTCTCGACCACATTTCCCGACACGAATCACTCCAGCCTGGTGGAACCGAGATTCCCGACCATAGGAATGTCCAGCCGCGGGCGCATTTTGGTGGTGGCGCACATCGAGCACAACGACACCGTCCGGATGGTTAGTGCCAGACGAGCAACACGTCGTGAACCAAGGTTTTATGAAGAGGATTAACCGGAAGGTAGCAGATGATATGCGCCCGGAGTACGACTTCGCCTCCATGAAGGGAGGGGTTCGGGGTAAGTACGTCAACAAATATCGCGCGGGGACCAATCTCGTCCTCCTGGGCCCTGAGGTGGCTGAGGCCTTACCGACTGATGCCGCCGTCAATCAAGCGCTGCGGGCGGTCCTCAGTATCAGCAAGGTCGTGCGGCTGCCCAACCAGCCGTTGCAGCCGCCGGCGCAAAGGGCGCGCCGCGGCTGAACGCCCGGTCCTTAGGCGGCCTAGCGAAGTACGTATGCTGCACGGAGAACCCAGATGAGCCGGTTCCCTTGCCCTTACCTGAAGGGTGAGGTCGAGCTGACCGAGGAGCGGGAGCGTCACATCGCCGAACGGCATCCCGATCTGCTGCCGGAGCACCGGGAGCGAGTGGCGGAAACCCTGGCCGACCCGGACCAAGTCCGGAGGAGCGTTCGGTTCGGAAGTGCCAAGTTGTTCTCGCGATAGTACACTGATGTGCAGAGAGGCAAGCATGTAGTGGTGGTCGTCGTCAGCGAGCTCAGAGCGACGGAGCGTCACTGGATCATCACGCCCTACCTAACCAGAAAGCTAGCCGAAGGAGAAGTTGAATGGAGGCGAAACTGAGGTTCAAATACGACCGGGAGGCCGACATCCTCCACATCGACAAGTGCCCGCCGTACGCGGAGCAAGATTCGGAGGAGATGAAGGACGAAATAGTCGCGCGACTCAACCCCGATACCGGTGAGGTCGAGAACCTCGAGGTGCTGTTCTTTTCGACGCGGCTCCTGCGGGCGGATCTCTTCGAACTGCCGGTCACCGCCGATCTCCGGCTCGCGAGCAAGGAGGGCGCCTAACAAGGGCATGCACCTGCCGGGCTTCGCCCGCAGGTGATGCCCAGACCGTTAGCCTGCCGTCGCGGTTGCGCGGTGATGCCGGATCCGCGGCGGTTGTGGTATCGTGCTGGTGAGGGATAAACCTGAAGTTCCAATGGGACCCGAAGAAGGCAGCAGCCAATGTCTCCAAGCATGGGGTGTCGTTCGGCGAAGCCCTGACCGTCTTTCGAGACCCGTTGGCGCGGATCTTCGACGACGAGGACCACTCTGGCGACCACCAGCGGGAAATCATCATTGGGCGTTCCGCAAAACTACGCCTGTTGGTGGTCTGCTTCTCGGCGCGGGAGGACACAGTGCGGATCTTCAGCGCCCGCCGGGCCACGAAACGGGAGCGACGAGATTATGAAGAGAGCGTCCAATCGTAGGCCCCGGCGCCCGGCCCCGGCCGACATCCGGGCAGAGTACCATTTTGATTACCGCAAGGCGCGACCGAACCGTTTTGCTGCGCTGATGAAGGGCAGTACCGTTGCGGTGGTTCTCGATCCGGATGTGGCATCGGTCTTCCAGACGTCCGAGGCTGTGAATTTGTTACTCCGATCGGTCATATCGGCGCTGCCGCAAGACCTTAAGCGTGAGTCCAAGGCGGGCTAACCAGCCGCTCCAGGCGACGGCCAAAACCGGACCGCGCCTGAGCGCCCGAATCGTTAAACTTCGACATCGGGAAGCGGCCATGTTGGGCCTAGCCCTCGCATCTCTGTTGATAAACCCCTTTCACACCCCGACTCCCTCGGCCGCGCTCTTCAAAGTTAACGCCTATGGGGGCCGCTGAACCCGGGCGCCCTCTGGGCGCGGGCCCTTGCTCGGCTCGCCGAGCAAAGTGCCGCTCCCGGCAATCCTCGTCCTTCGTTGTGAGCCGGAGGTTCATGAATTCCTGCCCCCCTTCTCCCCCAGTCCCAAGCTAATCGCGGCTCCGCTCCGAGCCGAGCCGTACGCTCGGGCGGCTCTCGGCAATCAGCGCTCTGCCGCTGGCCGCCGCACCCAGTCGGTCGAGGACCTCTCGGACAGCATCGCCGGACTACCCGACGCAATCCCGGTCACACAGGCGCAACAATCTGTGAGTTCCTCCGTCCGGCATTTCCCCCGCCGCTTCACGCTCCTCAATTCAAGGGAAAAGGAAAAAGTCTCAAGCGATTACTTCCCGCACGCACCGAAAACCCAGGCCGCTGCACCTGCCGCCCGGCCCGCCCCTGCTACGGACCGACGCGCGGAGGTCCCCCGGACCGCCGTCCCAGGAACCGCGCCGCAACACTCGATGCTTCCCCGACGAAGGCTTAGGAGGATCCACACCAGGTCTCTCCCCAGTGACGGAGAGCGGCACCCCGCCGCGGGCCACGAGCAATCCGATGGCGAAGATGGCCAGGGCGAACAGTTCGGTAACCAGGCCGGCGGCCCCCAGGTTCACCGGCAGGATCTCCAGGGGGAAGACCAGTTTTTTGACGAAATTGCGGTGTTCGAGGATGACGCAGGCGGCGCGTCCGGCGGCCTCGCTGAAGGCCAGCCAGGGGAGCATGCCGCCCAGGACAGT
>CAVRZY010000033.1:0-3021 GCA_963725415.1 uncultured Acidobacteriota bacterium | reverse complement strand
CGGTGGGGAAGATGCGTGCTTGTCGATTTCAACCGTGAGGCTTCCTGCCGGATCACCCGCCACTGACCAGCCGATGATGGCTCCATCGGCATAAGGATACTGAATCCGCCGAACAATCGGCGCCACGATGGCCGAAGCTCCGCCATCTATTGAGACGCCGACGACGTGGAATCCTTCCGCGCCGACGCCGCGCACAGTGATGTAATTCAGACCGTCAGGCTGGATTGAGCAGCCTTGGTTTTGATTCAGAACCAAATCATCCGCCGCACCGTCGATAGTGCGCCCGTTGCGGTCGATGGTGACGGCGCCGGACCCGCCGTTGGTCACCTTGATGATCCAGTCGGAGGATGGCGCAGAAGCGGGCAGGGTTAGAGTGGCCGGACTCGAACTGTTGAAGTAGAGCGTCTTGCCAGAATCGCTGGCCTGGGCGGTGTAGTTGCCGGAAATTTCCTCGACGGCCGGCGACGGTTGAGGCGAAACCGTGCCCACCCCGGAAGGCGACGTCGAGTCAGTGACCAGCACCTGCCCGTCATCAACCGCCTGAGTGGTGCGCGGGATGTTGGTTTCCTCGGCGGCCTGCTGGGGCTCAGCCGTGTCAGAGAAAATAGATTCGTCGTATTTCTGGAGCTGGAAATCGTGCGTGCCATCGGGATTGTCGTCCACCTCGATGACTTCGTAGTCGGCACTCGAGCCGAAATCCTGCTGCGCCGGGCCTACCACGCGGTCACCGGGAGAGACCATGCCGGCGTCGATGATGCCGCGCAGGGCAACTTGGCCGTCCAAATCGAGCGTCCGCCGGAGCATGTATTTGCCCAACCGCTCCGCGCGCTCGGGATCCTGTGCACCGAAATCTGCATCCTGGCTGATCACGCGCCCAGCAAAATCCTGCTGGGGTTCATCGTCAAGGTTCTTCTGCCAGGGTTTGAAGTCCTTCGTATGGTCGCCCTGGCCACTCTGAGGGTCGCGCGCCTTGAGCACCAGGCGGTTCACCATGTCCCGGGTCGAGCGCTGAGCGAGGGAGAGCGACCCTTCGGCGACATTGGAGGAATTGAAGGTGAAGATCGAGCTGCGCGGCGCGTCAATGTTCAGCTTGAATTTCCCATCCTGCTGAAGCAGGAAACCCCGGCACTGCGCGAGGAGGGTGGCAAGCGCAGCATTTAGGTCCGACTCGTTGACAAAAACCACGTTGGACCGGAAACGCGGGACCTCGACTCCGTTCACGGTAATCAATTCATCGGCGTAGGCGGCTGCAGCGGCCAAGAGGGGCCAATCGATCTTAGCCTTCTCATCAGCCGTCAGTGCGGCGTTCACCAGGGCGCGCGGCTTGATCCAATAGTCGATGAGCAGGTCGAGCTTCTGCCAAAGCGGGTTCTGCGACCAAGCGTAGTCAATCGGGTTTCCAGAGGAGTCAAAGATTCGAACCCGCTTGGTCCGGTAGATGCCGCGAACGTCAAAGCCGGCGTCAGGGGCGCCAGGGTCGGGATCGAGCAGCAGCGAGAGATAAGCCGTGCGGCTGAAGGTGAGAGGAGTGTACTGCGCCGGAAAGAGCGAGCAGATTTTCTGGTTGCGGCTGCCTGCGCCCGCCTGTTCGTAGTAAACCGTCAGGCTCTCAAGATCGACGCCAGCCACAGCGCCATTGCCGGGAGCGCCCGTACATTGCGCCACCATACCAACGCCAAAGGCGGAGTTGTTGACGACCGTATCGCTCGCGCCCGTGGCGTTCCAGAGGTCGGTGCTAGAGCCGTAGTATTTGAACTGAAGGGTTCCCGGCCAGGGCACCCCGTAGGGATCTCCCTTCATCAATCCCCCGGTCACCCCTAGCATCTTCATCGCCGCATAGATTGCGCTTGTGCCGGAATTCTGTTTGCGTTTCAGGTTGGCCTTATAGCCGCGGATTGTGGCCCCGCTCGGAATCGAGAAGCCGAAGTTTGTGGCCTTCAGCCAATTCGATTTGGTGTTGCCCGGAGGAACCGGCAATGTCGCCGTCGCCAAATTGCCATCTTCGGCAGCGGCGTTCGAGGGGCTCGACCAATCGTAGGTATCGCCGTCCGGGCCGGCATCACCTCCTGTTACCGTTCCCGGCGTGCGAGTCTGCGACTCCAGTCCCGTACCTTCCTCTTCCATCCCGGTCTCGCCATCGGTGCCGGGATGGAAATGATATTCCGCAGTGTTGGTGACATCGAGCCCATTCACCCAAAGTACTTCGATGGAATCCCATTCGCCCAGGCCGAGGGCGATGAAGAGCGTGGTCTTTTTAGTAGCTTCGTCGAGATGCTGGAAAATCGGCGATCCCGCAACGAGATGGCGGCCGTAGGCAAGCGGGATGGGGGCATTCAGGCGCGTCGCCATCCATTCGGCGGCGGCGGAATCGGAAAGCCCGGCGGGGAATGCCGTGCCGTCCGAGAATGCGGTCGGAGCTGGAGAGAGGTCCATCAGTAGCCCCTCCATCGCGGGCCGCGAGGCTCGGCGGGCGGCCGAGGCGGCGTGGGCGGATAGAGCCGGACGAGTGGAGCGGTGATTTGAATGAACCCGTTGAACCGATGTGTGGCTCCCCGCGCCTTGCAGGAATCGTAGTCTTTCGGGCAAGTGGCTTCACCGCTTGTCGAGCCGCAAGGCGCCGACTTGTAGCGCCAGGAGCAGGTTGTCGCGAAGTCGCGTTCCGGCAACGCGATGGCAGAGAAATCATATTCAGGAATCAGACGCCAAGAGACGACGTCCTCCCCGGCCTGCTGCTCCGAGAGGACGCCGCGCACCAACTCGGCGGCGTCCGGGGTTTCGAGGTCCGGGAAGTACTCGAGCAGAGTGCATTTCGCGCCCTCGAAACGCTCGGCCAGGAGAAGCGCTTCCACAATGCCATCGGTGTTGGCCAGTTTGACGTCCGCAACATCCGACTGAAGCGACCGGTAACGCCGCACCGGGGAATCGAAAATCAGGTAGGCTGAGTAACTATGGCCACCATAAGAGGCCACGCGCGTGCCGAAATAGCAGGCTGCGGTGTCCGTCATAATCTGGACCAGGTGG
>CAVRZY010000032.1:0-5588 GCA_963725415.1 uncultured Acidobacteriota bacterium | reverse complement strand
TGTGTATGCATACCTTCAGCGACAGTTACGTATTGCTAGTTGCGCTGCATGGTCAGCACGCGCTCCGGCCAGCGGCCTTCCAGCTTGTCGCTGTCGGCCAGCAACTCTTCGGCGTAGGCGGTGATGCGGAAGAACCACTGCTCCAACTCGCGCTGCTCCACCGGCGTGGCGCCGTGCCGCCAGCAGCAGCCGTTCACCACCTGCTCGTTGGCCAGCACGGTGGCGCACTCCGGGCACCAGTTCACCCGCGACTTTCTGCGGTAGACCAGCCCGCGCTCCAGCATCTTCAGGAAGAACCACTGGTTCCAGCGGTAGTACTCCGGCTCGCAGGTCGAGATCTCGCAGTCCCAGTCGTAGCTGAAAGCGAAGCGGTGGTGGGTCTTCTTCATCTCCGCGATGTTGGCCAGCGTCCAGTCGCGGGGGTGCAGGCCGTGGCTGATGGCGGCGTTCTCGGCCGGCAGGCCGAAGGCGTCCCAGCCCATCGGATGCAGCACGTTGAAGCCGCGCATCCACTTGTAGCGGGCCAGCGCGTCTCCGATGGTGTAGTTGCGGATGTGGCCCATGTGCAGCGTGCCGCTGGGATAGGGAAGCATCTCCAGCACGTAATACTTGGGACGGGAAGAATCCTCCTCGGCCTTATACAGCGAGGCGTCCTGCCAGCGCTGGTGCCATTTCAGTTCGATCCGTTTGTGGTCGTAAGTTTTTTCCGGCATAGCGTCTCGGGCGGGGGGCGGCGCGGGTCCGCAGAGTTACATCCTATCAGAAATCAGCAGTTGGACCATCGAGTGCAACGCTGGCGCAGCCGGAAGATCGCGCTCTGCTGGTCAGCGTCCCCGCACTAGTGCATCGTCCGACAAGTGCTTTCTGGTATCGAGACCGCGCAAAACGGGGACAGGGTCCAATTGCGCGGTGGGCAATTGGTGGCCTGTACCCGTTTTGCCCCGAACCAGGTACTCCAAAGGACTAATCGGACGATGCACTAGTTTCCGTATGACTGCGCGATCTGCTTCGAGCCGCTCTCGCAACCAGGTCTCGGAGAGCCACCGCCCACCGGCCATGACGCCCACGCGCTTGTTGATGTTGGCGACGTCCTCCAACGGATTCCCCTGGAGAAGGACCAGATCCGCGCGTTTGCCCACCGCCACGCTGCCCGTCTCCTCCTGTCGGTTCAGGAACTCGGCCGCGTTGACGGTGCCCATGCGGATGACCTCGTACGGCGTCAACCCCGCCTCCACTCTGAGCCGCAGCTCATCGTGGATCGAGAAGCCCGGCAGTACATAGCGGATGCCCGAGTCCACCCCGAGCAGAAGCTTCGCCCCGGCGTCGTTGAGCCCCTTCAGCATCAATTTCGAGTTGGCCACAGGGCGCGAAAGGTCGCGATTGGGGGCTTGGTTGGTGGGATGCTGGAACCACGCCTTCATCTGGGGCGAGGCGTACCGCATTTCCGGACGCTGCGCCAAGCCCGCAACCTGGTCCAGCGAAACCGTGCTCACCGTCAGGGTCGGGCTGACCCACACGCCCGCCTCCCGCACCAGCCCGGCCACCTCCCGGAGCCGCTCCTCATCCACGACCCCCGTCAACGCCCTGTTCGAGGACACCAGCTCGACGATGCCGAGGAAATGTTCGATGGAGTACTGCTGCGCGGCCAGAACGTCTAGCAGCCCGACGCGTGTGGGAACGTGCCCCACCACCTTGATGCCTTGCGCTGCGGCCTCCTCGATGATCGCCGCATACACCTCCGGCCGGAGGTCGCTGTAGACTTTGATGAAGTCGTAGCCGGCCGCTTTGTAAGACGCCACGGCCTGGCGTGCCTGATCCGGCGAGGCGATCGGGGGAGTCAGGGCTGACCAGTAGCCGCCCGGGCCGTCCAGGCCGGTGCTGGCCAGGTAGAGCGTCGGTCCCAGCACCGCTCCGCGGCCAATGGCGGCCCGCCATGTCAGAAACGGAGACATGCCCCACATCTCCCGCACGCTGGTGACGCCGTTGGCCACGAACAGGAACAGGTCGTTTTCCCAGTTCGGTCCGTACACGAAATGGGTGTGCAGGTCGGCCAATGCCGGCATCAGGTAGCAACCCTCAGCCTCGATTCGCTCGGCGTCCGCTGGTATCTCGACGCTGTCGGCAGGGCCGAGGTCCGCAATCCGCCCGTCGCGCACCACTACCGTCTGCCTCTCCAGGATGCGCTCCGTGTCCATCGGCACCACATTCACGTTGAGGAAGGCAACCGGAACGGAGGCGCTTGTCTCTCGCTGGGCCTCGGCTGCCAGCTTCAGCCCCTGCGAGCCGGCAGACCACAGCATGAATGCCAGTAGTACAGCCCGCACGCCACCGCGTATTGCATTTCTCATAACCGCCTCCTGGTCTTTACTCCCAGCCGTACGCCGAAAGCATGATGTAAAACAGACGGGTGTTGGGGAAGAAACCGCGGACCTTCTCCGATCCCGGACCCTGGGCCGCCACGATGACCTCCTCGGCGTTGTGATGCCCGTCCACCTTCAGCAGGGGCACAATGTCCTCGCCCGGCTTGCCGCTGCGCGGCAGGTGCAGATCGTAGGAATGATCGGCGGTGAAGATGATGAGTGTGTCGGTTCCCCTCATGCGCTGGGCGGTCCGGCGGACGATCCGGTCCAACTCCAGCATCGCCTCCAGGCACCGGCGCACGTCCTTGACATGGGTATCCGACTCGACCATCAGAAACAAGCCCTTCGGGTTGCGAGAGAGGACGCTCAAGGCGTGGTCAACCCAGTCGCTCAGGCTGAATTCCTCGGAGTTAAACACCGCCGCCAGGCGCGAGGGGGCGCCATCCACGTCTTTCCATGAATCCGGACTTGTCAACACCCTGTAGCCTTTACTCTGCAAGGCCGGCCAGACATCTACCCCCAAGGCGCCGGTCTCTTTGAGAATGCGCTCGCGGCCGCGCCCGATGACCACGTCCACACCATCGCCAAAGCGAGGCTTCAGGATCTGCAAGAAGATCTCGGCGGGCCGGGCCCGATCATTGCTGTGGGCGTAGCAAGCCGCCGGCGTGGCGTCATAGACCGGGCAGTCGGAGACCACGCCGGTGGCTAGCCCGTGTTCTTCTGCGTACTCCAGAATGGTTTTCAGCGGCTCACCGTCGCGCGCGCCGCGCACCGCCCCGGCCGATTGGGATAGCACCCCGTTGTTGGATTTCCGGCCCGTGACGATGGCAGTCATTCCGGCCGCCGAATCGGCCACCCAGTTATTGGCGGTGGAGGTGTCCGAGAGGCCAATGTGCGGCATTTGCTGGATGTAGAGCGCCTGCGGCTTGCCGTAGCCGTAAAGGCTGGCCGCGTTGACGGTGGGCAGCCCCCCGGCATCGGCCAGAAACAAAATCACGTTCTTGGCCCGCGGCGCGCCTCTGGCAACGGGCAGAGTCAGCAACGCGATGACCAGCGCGGCGAGCATTTTGTGCATTCTATGTGACATGGGATCGAAAAAGCATTGTCTAAGGCCGGGCGGCGATTCACACCCTGTCGGGCGCCACGCTGCACCCGGATTTCTGACCAGTCGCGAGGTACGGCCAAGGTGTGGCGCGGGCTTCAGCCTGCCGCGTCGAGACTCGTCTCGACGCCAGTGCTTCTGTGCCCCCGCAACAGCGTGTCTCGGCACGAGTGCCGAGACGGCAGCCTGGAGAGGCTGCGCCACATGCTCCGCAGCGCGGTCGAGACTGGGCATGGTGAGAAATCCAACTTAGAAGCGCAAGCGTGCTCCCAACTGAACCGAGCGGGCGCTGCCGCCATCGCTGATCACGCCGAAGGTCGCCGGAGTGGACATGTCCGTGCCGGGATTGCCGAAGGACGGCGTGTTGGTCGGGTTGGTGAACTCGCCGCGAATCTCCATCCTAAGCCTTTCGGCAAACTGGAACGTCTTCAGCAGCGCGAGGTTGCTGGAGCGTTGCTGCGGGCCGCGCAGCCAGTCCAGGCTGTGGCCCAACCCGGCTGTAAAAGTTGACTAAGTTGCCATCCGGGTCCCGAAAATAGATGGAGCGGTTTCCCCACGGTTGAGTCGTTGGCGGCTTTACCCACTCAATCGAGTGTTGCAGCAAGCGGGCGTACTCCCCGTCAACGTCGCGAACCTGGAATTCCAGGATCACGCTGGCATTCGCAGCGGGGCGCGCCGAGCCCGGGGCCAGTCCGTTGTGAGCGGCAAGGCTGAATAGCGCCAGCGTTCCAGTTTCTGCCGGAAACTCAGCGTAGTCGTTGCTGTAAGAGTGGGGCTCCGCCTCCAGAACCTCCCGGTAGAACGTGCGTAACCGCTCGATGTTGTTCGTGATGATGCACGCATGGGTTAGCCGCCGGCCGGTTGGCGGGCTGTCCTGACCCGGCATCCGGTCGCCTGCGCCTGACCCCAAGAATCGGAAAGCCACACCCAACAAAAGCAGTAGGGTCCAACTAGCTCTTACGCTGGCCACGATTGCCTCCTTTCGTTCGCTGTCACTGCCTGCACGAGAGTCATGCAGCCGTCACGCGCCTAGGTCCCGAGGCAGTTCCTCGGAAGCCTCCACGCGAACCGCCTCCGAGGTGATCTCAGTCGCAGGCAGCAGGGCCGACAGCGGCGTCAGGCTGGTTTGCGGGCGGTAAGGAAGAGACGCGACCTGGCGGTCGCCCGCATACACGTTATAGGAGCGGATCGCTTCGCTGCCCGCCAGGGCGGTGTTCCAGTGGACCATCACGCGGTCTCCGTCGCGCTCCAGGCGCACCTCCGTGGGCTGCACCAGCCCGCGCCGCTCCTGGAAATGATTGTTGGTGTCCACCCCGTGCCGCTCCGCCACCTCCTCTTCGATGCGCCGGCGCTCGGCCAGGGAAGCTACGTCACCCAGGGCGGCCTTCAGATTCGCCACCAGTTGATCCGCATCCGCATTCTCCCGGTCGATGCGTCCGATGCCGGTGAGCAGGCAGCTCACCCCAGGGATCGACACGGAATAGCGCACTAGGTCCGTGTGGGACACCGCGCTGGGTTTTCCGACTGTCAGGATCAAGTCCACGTATGAACTCGAAAAGCGTGCCGGGCCCCCAAAAAAGACGCCGCCGGCTAGAGCCTTCATCGCAATCACGCCCACGCCACGCGCCATGGCCAGCCGAATGACATTGTGCTGGTGCGAGCAATACCAGCGGTCATTGGGGTTCACCGCCGTCAGCAGCGTGTCGATGATGTTCAATTCGTCGCGCTGGAGGACATTCATCAGCACGGCCGAACTCTGATGGCTGCTCACGCCGATGTGCCGCAGGTAGTGCCGGCGCTCGGGATTGAGGCCTGTCAGGTTGGTCCCGTCGCGGTAGTCCAGCAGGCCGGCCAACGCTCCGATTCGCACCGGCCGCGCCTCCCGGCGGTCCAGACCTTCATAGATGGGATCAACCTCCTCCATCCGGTAGAGGTCGTGGACCTGCATGCAATCCAGATAGGCGCCCTCCGGGATATAGCCCGTGCCATCTCCAAACAATTGCGTGAGCGTACGTTTCAGCTCGTCGATGGTAGTGGAGGCCGAACTCGTGCGGTCCAGCGCATAGCGCCGCAAGGTCTTGGAGGCGATGTAGAGCCGCTCCCGCAGCGCACCGTTGTACTCCGGC
>CAVRZY010000031.1:0-13685 GCA_963725415.1 uncultured Acidobacteriota bacterium | reverse complement strand
ACGCATTGCTCGTTGATCAGGATGCTCATACCGCCTGCCGCAGCGCCAGAGCAACTCGCTGCTGATCGTCTTCGGTCATCTGGTGGAAGAGCGGGAGGAGAATGCTGCGGTCCTGCGCCGCCTCGCTGTGCGGCAAGCGTTCCCCGCCGCCCGCATAGGGCAGCTCGCGATGCGCGCACATGATCCCGCGCCGGGTGGCGATGCCCTGCTCCAGCATGAACTGCATCACCGCCCGCTGGTCGCATTCCTCCGGCAGGCGCACGCAATAGCTTTGGAAGTTGCTGCGCGCCCAGGAGGGCTGTTCCGGCAGCCGCAGCCCTGGCACACCGGCCAGCAGCTCACGATAGCGGCCCGCCAGAAAACGCCGGCGTTCTACGATCTCCGGCAGCCGCTTCAGTTGCTCGCGCCCGATAGCCGCCTGCAAATCCGTCATGCGGTAGTTGTAGCCCAGCTCCGGATAGGATTCGAAGATCACCTCCCTGGCCCCATGCCGCACCGTATCCGGCACGCTCATGCCATGCTGGCGCCAGAGCCGGAACTGCCGGTCCCATTCGGCGTTCGACGTGGTGATCATCCCGCCGTCGCCGGTGGTGATGAGCTTGCGGGGGTGAAAGGAGAAGCAGGCGATGTCCCCGTGCGGCTTGCCGATCTTCTCCCAGGCGCCGTTCCATAGTATCTCGCTGCCGATGGCGCAGGCAGCATCTTCGATCAGCGGCAGCGAGTGCCGGCGGGCGACCGCCAGGATCGCCTTCAAATCGCAGGGCATCCCCATCTGGTGGACGCACAGGATGGCGCGGGTACGTTCGGTGATGGCCGGCTCGACCAGGGCCGGATCCATGTTGAAAGTCTCCGGCTCGATGTCCACAAACATGGGCCTGGCCCCGCAGTACCGGATGCTGTTGGCCGTGGCGATGAAGGAATGGCTGGCGGTGATGACTTCATCGCCGGGGCGGACGCCGGCCGCCAGCAGCGCCAGGTGCAAGGCGGTCGTGCAACTGGACACGGCACAGGCATGAGCCGCCCCCACCGCGGCCGCAAACTCGCGCTCGAAAGCCGCCACTTCAGGCCCTTGGGTCACCCAGCCGGACAGAATCGGCCGCCCGGCCGCTTCCAGCTCCCGCTCATCCATCACGGGCCGGATGATGGGGATCATCTTGGCCGGCTCGGACACCTCACGCCTCCTTTCCCTGCCGTTGAGACTGCCACCAGGAGACCAGCCCGCGCAAGCCCTCTTCCAGAGGGATACTGGCCTCGAAGCCCAGCAGCCGCTTCGCCTTGCTCATATCGGCCAGCCGCCGCGACACCGGATTCACCTTCCGCTCCGGCCCGTACTCCGGCCGCAGGGGGGAGTCCATCACCTTCAACAGAGTATCGGCGAGTTCGTTGAGGCTGGTCTCGGCGCCGCTGGCCACGTTGAACACTTCGTCGGTGACGTTCGCGTGCGCGGCCAGGATGTTGGCCCTGGCAATGTCACGCACGTGGACGAAGTCCATGGTCTGCGTGCCGTCGCCCAGAATCAGCGGCGGCTGGCCGCTGGCGATGCGCTCCATCCATCGGATCAGCACTTCGGTGTAGGCGCCGTGGATGTCCATCCGCGGACCGTAGACGTTGAAGTAGCGCAACGCCACGTAGTCCAGACCGTACATGTCTTGGAAACTCCTGAGCAGCGCCTCGTTGAACACTTTCGAAGCGCCGTAGAGAGTGCGGTTGTTGTAAGAGTTGTGAGATTCCCGGGTAGGGAATTCCTCAGCCAGTCCGTAGACCGACGCCGAGGAGGCCGCCACCACCTTCTTCACCTTGGCTCGGACCGCTTCCTCCAGCACATTGAAAGTACCATCCACCAGGACTTCCAGAGCCAGCCGCGGCTCCTCGGCGCATTGCGTGATGCGGATGGCGGCCTGATGGAACAGCACGTCGATGCCGCGCATCGCCTGGGCCACCCGCTCCCGGTCCCGGATGTCGCCTTCCAGGATGGAGACGCGCCCGCTGGCCAGCGCTGAGGCCAGGTTCTCGCGGCGCCCGCGAACAAAGTTGTCCAGAATGACGACCTCGGAGGCGCCCTCTTCGACCAGTAAATCGGCAATGTAGGAGCCTACCAGGCCGGCGCCCCCGGTGATCAGCATGCGTGCGTTTTGCATCGGCTACTTATTGTCTCTCTCTGGCCCTCTTGTACCAAAACCGGAGCATGTCTCGCAGGGAGCGGATAATCACGCGCGGGCTCCCCGAGGTGGCCACGCCGGCCTGGCGGGGGTGATACTCGACCTCGACTTCCTTGATTCGATACCCCTTGTCGTGCGCCCGAATCAGAGTCTCCGGCGTCAGGAACGCCGTGCTGCGGGCCTCGATCTCGAGCGAGTCCAGAACCGATTTACGGTAGAGCTGGGTGAAATTGTAGTCGCGCAATCGAAGGTCGAACAGCAGGCGCAGCAGCGCGACGTTGACCACCGAAGTCAGCTTGCGGTAGAGGCTGTAGCCCGCCCGGCTTTTCCGCGCCGCCACCACGATGTCCGCATCCTCCATCAACGGGACCATCCAGGCCAGCTCGCGCAAGTCGAACGGATAATCCATGGCGTTGTGAATCACCAGCTCGCAGCGGGCCTGGCGAAACCCGATCAACACGCAGGCGCCGGCCCCCAGATTCACCGGATTGTGGATCACCCGGATTTCGGGATGCTCGGCGGCCAGCGCGTCGGCGATCTTCCCGGTTGCGTCGCGGCTTCCGTCGTCGATGACGAGGATCTCGAATCCGCCGAACAGCGGGCGCAGCGCTTCCAGCGCCCCAGACATGGCGCCGCGGATGTTCCGCTCCTCGTTGTAGGCGGGAAAGATTACCGAGATCTCCATCGCAGGACTAGCAGCGCCTGGCCAGGCTCTCCTTTAAGGTGGCGATGATGCGCTCCTGCTGCGCTTCGGTCAACCCCGGAAAGATCGGCAGGAACAGCGTGGAGCGCGCGGCCTCTTCGGTCACCGGCAGGCTGAGGTTGCGGCAGCTCGCCCGGTAGAACGGCTCTTTGTGCAATGGTTGGATGCCGACCCGGCAGGAGATGCCACGCTCCGCCATCGCCCGCAGCAGGTGGTCCCGCCCGGCCGGGCAGTTGCGCCCCAGGCGGATCAGGTACGAGGAGTAGGTGTGGGTGGCGTATTCCGGGACGTAGGGCGGCCCGACGTCCTCGATCTGGGCCAGCGCCGCATCGTAGCGGCGCGCCTGGGCGGCGCGCTGCTCCAGCATGGCCACGATTTTCCGCAACTGCACCAGCCCGATGGCCGCCTGCATGTCGGTCATTCGATAGTTGTAGCCCACGCTGCCGTATTGCTGCACCAGGACGCCCTTGGCCTTGTGCCGCTCCAGATCCGAGATGGAAGCGCCGGTGGCGCGCAGCATGCGAGCCTGCCCGGCCAGCTCTGCGTCGTTGGTCGTAATCATCCCACCTTCCCCGGTGGTGATCATCTTGCGCGGATGGAAGCTGAAACAGGTGGGCGGTCCCAGGCCCCCCACGCGCTTCCCCTTATAAGTTCCGCCCAGCGTGCAGGCTCCGTCTTCCACCAGCGCCACACCGCGTCTTCGGGCTAGCTCGACAAACGCATCGATATCCGCCGGAAGCCCGATCTGATCGACCACCAGGATGGCTCGCGTCCTCGGGGTGATGGCTGCGGCCGCGGCCTGCGGGTCGAGGTTGTAGGTGCGAGGATCGATTTCGGCGAACACCGGCCGGCCGCCCGCATGGTGGACGGCATTGGCGGTGGCCATGCAGGTAAACGACGGCAGAATCACCTCGTCGCCTGATCGCACTCCGCTCAACTGCAAAGCCAAATGCAGGGCAGAGGTGCAGGCATTGGTGGCCACGCCGTAGCGGGCGCCCACGTACGCCGCCACGGCGTTCTCGAACTCGATCACCCGCGGCCCTTGACTTACCCAGCCCGACAGAATGGCCTCGCCGGCCGCCCGCACCTCTTCTTCCCCCAACCAGGGCTTCAGCAGCGGGATGTGGTCCTCGAACAGATCCTGCACACCCAATCCCCTTTTCTACAGCACGCGTTTCCAGTCAAAGCTCTCATCGACCGGCTCGCGAAACCGGGCCGGCGTCCCCATCACCAGCGTTCCGCCCGGCACGTCGCGCGTCACGATCGAGCCGGCGGCAACCACGGCCCCAGCGCCCATCGACACCCGCGGAAGAACGATGGCCCCGGTGCTGACAAACGCGCCGCGGCCGACCCGAACCCGGCCGCCCAGGTTAGCTCCCGGACAGATGGTCGCGCCGTCCTCCAAAACATCGTCGTGTTCCACGATAGCGCCCGTGTTGACGATCACGCTATCTCCGATTCTCGCATTTGAGTTGATCACCGCGCCGGCGCCGATCATGTTCCCCTGGCCCAGGATCGCGCTCGAAGCGATCACCGCGGAGGGGTGCACCGCGTTCAACAAACGCAGGCCACGCGCCTTGATTCTCTCCGTGACCGCCAGTCTGGCCGCCGGGCTCCCCAACGCCACGATCACGGCGAAACTCTCTTTTTCCTGCCGCGCCGCAAAGTCCAGACCTCCCAGGACCACCACGCCGTTCACCTGCTTTCCCCAAACCTGCTCATTCTCGTCGAGGAAGGCGAACGACTCGTGTTCCGCCTGGTCGAGCAGGATGTCCAGTACGACCCTGCCTTGCGCGCCGGCTCCGAAGATGAACGCCTTCACGACGCCTTCCCTCCAGACTCGCGCACTGCGGCGCTCACGGTCTCGATCTGCGAGTCGGTCAACTCCGGGAACATGGGCAACGACAGCACCTCGCCGGCGACCTGCTCCGAACAGGGGAAATCGCCGCGCGTGTACCCCAGGTCGCGGTAGGCCTCCAGCAAATGAACCGGGACCGGGTAGTGGATCCCGGTCTGGATCCCCCGCGCGTTCAGTTCCTGATGGAGGTTGTCCCTGTGCCGGGCTCGAATGGCGTAAACGTGGTAGACGTGGCGCGCGTAGGGCATCTCCTGCGGAACCACGACGCTGGAGGCCAGCAGTTCGTGATAGCGCGCGGCGTGCGCCCGGCGGGCCTCGGTCCAGGCTTCCAGGTGTCGCAGCTTGACCCGCAGCACCGCGCCCTGGATGCCCTCCATGCGGTAGTTGTAGCCCTTCAGCACGTGGTGATACTTGCGCTCCTGGCCCCAGTCGCGCAGCATGCGGATGGTCCGGGCGAAGTCCGGGTTGTCGGTCAACACCATACCCCCCTCGCCGTAGGCGCCCAGATTCTTGCCGGGGTAAAAGCTGAAGCAGGCCAGGTCACCCAGGCTCCCCGCCCGGCGGCCCTTGTAGTGGGCGCCGTGGGCCTGGGCGGCGTCCTCGATCACCAGCAAGCCCCTCCGCCGGGCAATCTCGAGAATCGGGTCCATATCGGCGGGCTGCCCATAAAGGTGCACCGGAAGAATGACCTTCGTCCGGGCGGTGAGCGTGCTGTCGATGCGCGTCACGTCCATGGTGTGGGAGCGAGGATCGATGTCCACGAACACCGGCCGCGCACCCGTGTAACACACCGCCGCTGCCGTGGCGACAAAGGTGAAGGGAACCGTGATGACCTCGTCGCCGGGCCCCACGCCCGCAGCTAGCAGCGCCAGATGCAGGGCGCTGGTGCCGGAGTTCACCGCAATCCCATAGGAAGCGCCGCAGTAAAGCGCAAACTCCTTCTCGAAGGCCGCCACCTCGCTGCCCAGCGCAAACTGGCAGCTCTCCAGCACGCCGGCGATAGCGGCATCCACCTCGGCCTTGATGCTGCGGTACTGCGCTTTCAGGTCCAGGAACGGAATCACGCCGCGCCCCTTTCTGGCGGCAATTCCACCGGCCGGCCGCGCTCCTTCATCGAGCGCGTGGCTGCTTCCAGCACCCGGACCACCTGTAGCCCCGCTTCTCCACCGGTAATAGGATGCTCGCCCTCCTCGACGCACCGCAGGAAGTGCCGCACCTCGGTTTGCAGCGCTTCGGTCGCATCCAACTGAGGGGCCCACATGTCGCCGGTGCGATAGCTGATCAGCATCTTGTACACGCTCTCTGCGCCGTCGCTGAGCGTGATGCCTTTATCGTAGATTTTCACCTTCTCGCTGGGCTCGATGTCGTCGTACAGGATCATCCTGCGGCTTCCGCCGATCAGCGTGCGGCGCACCTTCACTGGCGCCAGCCAGTTCACGTGCACGTGGGCGATGAGCTGGTTCTGGAAGAACAAGGTGATGTAGGCAATGTTCTCCGGCGCCCCGGCCACGTGACTGATGCCGGTCGCCGACACCGCGCAGGGCCGCGACGGCAGCACGTAGTCCATGATCGACAGATCGTGCACCGCCAGGTCCCAGATGACATCCACGTCGTGCTGGAACAGCCCCAGGTTCACGCGCACCGAGTCGTAGTAATAGAGCTCCCCCAGCGCGCCGCCGGCCACCAGTTCCCGAATCTTTCGCACCGCCCCGGTGTAGACGAAAGTATGATCCACCATCAGAAGCCGCTGGCGCCGCTCGGCCTCTTCGATCAGGCGCAGGGCCTGCTCGGAACTGGTCGTCAAGGGCTTCTCGACGAGCACGTGCTTGCCGGCCCGCAGCGCGCCCAGGGCGGCCTCGAAGTGGCTCGCGACCGGGGTGCAGATTGCGATTGCGTCGATGTGCGGGTTGGCCAGCAGATCGCGGTAGTCGGCGGTGGTCTCCACCGCCGGATAGCGGCTGCGCGCCAGGGCCAGCCGTTCCGGACCCAGATCGCTTACGGCCACCACCTGGGCCCCGGGCGCCTCGCTGAAGTTACGCACCACGTTGGGCCCCCAGTAACCATAACCGACTACGCCAACGCGGATCATCTCATCCCCCTTACGCACATACTCATACTCCGGCGCTCGGTTCGCGAGCGTCCCGGAGAATGCGTGCCGGAACGCCGGCCACCACGGCGTGGTCCGGAACATCCCGGGTGACCACGGCGCCGGCGCCCACTATCGCGCCTTCCCCGATCGTCACGCCCCCCAAGATGGTGGCGTTGCTCCCGATGGAGGCCCGCGCCTTCACTCGCGTCTCGATCAGTTTCCAGTCGGCTTCGGTTTGGAGCGATCCATCCGCGTTCACCGCCCTGGGATAAAGGTCATTGATGAACATCACGCCGTGGCCGACGAAGACGCCGTCTTCGATGGTGACCCCCGTGCAGATGAACGTGTGGCTAGAGATCTTGCAGTTCCGCCCTACCACTGCACCCCGCTGGATTTCCACGAACGCGCCAATTCTGGTCCCTTCCTTCACGGTGCAACCGTAAAGATTCACCAGATCGGGTTGGTGAATGACCACGTTGTCCGCCAGGATGACATCGTCACTGATCATCGGACCCACCGAAGGCAGTTTGAGCTCGCACCGGCGCTTTCAGCGGCATGTTATCACAAAAACCTGTCGAGGGAACGCGCAGATTCGGCCTCCTCGAACGCCTGAACCTTCCATCCAAACGCGTCCCCGGCGACAGAGTGCAGCCGATCTTACTGGGGAATCTCGCCAATCTCGCGTTCGATCGTCTTGCGCAAGGTGTACTTCAACGGAATGCGAATCTTGCCGGTAGGTTTGACGCCCCGGCCCACCAGACGATAGACGCGTACTCCGCCCGGCGAGGCCGTGGCAGGTCTCCTCTGGGGGTAGACGCCGAACAGCTTCCAGCGATCCGGGTACATTTCCAGCATTTTCAAGAGATTCTCGTGGTGCGCTCTGCGACGCGCGCTGGGCCTGGCGTCGAGCACCAGCACTTGCACCGGGATGCTCTCGAGGTACTTCATGGTCTCCTGCGGGTCGCGGTGCAGCAGCTCGTATCGCTCGCCGTCCCAATCGCTCTGACTCAGGACCTTGCTGGCCCGGAGAATCACATGCCCGGGGCGGCGTTCTCGCATGGCCACTTCCGAGATGAACATGCCCTCCCCAGCGCCCTGGGCAGAAACCAGGAAAACCGAATTCCGGAACTCCGGCCGCCCGACCAGACTCTGGGCGGCTTCCGCGAAGCCGTAGTAAGACCTCTGCGGGATGCGGAAACTCTCCGCAGCGAAAACCGGCGCCAGCAGCCCGGTCAGCAGCGCCGCCTTGCGCAGGGCAGGCCATCCCCGCAGAGGCACTCGCGCCGACACCCAGGCCACCCCAGCCGTGAAGAACATCACCAGCGGGGGTATGGTCGGAATCAAGTATCTGGGTTCCACGCCCGCCGAGGGCAGTATGGCATGCAAAGCCCAGACGCCCACCGGCAGCGCCGCCAGCGCTGCCCATCGCCCTTCCACTGCCTTCCTTGGGAAAGGTGCCACCACCCGTGTGATGACCCCGACAACGACAAAGGGCAGTAATCCGAAGCCCAGGAATGTCAGGGTCTTGTACAAGTAAGTGCCCGCGATCTCCAGGCTTGCTTGACGGTAACCGATTCCGGCCAGCAAACGCGCGGACAGATACTGCCAGGGACCGGCAATCATTAACACAATGAGCGCGGGATACCAGAAGGCCCGGGTCTTGATGAGGTGAAAACGGCGGCATAACAGCACCGCCAGCGGTGGGACGAACACCAGCGCCATCCCGTTGCCCTTGCTGATGATGCTCAGGCTCGCCAGCAGGCCGAACAGGACGGCGTCGCGCCACTTCTCCGTGTCCAGGAAACGGCCGAAGCAAAGCACAGCCCAGAAATCAAGCAGCGCAATCAGGGTGTCGCCCATCACCCTGCCGCTGTAAGCCAGAACCACGGGCTGGCACAGCCACAGCAGCCCTGCTGCCAGCCCGGCCAGCCGGGAGAACTCGCTCCGGATCACGCGGTACAACGTGACCGCCACCAGCGCCGGCAACAGCGCCATCAATAGCAGGATCGAGGTGCGAGACTCGGAGAACACCAGCATCCAGCCGGCTTCCACCATGTGGAGAAAAGGCGGCCAGACCCGAAAGAGACTTTGGGGTAGTGCAAGTAATAGTTCTCCGCGTAGGCCAGCGGAGGAGCCGGCGCGCGGGCCGCTACGTAGTCCCTGATCATCAGTCCGGTCACATAGTGGGCCGGCTCGTCGGGATCGTCGAATTCGCTCGAATACGCTCCACTGATCCATTGCAGCCCCACCTCGACGCCGAAAAACAGCAGGAACACTAAGACGAAATAGAGGGCGGCTCGGGATATAACGCGCTGGCGCAGGCTGCGGAAGACTGCGGCGCCCCCGATCCGCGTGACAGTTGCCATTCAGGAACCATTACAGCACGGCCAGTTTTCTCTGTCGAGGCGAGTGCCGTCGATGCAGTCACTGGGCGCCGCCCGTCGCCGCATCGGAGCGCGACGCGCGAGCATAGCGGCGCGATGTCAACCGAGCTATCATGGATAAGGCGATATGTCCGTGCCGCCGCTACCTTCGCCTCTGGAAGACCACACTGGGCGACCGTTCTCCTTTTACCCCGCCATCCTCAACATCGAGCACAATGAGTGGCTGTTCCAGCGCGTCACCTGGTCGGAGATTCTGGTGGTCAACACCAAGACCCATCTCGAGATGTGGATTCCGCGCCACTTCCTGGGAGAAGTTTCCAGGATCGACGAGCCGGTAATGATCGTGGGTCTGTTGAAAGAACTCGAATACAAGGCCGGCAAGGTGTGGCCGCACGAGAGGCGAGTGCTGGAGCTGCCGCGCGCCGTCAACGAAGGCCTGCGCCCGTTCATTCCGGAACCTGGTCCCGGCCCGGTTTCGCCAGCCGCCAGCCGGCCTACTGGGGCCTCTACAGAGTCTCGCATCGGACGCCTCATCGGAACCGCCATCTTGGGGGGACTCGCGATCTGCGTGGTGGTCGTCATGGTGGTCAGCACCGGCCCCCTGCGGTCTCGGGTGGTCTTCACCGCCAAGGATCAAGCCTTCGTCGAACTGACGCGCTACGACGACTATTACTCCATCGTCCGCAAGTTGGGGCCCCCGGCCGAGGATCACTGGCGCTCCGAGACGGGAGAGCTTCAGTATCAGCTTCTCTGGTACCCGCAGCGCTCGTACTTCATTGTTCTGCTCGGCACGGACCGCAAGAGCGCGCACTACGTCGGCGCCATGGACCGCAACTGGCACGTCATTCACTACGTCGAGCTCACCAACGGCGGAAGCACCGCCGCCCTGCTCCGGGGCCTGCCGAAATTCTAGCCCTCAGCCCCCAGCCCTCAGAAGCTGAGAAATAATCGGCGAACAGTCACTCTTTTCTCGCCTTCTCGGCCCTCAGTCTCCCGCACCGGCGCATAATGTTAAGTTTGGTTACTCGGACATCATGAAGAAGATTCTTGGGCACCTCCTGTGGGCTGCCATCTCCCTGCTGGCGGCCTTCTTCCTGGCGGGCATTGCTTTCGGGCGCGGCGAACCCATCAACAGCCTGTGGCTGGTGCTGGCGGCGGTCTGCACCTACCTGCTGGGCTTTCGCTTCTATGCCAAGTTCATCGCCGCAAGGGTCATGGCCCTGGACAATGACCGCGCCACCCCGGCGGAACGCTTGCGCAATGGGCACGACTTCGAGCCCACCAACAAGTGGATCCTGTTCGGCCACCACTTCGCCGCCATCGCCGGCCCGGGGCCCCTGGTGGGACCGGTGCTGGCTGCGCAGTTCGGCTACCTGCCCGGAACGCTGTGGATCATCATCGGCGCGGTGCTGGGGGGCTGTGTGCAGGACTTCATCATCCTGTTCTGCTCCATGCGCCGGGACGGCAAGTCGCTGGGCCAGATGGCGCGCGAGGAGATCGGCAAGGTGGGAGGCTTCACGGCCCTGTTGACGGTGCTGCTGATCATGATCATCCTGCTGGCCGCTATCGCGCTAGTGGTGGTCAACGCACTCAAGGGCAGCCCTTGGGGGACTTTCACCATCGCCGCCACCATGCCCATCGCGATTTTCATGGGGCTTTACCTGCGCTACTGGCGGCCCGGCAAGGTACTAGAAGTTTCCCTCATCGGATTTGTGTTGGTGGTGCTGGCCATTTTGGGCGGGCAGGCGGTCTCGCATTCCTCCACCCTGGCGCCGGTTTTCACTCTCTCCGGCGTCGCGCTGGCCTTCGCGGTGATCATCTACGGCTTCTTCGCCAGCGCTTTGCCGGTATGGCTGCTGCTGGCGCCCCGCGACTACCTCAGCACCTTCGTCAAGCTGGGCGTGGTGTGCATGCTGGCGATCGGCATCCTCTTCGTGCGGCCGGAGCTGCAACTTCCGGCCTTCACTCGCTTCGTGGACGGCACCGGCCCCATCATCGCCGGCAAGATCTTCCCGTTCTGCTTCATCACCATCGCCTGCGGCGCCATCTCGGGCTTCCACTCCCTGATTTCTTCGGGCACCACGCCGAAAATGATCGCCAAGGAGCGGCACGCCTGGCCCGTGGGCTACGGGTCGATGTTGCTGGAGAGCTTTGTGGCGATCATGGCCATGATCGCCGCCTGCACCCTGCCGCCCGGCGTCTACTTCGCGGTGAATTCACCGGCCAAGGTGGTGGGGAGCGCGCCCGAGGAGGCGGTCGCCAAGATCACTTCCTGGGGATTTCCAGTCACTACCGCGGACATGGCCGATCTGGCCCGCGACGTGGGGGAGAAGACCCTGTTCGACCGGACCGGCGGCGCTCCCTCGCTGGCCCTGGGGATGGCGCACATCTTCGCCCGCAGCGGCGGCGGCCGCGCCATCCTGGGTTTCTGGTACCACTTCGCCATCATGTTCGAAGCGCTGTTCATCCTCACCATCATCGATGCCGGCACCCGCGTGGGGCGCTTCATGCTGCAAGACTTTCTGGGGCACATCTCGAAACCCCTGGGCCGCACCAGTTGGATGCCCAGCGTCATTCTGACCAGCGCCGCCATCGTCTCCGCCTGGGGCTATTTCCTCTACCAGGGCGTCCGGGACCCGCTGGGCGGGATCAATTCCCTGTGGCCCCTGTTCGGCATCTCGAACCAGTTGCTGGCGGCCGTCGCGCTCTGCGTCGCCACCACCATTCTGGTCAAAATGTACCGGGCGCGCTACATGTGGATCACTTGCGCCCCACTGGCCTGGCTGGTGACGGTTACATACACGGCCGGATATCAGAAGATCCTCTCGCCGATTCCCAGCATCGGGTTCCTGGCGCGGGCCGCACAGTTCCAGGCCGATCTGGCGTCCAAAAGCGTGCCCCTCAATAAGATCGCGGAACACCAGGCCTCGATTTTTAATGATCGGCTGGACGCGATAGTCTGCGGCGTCTTTCTCGTGCTGGTGACCACCATCCTGGTGGATTCCATCCGGGTGTGGGTAGGCATCCTGCGAGGTACCCGCGAAGCCAAAGTGAGGGAAGCGCCGTTCGTGTTGTCGCGGCTGAAACCGGAGGAAATATGAAAAGTCTGAAACGCTTCGGCCGCCTCATCCTGAAGCTGCTCCGCGAGCTAAGCGACGAGAACGCCTACCGCCGCCACCTGGCCGCGCACGGCCGCGCCCATTCCCGCGCCGAGTGGCAAAAGTTCTCCAATGCCCGCCTCCAGGCCCGTTACATCCGGCCGAAGTGCTGTTGAGGAAGAGTGGAGCCGTTTATGAGAGCCCTCTGGTTCACGATCCTTCTGGTTTCCGTCGGTTCTGCGCAAGGCCCGCCCAGGACGCGCACCGACAACGTCAAGGAGATTCTGCACGGTGTCGCAATCGTGGACCCCTATCGCTGGCTCGAGGACCAGACCAGCCCCGAGACCCGGGCCTGGATCGAGGCCCAGAACCAATACAGCCGCTCGATGCTCGATCCCCTGCCCGGTCGCGCCGATCTCCAGAAGCGCATCACCGAGCTGCTGAAGACCGATGTGGTCAACATGCCGCAGGTCCGCAACGGGCGTTACTTCTTCTCCAAGCGGCTGGCCAACCAGGACCTGTTCGTCATCTACCTGCGCAGGGGTCTGGAGGGCGCCGACGAGGTGCTCATCGACCCGCACCCGCTCAGCTCCGACCACACAACATCGGTAAACCTCGCCGGCATCGCGAAAGACGGCACGCTGGTGGCTTACGCTGTGCGTCAGGGCGGGGAGGACGAGGTTACTCTGAAGCTGCTCGAGGTGGACACGCGCAAGGAGTTGCCGGACCGGCTTCCGAAAGCCCGCTATTTTGGAGTGTCCTTCAAGCACGACAGGAGCGGCTTCTACTACAGCCGGCACGGCGCCCAGGGTTCGCGCATCTACTACCACGCGCTGGGAACCGACCCGGCCGCCGACCCCGAGATCTTCGGCCAGGGTTACGGGCCGGATAAGGCCATCAGCGCGGGCGTCTCCGACGATGGGCGTTATCTGATCATCCATGTGGTCCAGGGCAGCGCCGCGGACGTCACCGAGATTCACCTCCAGAACCTGGCGAAGCCGGGACCCATCGTTGGGATCATCAAAGACCTCTCCGCCCGGTTCATCGGCGACTTGGCCGGGGACCGGCTCATCGTGCACACCAACTGGCAGGCCCCCAAGGGTCGCATCCTCGCTATCGATGTCAACAATCCGGCACGCCAGCACTGGCGCGAGGTGGTGCCGGCGGCCAGCGCGGTCATCGACGGCTTTTCGCTGGCCGGGGGGAGAGTCTTCGTCAACTACCTGGAGAACGTCCGCTCCAGCGTAAAAGTGTTCCAGCCCGATGGCCGGCAGGTCGGCGACATCGCGTTTCCCGCCATGGGCTCGCTGAGCGGCATGAACGGCCGCTGGGAACGCAACGAGGCCTTCTTCGCCTTCGCATCCTTCCATATCCCTCCCACCATCTATCGCTAC
>CAVRZY010000030.1:0-13757 GCA_963725415.1 uncultured Acidobacteriota bacterium | reverse complement strand
GACACGCTCGGCGGCGACCCCAACAACAGCCGCCCCCAGGTGTTTCCCGGCTGGCCGCCGGAGGGCGAGGTCTTCCGGCATACCAAGAACGCGGCCATCAGCTACCGCCGGGTGATTTCGCCGCGCGTGGTCAATGAATTGACTGCCGGGGTCTCACGGTTCCTCTACCTGTTCACGCAGGGCGAAGCCAACCCCGACTGGCCGGACATCCCGCCCTTCACATTCAACAACGTGTCCAAACCTTTCCTGAACAGGCCACGCACGTTCCGGGCTGTAACGACCTACCAGGCGATCGATAACCTGAGTGTGGTCAAGGGCGCGCACATGATCCGGACGGGCCTGAACATCCGCTTCTACCAGCACAACGACCAGCGCGGCCAGCCCGGCGGGACGAACGTGACGCCCGTGTTGTCTTTCTCCCAAAGCACCCGGGCCCCGGTTGGGTTTAACACGCCGGCCATAGCAACCTCCACCGTTCCCGGCATCGAAGCATCCGACAGCACGCGCTTGCTCAACTCCATTAATGAAATCCTGGGCATCCCTGCCCAGCTTTCGCAGCTCTTCCTGGGCGACCTCAGCCACGACACGTTCCTGCCCTTCAAGGCGGGCAACTCAGTCACGCTGTGGAGCCAGGGCCAGCGGCTGAAGCAATACAACTTCTATGTGCAGGACGAGTGGAAGGTGGCACGCGGTTTCACGGTGAACGCCGGGCTGCGCTGGGAGATCAACATGGCGCCCACCGAGGCCGGCAACCGGGTTTACGTTCCTGACAAGGCGATCGACGGCTCGCAGGGGCCGGTCACTTTCGTTCACGCCGACCGCTGGTACCAGCGCAACAACATCGGGGCGCTGGGCCCGCGGCTGGGGCTGACTTGGGCGCCGGGCAACAGCCCCAAAACCGTGGTCCGGGCCGGTTACGGCATCGCCTTCGATACGCTGCCGTCGTTCATGATCACCGCCGTGTCCGGAAACGTCCCCGGGCAGGTCTTCTCCTGCTCCTCGGTGGCCGGCGGGGCGACCACGCCGGGTTGCACCGCGGTTCCCGACAAGCGCATCGGCGAAGGGTTCCCCCTGGAATTGCCCCCGCCCGCGGTCAAGCCGACCAGCTTCCTGACGGCGCCCGCGCAGTTGCTATCCAACGCGCCGAGCATGATCACTTTCGATCCTCAACTTAGAATCCCGACCGTGCACCAATGGACCTTGAACATCCAGCGGGAACTGCCCAAGGGGTTTGTGGCGCAGGTGGCCTACATCGGCCGGCGCGGCACACGGCTGTACCGCGCCTACGACCTGAACGAAATCGAAGCCGAGCCCATCGTGCCGTCCTTCCTGATCATGCAGCAGAACATGAACAAGGGCTGCCGGCCCGACGGCTCCAACTGCCCGGCGGGCATCACGGGAGCAGTTGTGCCGCTGGTGGCTTCCGGCATTCTCACCAGCAGTTTCGTCAACAGCAGCACCACTCAGAGCGACCTGCAATTGAATGGCGCCGGGAACTTCGCCGGCCGCGTCGAGCAGACCACGCTGGCCGCCCATCTCCGGCCGAACCAGCAATTCGCCACCATCACCTATCTGGATTCCGGCGGCGACTCCTACTATCACAGCGCCCAGGTGACCGCCCGAAAGAGGTTTGCGGCTGGGTTCATGCTGGGGGCGGCCTATACGTTGGCGAAATCAATCGATGACCAGTCGGTCGATCCGATCGGTTCCTCTTCCGGCGGCGGGCTCACCACGACGACCTCAAGAGCCGCATCCAGTGTCCGCAACTGGCGTGACGAGCGCGGCCCCTCGGATTTCGACCGCCGCCACTTGGTCACGGTGACCAGCATTTACGAACTGCCGTTCGGCAAGCGAAAGGCCTTCCTCAAGTCGGGACCGTCGATCCTCGAACACCTCGCCGGCGGCTGGTCCGTCAACGGGATGTACACGTTCATGTCGGGCGAGGCATTCACCGTGCGCAGCAGCGTGCGCACCTCGAATTACTCGCACGAATCGCGGGCCGTGCTGGTCGGCCCGACACCGAAAGTGGGGTTGTACGACATTCCCGGCGTGATCGGTCCCCGCCTGTTCAATGACATTTCCAGCTTTGCCCTGCCTGCCCCGGGCGGCACTGGCGCCGGCCGCAATATTTTCTACGGTCTCGGCTATTGGAACCTGGACCTCGGCCTAGGCAAGCAGTTCGCGTTGACCGAGCGGTTCAACCTCCAGTTCCGCATGGAAACGTTTAACGCATTCAACCATCCCAATTTCGACAATCCGCATTTGGCCACCGCCGGGTCCGGCGGTTTCCGCTCCAGCGTGTTTTCGAACACCTGCTGCGCTACGGTCGCTCCGCCCAGCACGCAGAACATCATCGATGCCGGCGAGGCGGCACGCGTCATCCAGTTCGCCCTAAAGCTCTACTTCTAACGAGGCTTCGCCTTAGACCGACGAGGCATGTTGCCGCGCCATATTCACCGCAGAGCCGCCGAGAACGCAGAGGCGGCGCAGAGGAATCCTGGCAGTCTTTCTCTGCGTTATCTCTGCGGCCTCTGCGTCTTTGCGGTGAGAAAAACTTGACTCATTTACGTCAAGTTTGGTGCTTCAAGCGCTGTCAGTCGTGGCGGCCGGCGATCCGCGCGAACCAACCGGCTGAGGGGCATCGACCAGCTACGCCTGCGGCTGGCTTGGCTCGCGTCTCACCCAACGGTACGCGGCAACGGAGTTCTTCCAGAAGAACTTCTCCGCGGCCGCCGGCCCCTTGCGGGTGAAGTAGTCGCGGACGACGTTGAGTACCTGCGCGTATGGCCCCCATTGGTCGCTGTTGGGCCAGTCACTGCCATAGATCAGCCGGTCCGGGCCGAAAATGTCCCAAAGCTCGTCCAGTCTCGGCCGGTAGAAGCTCGGGGCGTCAGGGACTGCGCCGTCAACACGGCGAAGAACTTCGGAGACCTTGACGTAGACCTGCGGGCGCTTTCCCAGCTCCTCGAAACCTGCCTGGTAGGCGGCACGAGCAGCCGGCTCGGCCGGGGGTTGAAGCTGTGGCAAATGGTCGATGACCACCCGCAGCTCGGGAACCCGTTCCGTCAGCCGCACCACGGCCGCAATCAGTGCCGGGTTGGGATTCGCGGTGTCTAGCTCTAGGCCTGCCTCCGCCACAGCCTTCAGGTCGGAAATGAACTCCGGTTTCGCCAGCTCCGCGCCGAGGTCCCTCCCCCACAGGTTCCCATACCGGATGCCCAGAAACAGCGGGTTCCGGTGGAAGCGTTCCAAATGCTTGCGGAACTCCGGTTTGCCGGGTTCCAGGTTACCTGCGGTCCCGACAATGATGGTGTCTTTGGCGGCAACGTCCAGAACCCACTGGTTGTCCTCCAGCCAGGGGCTGCATTCCACCTCAATCGCTCCTGTGACGCCCAGCGGTGTCGCGATTCTCCGGTACCTGTCGGGTAAGGCGGGCTGGTAGAGGATGGCATTCTTCTTGTTCGGCCACGGCACGCCCTGGGGGCGCGTCGGATCGAACAGATGAATGTGCGCATCGATGATCGGCATGGACGCGGCTTCAGCGCTGGACTCCGCGAATGCGCCCGCCGCTGCGATCCCCAGAAAAGTTCTCCGATTCACGCTGGTATTGTATCGCTTGCTCGACAGGGAGGTCTGCCGGTAATCCCTCAGAAGGTGCGAAAAAATGCCAGGGCAGGTCGGGGACCTGCCCCACAGGGGACCGGGACGAGCCGCCCCGCAGAGGGGTGTATGATCGGGTATTGTTAGAATCCTGGTTTGAGGAGGCCGCAACATGAATTCAGCGCATCTGAGAAGGAAGCACGCCGGGGCAAAATGGTTGTCTGTCGGGGTGGGCCTGGCGTCGCTGGTGTGGTTGCTGGTGCGTGTGATCCCAAAGCCTTCCAGAGCGGCGTATCCGTGCCAGCGGGCGGCCGCGCCGCTGGCAAGTGGCTTCGTGCTCTGGGTCGCTGGCGCCCTGGTTTCAGCATCAGTGTGTCGCAGGGCCAAGGAGCTGTGGAGACGGTCGCAACTGGTGCTGGCCTGCGCCTGCCTCCTGGTCGCGGGCACCTTGGCAATCGGCGCCCTGGTGGTCCCTGGCCAGCCGCCGCTGGCAAACAACCCGACGCCGAACCTGCCCATCGGCGTGGCGAAGGGCCTTCATCCGGGCCGCGTCGTCTGGGTGCACGACCCCAGCGCGACCACCTGGGAGGGGCCGGGACAGGGACATTGGTGGGAAGGCAATCATACCAACCAAGCTGCGGTCGATCGCATGATGTCCGGGGCGATTCGTCGGCTCAGCGGCGGCGGCAGCGATGCGAAGGCATGGGATGCTCTGTTCAAACACTTCAATCGAACCCATGGCAGCGGGAATGTCGGATACAGGAAGGGTGAGAAGGTCACTATCAAGGTGAACTTAGTGGGCTGCATCGTTGGCGGGCGTCAGGTTGACCCGAAGACCTACGACCTGGTGCGTCAGGTGGATTATATGAACACTTCGCCTCAGATGATCCTGGCTCTGCTGCGGCAGCTCGTCCGGGTGGCCGGCGTGAATCAGGAGGACATCTCTGTAGGCGATCCGCTTTCCTTGTTCCCCAACCAGTACTATGACCTTCTCCACAACGAATTCGCCAACGTCCGCTATCTGGACCATGACGGAGGAAACGCCGACCATCCCCGCACACGCGTCCAGCATTCTGCCATTCCGTTCTATTGGAGTTCTCGTCCGTCCGGCAAGACCCAGGATTACGTGCCCGCTTCTTATGCGGAAGCGAAGTACCTGGTCAACATGGCGAATTTGAAGAGTCACACCAGCGCGGGCGTCACGCTCTGCGCCAAGAACCATTATGGGTCGCTGTTCAGAAGGCCGCCCGAAAAGGGCTACTACGACATGCATGAAAGCCTCGCGCGCATGACCCCGGGCTCCGGGCATTACAGGGCCCTGGTGGACCTGATGGGCCACGCGCACATGGGCGGCAAGACTCTGCTCTACTTCATTGATGGCCTGTACCCGGGCGTGCATCCCATCGAAGATTCGCCCCGCAAGTGGTCCACCTCACCTTTCAGCGGGCATTGGGCTTCCAGCCTTTTTGCCTCCCAGGACCCGGTGGCTATCGATTCGGTGGCGTTTGATTTCCTCTGGGCGGAGTGGAACGATCACCCCCACATCTCCGGGGCCGACGACTACTTGCACGAGGCGGCTCTGGCGAACAATCCGCCCTCGGGAACGTTCTACGATCCGGATCACGCCGCGAATACCACTCGCCTGGCGAGCCTGGGAGTCCACGAGCATTGGAACAACCCGGCGGACAGGCAATATTCCCGGAACCTGGGGAAGAAGGAAGGCATCGAGTTGGTGACGTGGTCGGTCTCCGGGGCGGGGCAGCGGAGGTTCTGAGGGGGGGCCCGGTGCGCGCGGGTCCGATAGCGGTCCGAAACAGCCACCCGTCGCTCGTTTTCCCAAGTACGGTGCTGCTGCTTAGTGGCCTCTTGATAGCCTTACCCTTTTCGGCGCAAAGTCAGACGGCGCTCCCTTGCGGCCAAGGGATGAACGGCAATCTGACTTCAACCACTCAGAGCGACTCTTACGGTCTCGCTGCGGCCGCCGGGGACGCGATCACGATCCGTCTCAGGGGACCCGTTTTTGCCGCTTTCGAGCTTCGGGACCCTTCAGGATCCCTGGTGGGGAGCACCAGGGGCGTGCTGGATGCGAGTCTGAAGGCGGCCGGGACATACACGCTTAGTGTCAAAGCCAACGGTGGCACCGGCGCCTACACGCTCTTCTGGCAAAGGCTGAACCAGCCGCGCAACGCGCCGCCGCTGGAATGCGGCCAGCGCCTGCAAGGATCGATTAGCGCGCCGGGGCAGGTGCACTTCTACACGATCACGGGCGCCGCCGGCGACCGAGTGATGATCTTGCCTTCGCCTCTCGGCGAGTCCTGGGGTCTGTTCGGCGGCCTCGATTCGGTTCAGGTCTATTCGGCGTCCGGAAAGCGCCTGGACACCCACGCCACGGGGACCACGATAACTCCTCCCATTTGGCAGGTCGAGGCTGACCTGAAGGAGTCGGGCACGCATATCGTCATTCTGATACCCGCCGGCACAACGACCACTGGCGAGTACGCTCTGGTGTGGCAGAAACTGAACAGCCCCTGTGGCGCGAAGAGCCTTGACTGCGGCCAGCAGGTCTACGCGCGTATTGACGCGCGCGGCGACGTCCGTGCGTATACGTTCACCATGCCAGTGCTTCTCACCGGGCGGAATCCAGACCACATCACCGGGCCGGATTTCCTCTACGGGGCCGCCCCATCGCTGTACCCGGCCACAGCCGGCCGTCACCATCAGGGTCTGACCGAGCGGATGTGTATGCCATGCCGTACGGGCACCGGGCTCGAAGGTGACACTGGCGCCGAAAGCGCGCGCCGGAGCGGGCGGATTGAACAGGGGGTCGATACGCACCGTGCGGGTAAAATACTCTGCCGGTCCTTTGCCGGAAGGCTGAGAGCCACTTCTTTTGATGTCCATTTCTGAATCCTGTGAAAGCTGCTTCAGGCTTTCTTTTTCCAGTACTCCATCGTGGGGCCGGTATAAACGCCCGAGCCAACGATGGCTCTCTTCCGGACATCCGCAATCGCTTCAGGACTCATCTTCCTGAAGTTCTGGACAGCCCGGATGTTGTCTTCCATCTGCCCCTGCGTGCCGGCGCCGCAGATGGCCACGTGCACGCCTGGCTGGCTCAGCACGTACCTAAGGCATTCGGTCCGGCTGAGAGATCTCAGCAAGAACGCCTTGCCGAAAACCTTGATCGCCTGAGTACCCACGCCACGCTCGATCGCCACAGGGAGAGCCGTTTTCTCGAAGCTCAGATACGCGTGATCCGCTGCGTGAACCGGCATCATGACTGTGTCCCACTTGTCGTACGCCTTCAGCAACGCCGCGTGTACCTCGGGGTCGTAATGGCCGGTAAACCCGATGAACCGGCATTTGCCGGCCTTCTTCGCCGCCTCGAACGCCTCGATTGCTCCGCCAAGGCCCAGGATCTTGTCGATGTCATCCCGGTTCTGGACTGCATGCGCCTGCCAGAGATCGACATAATCGGTCTTCAGCAGACGGAAGGACGTCTCCAACTCCTGCTCTGCTTCCTTCGCCGTGCGCTTGATGGTTTTTGTGGTGAGAAAGACGTTTTTCCGAACGCCCTGCAGGCCTATGCCGTACGCTTCTTCAGCACGTCCGTCCCAGTAGAGGCGCGAGCAATCGAAGTAGTTCACGCCAAGGTCGTACACCTGACGGACGTGCGTCCCCGCGGTCTGAACATCCGGATGGAGATCCATCCGGGCTCCGCCCTGTGCGATGACACTCACCTTGACGCCGGTCTTGCCGAGCGTCGTGGTGGGAATGTCACCGGCCTTCACTTTCTGAGGCGCCGCAAATGCACCGGTGATGGACACACCGGCCAATGCGCTGCCTACGAACGATCGTCTTTTCATGTTCCCTCTCCTGAATTCTTCAGTTGGTGGTAGCAGCGGTTTGTCTCGCGTTAGAATCTTCTCGGGCCGGAATGCGACCAGAGCACAGTTCTTTGCCGCTCAGCGACCGGTCATTCGCTCGACGTGTTCGGGGTATCGAGCGCCTTGCACCGTGATCTTGGAGGCGGCGTCAGTGATGTGACGCAGATCATCGGGCGTGAGTTCCACTGAAACGGCCCCGATGTTTTCGTCCAGGCGATGCAGTTTCGTGGTTCCCGGTATCGGAACAATCCATGGCTTCTGGGCCAGCAGCCAGGCGAGCGCAATCTGAGCAGGTGTGGCCTTCTTCCATTCCGCGATGCTGCCGAGCAGATGAATCAACGCCTGATTCGCCTTGAGAGCCTCCGGCGTGAAGCGAGGCAGGGTGCTACGGAAGTCGGAGCTGTCGAACTTGGCGTTTTCGTCGATCTTGCCCGTAAGGAAGCCCTTACCCAGCGGGCTGTACGGAACAAAGCCGATTCCGAGTTCCTCAAGAGTCGGTATTACTTCCTTCTCAGGAGTCCTCGTCCACAGCGAGTATTCGCTCTGAAGGGCAGTGACCGGCTGGACTGCGTGCGCTCGACGGATCGTTTGCACTCCTGCTTCGGAAAGGCCGAAGTGCTTGACCTTGCCCTCCTGAATCAGGTCCTTCACGGCTCCAGCTACGTCTTCTATTGGCACGTCCGGGTCAACACGGTGTTGGTAGAACAGATCGATCGCGTCAACGTTAAGTCGCTTGAGCGAGCCCTCGGCGACCTCCTTGATGTGCTCTGGCCGGCTGTCCAGGCCCACGAAGCCCGGCTCTCCGTTCGGCTTGAGTTTGAACCCGAACTTCGTCGCAATCAGCACTCGTCCGCGGAAGGGAGCGAGGGCTTCGCCCAAGAGCTCTTCGTTTAAGAACGGGCCATAGACCTCGGCAGTGTCGAAGAATGTGACGCCGCGTTCCACGGCTGCCCGGAGAAGAGAGGTCATCTCCTGCTTGTCTTTGGGCGGACCGTAGGAAAAGCTCATTCCCATGCAGCCGAGCCCGAGAGCCGATACTTCCAGGCCGCTGTTTCCAAGTTTGCGCTTCTGCATCTTCTGAACTCCTATCTTTAAACTGAAGGGCGGTGCGGTCCGCGCCAAGACTGGGCCGCACCGTTACCCGAGCGAAAAATTCGACGGTTATGCAAACAGTTCCTGGGCGCGGATCAGTCGCTCGGCGACGTGTACGCCGTTCGGGCATGCCACGGAGCAAGACTCGCATTCGCCGCAGCGAACCATGCGCGCCTCCTCCGGAAGGGAGGCGAAGTGCTCCCGGCCGAGCGCGAACTGCGCGTAGAAGTCGGCGTACGAGAGGTAACGGATGGTTTCCGGAACGGCCGCGCCTTTCGGGCACTGTCCCACGCACTGGTAGCACATGCGGCAGTACAGTGGGCGAATGTCTTCATTGATGGCGGCGAGCAGCTTTTCGTCCTGCGCCCCAAACGGCTCGGACATCGCCCGGAAATTCTCTTCCAGTTGGTCCGTGTCCGTCATGCTGGGAACCGTGGTCCCAAAGCGCTTGTTTCGCAGCACCCATTTCAGCGAGGCCAGCGCCCCGCCGGGTACTTTGGCCCGGTCGCGCGGCTTGAATCCGAAATCGCCCTTGATCGGGACGGCGGGTGCCGTCACTTTCATCGCGACCAGCCCGATCCCCGCCTGCTCCAGGCACCCGTAATCGGCGTCGTTGTTCGAACCTATGGCGAAGTTGTACGTGCTCAGCAGGACTTCGAACTTCCCGATCTGCAAAACGCGATCGACAATCGCGTTCGGGTGGTGTGTGCTGATGCCGATGTGGCGGATCTTGCCCTGCTTCTTCGCGTCCTCCCAAGCGGGCACGATCTCGTCGGGAATGGCCGCCGGCTCGTCGCGATAGTGCATGTACCAGATGTCCAGGTAGTCCGTGCCCAGTTCCCTAAGGCTGGTGTCGAGGTTAGCCCGCGCCTCGGCGGCGGTCATCGCGTGCGACTTGCTGGAGAGAATCACTTTGTCCCGGATACCCTTCAGGGCGCTGCCGACCATGCGCTCGTTATTGCCGCTCCCGTACGTGCGCGCCGTGTCGAAGTAGTTGATGCCCATATCCACAGCCCGCGAGATGACACTCGCATCGGAAGTGACCATGCAGCCGAAACCGACCGAGGTCACTTTCAGCCCGGTCTTACCCAGCGTTCGATACGCGAGCGCGTTGGATGCCGGGCGGGCGGCCGGCGGCGCCTGTGGTTTCTGAGGTGTCGCGAGCGAAGTAGCGGGCAACGCCAGACCAGCCGCGAGGAAGTTCCTTCGGGAAGCGCGCGAATTCATACCCAGTACTCCTCTTTGGCGGTATGATGATCTCTCATCTCCAGGCTAGGAACAAGCGCCCCGGAAGCGGTATCCTGATCCTGCCGATTTATTGCCTATTCCTCTCGCTGCTGGCCGGGACTGTTCCCATCCACGCAGCCCAGCGGTTATCCTGGGTTCGAGGAGAGCGAAACCGTTACCATGAGCGACCGCAGAGGAGACGCCACTCCGTCGCCGGATCGAGCACGCGAATTGCGGGCTGAGCTGGCTTGCAAGATTGCCTCGTTCATGGGCTCAGCAGAGAAACGGGTAACGGACATTCCCGGCCTGACGCTCGTCCGACGGACCGCCCTGAGTGCTCCGGCGTGTGCGACCTATGAGCCGAGCGTCGCCGTAATCGCTCAGGGGCGAAAGCGGGTAGAGCTCGGCCAAACCACTTTCATCTACGATGAATCGCGATTCCTGCTGACCTCGGCCGATTTGCCGATCGTCAGCCAGGTGATCGAGGCAAGTAAAGAGGTACCCTTCTTAGCTTTGGCGCTCAAACTGGAGATGCCCGTGGTCCGGGAACTCCTCAGCCGAGAGGAGATTCCGGTGTCTGATGCGCCGCCTGACAGTCCTGCAATGGCGACGGGTGAGACCACGGTAGAGTTGCTCAGTGCATGCTGCCGCCTCGTGGACCTGCTGAAGGTGCCACAGGACATCCCCTTCCTCAGTGGCCTGATTCAACGCGAGATCATCTACCGAATCCTGCGGGGACCGGAGGGGGCACGCCTCCGAGCGATTGCAACGCTGGGAGATCAGAGCCACCGGACCGCAAAAGCGATCGCGTGGATCAGGGCGAATTACGCGAAGCTGCTACGGGTGGAAGATCTCGCAGAAATCGCGGGCATGGGCGTGTCCACGCTGCACCACCATTTCCGGGCGCTGACCGCTATGAGTCCTCTTCAGTATCAGAAACAGCTTCGGTTGCAGGCAGCGCGGGGACGCATGCTCATGGATGGTCTGGACGCCGCAAGTGCGGCCTTTGAGGTCGGATACGAAAGCGCCAGCCAATTCAGCCGCGAATACAGCCGTTTCTTCGGCCAACCACCGATGCGGGATATTCGGACGCTTCGCTCGCCAGGCGCTCCGCCGCTGGAGTCGGTCGGTAATCAGTAAAGGCTATCTGAATCATATTGCGACAGCTTCCGCGAAGCGCCGTTGAAGTCCGGGGTACCGGAAGCTCGACCTGTGCCTGGACAGCGCGCCAACCCGGCCGCGCGGCGGAACGAATGCACCTGCTTCCGATCGAGTGTCAGCGTAGCCCGCTGGCATTCAGCGGTGCGGACTTGTTTTCGATTCTACGACTTATGCACCCTGTGGGCCGATTGGCTCCAATAACGGAGAGACGAGAACGGCAGATTCGCTGTAAGTTGTTGATTCTATGGAGCGGGAGATGGGACTCGAATCCACGACATCTAGCTTGGGAAGCTGGCATTCTACCGCTGGATTACTCCCACTTAGCGCGGCAGGTCACAGTCAGACCTGATTGTAGCAGATCCCCGGTGGAGCTGCCACCCAGGAGGAGGCTGCGGCGGGATACTAAAGCAGATGAGCCAAGCCGCGGAAGCTCTTGAACTCGCCATCTCAGTCCAGCCCGCTGATATCGACCAAATGGGCCATGTCAACAATGTCGCCTACCTCCGCTGGGTGCAAGAGGTCGCGGTGGCGCACTGGAAGGCTGCGGCGCCCGCCGCTGACCAAGCGGAACTTCAGTGGGTTGTGGTGCGTCACGAGATCGACTATATGCAGTCGGCCTTCCTCGGCGACGGCATCATCGCCAGGACATGGGTCGGCGCTGCAAGCCGGATCAGGTTCGAACGCCATACCGAATTGCTCCGCGCGACGGACCGGAGCGTCCTTGCAAAGGCCCGCACAGTATGGTGCCCCATAGACACCCAAACCGGGAAGCCGGCCTCCGTCAGTTCGGGCGTCCGGGCGCGCTTCTCCGTGCCGGCCCCGCTTCTGGCGGCGATCCTATGCTTGGCCACATCCATCGCCACCAACGCGCAGCCGAAGACCGGTGAATGGCAGCCGTTGTTCGACGGCAAATCGTTGCAGGGCTGGCGGGAGACGCCTTTCACGGGGCGTGGCCAGGTTCGTATCTCAAATGGGACGATCGTCCTCGGGGCTGGAACGCCGATGACGGGCGTCACCTGGACGGGTTCATTTCCCCGGTCCGATTATGAGGTTCGCCTCGAAGGGGCCCGGCTCGAAGGGAGTGACTTTTTCGCCACCCTGACTTTCCCGGTCCGGGATTCGTATTGCACCTGGGTGACGGGCGGTTGGGGCGGCGACATTGTCGGGCTGTCCAGCATAGACGGGTGGGACGCCTCGGATAACGAAACCAGGTCGTACTTCAACTTCGAAAACGGCCGGTGGTACGCGCTTCGTCTGCGGGTAACCGACGATCGGATCATGGCCTGGATCGACGATAAGCCCATCATCGACGTCGCCATCCGAGGACGCTCGATTGGTCTCCGTCACGGTGAGATCAAGCTGTCCGTACCCTTCGGGTTTGCCTCGTACGCAACGACCGGGGGACTACGGAAAATCGAGTATCGCCTCCTACGTCCGCGGTGAGAAACGCGGCCTAACCATTCAGGGTCCAGTTGGGCCGGTACTGGCGTTTGAGGTAATCGTTCGCTTCGGGCGCATTGGTCACGCGACCGGTGGCCGCGTCGTACTCGAGTCTCTTGCCCGCGCGGTGCGCCACCAGGCCCAGCAGCATCTGTTCCATCATCGTGCCGGCGTAATCGAAGTCGCAGTGGGTCTTGCTGCTCGTGCCGTGTACGACGTTGTTGCTCCGGCCTTTGCAGGCGTCGATCCAGTCGATCTGGAAGACGTCCCCCCGGAGGGTGACCGCGCGGCCGCTCTTCTCGGCCTCGAGGATCGCCTCAACGTCTGTGTTCGGAAGGCCCAGGCCCGCCGGGATCCCACCCTCCAGAAACTGGACCACGGGGAAACCGCTCGGGCCGGGCTGCGCGTTGGGCATCGCCGTCATGCCGGCGGGAAGCGCGCGAGCGGCTGGCGCGCCCGGCCGAGCACCCCGCCCGCCTGCGGGCCCCCGACCGCTGCGGGGCGAAGGCCTGAGTGGGTTGCCCCGTGCCGCCCACCAGGGGAAGAAGCTGCTCCCTGGTGCGGCGCTTGTAGTAGGTCAAATCCCCGTCGTCGTTGTTCGGAATGATCAGCCGGGTGGTGAAGTCGGCGAGGATGCGTGCCCTTGGTGCCCTCGAAGATCGCCCCGTTCCCGATTCTGGCCACATCCATGTAGTTCCTGCGGCGCGTTTGGCTTCAGGCCGCCCTGATACCAGACCAGCGTGACCGGCCCGCGCCAGTTGTTCGCGGGATGCTCGAAGCTCACCTTCAGCTTCACCGGGCAGATGTTCGGGTCGTACTTGTCGCTGACTTCCTGATCGACCTCGATCGCCGTAGGAGCGCCCGCATCGATCACGTTCCACACCAGATCCATCGTATGCGCGCCCATGTCGCCCATCTGGCCCACGCCGAAGTCCCGGTACATGTTCCAAAACAGGCAGTTCAAGCCGGAGGAACCGCCGAAGTATTGCGGACTGTAGGGATGGTAGGGCGACGGCCCGATCCACTGCTCGTAATGGAGAAACGACGGCGGCAGGCCTTCGGCGCTGGGGTATCCAGGCCTGGGGAGCTGGCGGCTGTCCCAGCTGTGTATGGTCTTCAGTTCGCCGATCGCTCCGTCCAGCATCAGTTCGCGCAGCCGCTCGAAGTTCGGATAGGCGTGACGCTGGGTGCCGTGCTGGGTGGCCAGCTTGGCCTTCCGCCTGAGATAATTCGCCCGGACCGTGCGCACCTCCTCCACGCTGATGCCCAGCGGCTTCTCGCAGAACACGTGCATGTCGCGATTCAGGGCCCAGTTGGCGATGAAGGCGTGATGGTGATCCGCGGTGCAGATGA
>CAVRZY010000029.1:0-14302 GCA_963725415.1 uncultured Acidobacteriota bacterium | reverse complement strand
TTATGTCCTGTACTGACTCATTCGTATTGCTAGATAATTTTCAATCTCATAAGTCCATTCAAGGGTTCCATATTTTTCGATCCACACGGCTTCATCTTCGCCATTGACCAGCATTTCATCGATGGGTATTACCTCGCCATCTATTCCGTTTCGAATGTTAACGTGATTTGCAATAGATCGCCCGCCTTGTTCTGCTTATCGGTCCAGATTAAAGATTTGTAGACATCACAGCCATCACCTGTAATCCAAACCGAGACTCGGGACCTGTATCTCTTCTACGACCGTAATGACAAGCCAGTCTTTCAGATAACTATCGATCTCGGTAGCGTGAGAATTTTATGTCAACCAGTTCGATTGCCGCCCGGAGCAATTTCAAAAGGGCCTGGGTGTTTCATAAAGCGAGAATAGCGGGACAGCCAGACCACTAAGAGTTATATGTAAGGTATCTGTATTTGTTTCAGGGCAAGAAAATAATGAGGTCTTTAAATAATCACCTCCAATTTTTTGATTGCCAAATAATAATGGATTTACATCTAAGTTTAAAACATTAGCCATTAGCTATTATTGCCCCTATATTTTTTCTCCATCCGATCCATACGTTTGATTAGGGCATGCAGAGTGGTTCATGTCCTTTCAGTTCACCCGTTACCTCGACCTCAATATTTTGCCGTACCGATAACATATTCATTTTCAAAGGTTTGTCTTTGTTGATCCCTGAGATAATATGTCGTCTAATTTTGAGAGGGGTGTCAATACTTCCGTGCCACTCTCACCTGCCAATAATATTGCTGGATGATCAATAATACCACCAGCAGCACCCATCGGAAGACCTGGTGTTGCCGATGTAACGGGTAGGGCCTAAAGTCGATGTACCTGCAGTAACACCTGGAAATATAAGACTCATTATAAAGCTCTCAATATAAGCCTGCACAATTCTTTGGATTACACCTAAAGCCGTTTGCTCTCTCTCGGGCGCGCTGGAGTGACCGGGTTTTCTGCAAACGTTACTGCGGGGCCATCACCCCCATTTCGGAGCTCTGGGACGGAGAGGCGCCCCGGGTAGTGCGGCTCTTCGACCTTACGGTGCGCCTGGCCCGGAGCCAGAAGATGCGAAGCGTTCTCGGCTTCTGCTTTGGAAGCGGAACGGAGATCGAGCTGGAGACATCGCCAGCGCCGGAGCAGTAGTCCAGCGCGCCTGTCTACCTTCGCCCCACCGCCATCCGCCGGCGCAACGCGCACGTCGCGCAGCAAGACCTAGCCCGCGCGCTGGCGGCGCAGTAACGCCAAGCTGAGCAGCCCGCACCCCAGTAGCAGCCAGGTTCCCGGCTCGGGGATCGTGTAGGCTTGGTTCTCGAGGGCGGCGAAACTTGCCGAACCCCCACCACCGGCCCCACCGCCGTCCAGGGTGATGGTGTGCCAAACCCCGAGGACGTAAACCGGCGGCGAGGGTGGAAACACGATGGAATCCGTCAACCGGTTGTTCTGGTCGCCCTCACCGTAATGGGCGAGCTGGAGGAACTGCAAGACCCCGGTAGCACAGCCGGGGAAGGTGCCGCCCACGCACAGCCAGGTGTCGATCGTTACGAAGCCCGGATACTCCGGCGTCTCCGCAGACATCTCCTCGTCGAAGCCCCAGATGATGACGGGCGGCGGGTCGATGTTGTAGACCAATTCGAGAAGCGCCTTATGGCCCGCGCCGACAGAGAAGGCCTCCGAGTAAAAACGCAGATGCGGGCCCTGAGGGCTGGAGTATGGCTGGACGAATATGGCCGAAGCGGGTATCACGTCGCCGGTCGACGAATACGACGAATACGAGAAGCCCTTCACGGTCAGGTCGCCGATGGCGCAGGTTTGGCTCAGATACGTGTCCAGGGTTGCGGCGGAGCAAGCTGCGTACGCCGCAACCGGACCCGCCACGAGCGGCCCGCTCATCAAAGCCCCCAACACCAATGCCAAAAGCCAAGCTCTGCGATCCATCGGTGCCCTCCGGCCAAGATTGTGGAGCAGGGTTGAGTTTAGTCTGGCTGGAGGGCGGTGTCAAGGTACTTGTGGTGCTGGTGGTACTGGTATAGCCTCTTGGCAGGTTTGGCGAAGACAAGCTAAGCCGCCGCCAGGCGGTGGTTCTGCAACTCAACACTACTTGACAGTGTCATCTTTTCGGCGTATGCTGGAATTGTGAAGAACAGCCGCGAGAAGCTTCTGAGCCTGGAGGAGCTGGCGGCCGAGGCCGGCGTTCCGGCGCGCACCATTCGCTTCTACATCGCGCGAGGGCTGCTTCCCCGGCCCGCCGGGGCCGGGCGCGGTGCGGCTTACGGCAGCGAGCATGTGGCCCGGCTGCGGAGCGTCAAGCGGCTCCAGGGCAAAGGGTTGATGCTGGCTGAGATTTCCCGGGTGTTGGGAGGAGAAAAGCCGGAAGCCGGTTTGCCGCCGCCCTCGGCCTGGTGGAGCTACCCCCTGGCCGACGCAGTAGTGGTGTGGGTGCGCGCCGGGCTGAGCCCGTGGCGCACCCGGCAGGTGCGAGCGGCACTCGAAGAAATGGCAGCGCGGCTGAACGCGATTTCCCGTGAGGAGGACAAAGAGGATGGCGACCGCTAGCGTGGCAACCCGGTTTGTGCCGGTGGCGGCGGAAACCGGCCAGGAAATGCGCCTGGCGATGCAGAGACTATGGCTGACGGGCCGGGTGCTGCCCGCCGGGGCTCGGCTGCTGGTGCACCACACCTTCCGGTCCAGCGAGAGCAAGCCGATCGAGGTGATTTACGCCTTCGGGCTGCCGCGCGATGCGGCGCTGCGCCGGTTCCGCGTGAGCGGCGAAGGCTTCTCGGTGTGCTCGGAACTCAAGGTAGTCGAAGAAGCGGTGAGAGCCTATGAGGAGGGCATTCAGGCGGGCTACCTGGCGAGTCTGGCGCGGCAGTACGGCGACGGGCTGATCAATCTCACCCTGGGCAACATCCGTCCCGGCGAGACGGTCACGGTGGTCCTGGAGGTCCTGGCCGGCGTGGAGGCTCACGACGACAGCATCCGCTTCCGCTTTCCGTTCACCCTGGCGCCGGGCTACCACCGGCAGGCTCGCGCCGCGGAGGTGGCCCCGGGCGTGGGCGAAATCGAGTTGCCTGAAGCTGAGTTCGGCGACCTGATTCTGCCGCAGTTTGCGGCGGAGGCCTCCGAGTTGCACGAGGTGGGGTTTGACTTGCAGGTCTGGGTTCCGCAGGAGATCGAAGAGGTGGCCTCGCCCTCCCACGCCTTGCGGGTGGTCAAAGAGGGGCCGGAACGCAGCCGGGCATCGCTGGCGACGGAACGGGACGTGCCGGACCGCGACCTGGTGCTGGACGTGCGTGCCAAAGACAGCCTGGCGGGCGTCCTGAGCGGGGTGGACAAGGAGGGTCGCGGGCGCTTCGCCGCCATCGTGCCCTCGACCAGTTTCGGCGAGCGCGGAGGAGGTCCCCGGCAGGTCGTTTTTGTGCTCGACCGTTCCGGCTCGATGAGCGGCCAGCCCATGGCGCAGGCGCGCAAGGCCCTGGAGGCGTGTCTCGGGGCGCTCGCCGCCGAGGACCGGTTCGGCCTGGTGGCTTTCGATAACCGGGTCGAAGTGTTCAGACCGTCCCTGACCGGAGGGACCAGTGAGAGCCGGGAACAGGCCCGGCAGTTCCTGAAGGGAATCGACGCGCGCGGCGGAACCGAGTTGGCGGCGGGCGTTGTCGAGGCCGCCAGGCTGCTGGGCAAAGCGGGCGGCGACATCTTGGTGCTGACCGACGGGCAGGTCTTCGGAACGGACGCCATTCTGGCGCAGGCGCGGCAAACAGGTGTCCGCATTCACTGTTTGGGGATTGGCAGCGCCAGCCAGGATCGCTTCCTGGCGTTGCTGGCCCGCGAGAGCGGGGGCGTAAGCCGTTTCCTGACGCCGCGCGAGCGGGTGGACCTGCCGGCGGTCGATCTGTTTGCCTCAATCGGTCGGCCGGTGGCCAGCGGCCTGGAAGTGAAGCTGGACGGGATCCCCGGGGGACAGGTAGCGCCCGAGCCGCCGCGCACGGTCTTCGCCAGCACCCCGCTGGTGGTTTTTGGGGAGTCCGAAGGCGCGGCCCAAGGCCAGATGGTACTCCAGTGGGACGGCGGGAGAAAGGCCCTGCCGCTCCAGGTTGGGCAGAGCAAGCTCGGGGAAACTCTGCGCCTGCTCACCGGGGCGCGCCTCATCACCGATCTGGAGAGCCGGTACGCGGAAGCCGGGGAAGGCGGCGCCGCGGCCCGGCGACAGGAGGGACGCTTGGACCGGCGGATCGAGGCGCTGAGCCAGACCTTCGGCCTGGCCAGCCGGCGCATGGCGCTGGTGGCTGTGGTCGAGCGGGCAGGAGACCGGCCCGGCGAAATCCCGGAGACCAAGGTGGTCCCGGTGGGCATGCCCCAGGACACCCAGTTCACGAGTTACTTCCGGCTGGGCACCGCTATGCCCGCTGCCGCCCCGGGAGTGCTGTTTTCATTGGCGCGCCCCCTCGCCCGACCCATGGCTGAGGGGATGCCGCGTATCTCGTTGATGGCTGCGCCGGAGGCCGGGTTTCCGGAAATGCTCGAAATGGAGGTCGGCCCCAGCATCGAGGACACGCTGCTCGAACTGGCTGCCAGAATCGAGCCCGATGGCGGCATGCCGGGCCGCGACGAAGAAGAGCGCGCGCAGGCTGCCATCCTGGCGTTGCTTTGCTTCCTAGCCGAGGGGCACACGGAGCGCTCCGGCACCTTCCGCTCGCACGTCGCGCGCCTGATTGCCTTTCTTGAGAGCGCCAGGCGCGTTCACCCAGTGGTCGGCGAGTTCCTGGAGCTGGCGCGGCGAGGACGGTCGCTCGAAGGGGACTGGTCGCAGCGGACGCCGGGTCCGGATGTTTGGAGGGAACTGGAAGCGGCGCTGCAGTCTTACGGCGGCGGTTCGGCGTCGTCGCTGGCCTGATCCAGGAGCAGGCGGAAGCGCTGGCTCTTTTCCTCGAGGCGGTGGCGTAGCTGCTTGAGTTCGCGTTGGAGCGTGCGCAGCCGCTCGCTGGGTTGTTCGGTTGCGGCCATGCCGCGCTGTGTCTCTGTCATGGGGGCGTAGCCTCGGTACCAGCAGGCGCGGCCATTCCGTAGTCGGCGCCGGATTCCTCGGCCACAAGCTGCTGCATGGCGGCGGAGTAGAAGGCGTTGCTGCGGGCGCGGGTTTCCTGTTCCGGGTTCTGCGGCAGGGCTAGGTGTTCCAGTTCGTGCAGCAGCACGGCCAGCACCCCGGCCTGGAAATGAATGCCCGCCAGACGGCCCCCCAGTGCGCCGGTGGCCAGCCAGGAGAGCGGCTGGGGGGTCCAGTCCCGAATTCCCTGGTAAGCCAGGTCGATCTCGCCGATGGAGCTACCCAGGTCGGCGGCCAGCCGCTTGGTCAGGCGGGATTCGGCGCCTGGGGGATGGTGGTGCCCCAGGCAGCGGCAAGGATTCAAGGGACGCAGCAGGACCACCAGCATCGCCGGGAGGGCGCGAAACACGGGCTGATAGGGGGCGCGCGTGGCGGCGCTCAGCCGCGGCAGGGTGTGGGCGTAGGCCACTTCGATTTCGCGAGCTACGGACAGACCGCCGCGGGGATAACTCAACAGCAGCAAAGGCAGATCGTCGGCTGCCCGCACCAGCAACTGCTCGCGCCCGCGCAGCCGCTCCACCAACCGAACCAGAATCCCGCGCGTATGCACCCGATGTCTGTGGGACATGCTTCAGCTTGTCCCTCCGCACTTGTTATTCTGTCACGCCCGTCGGTCCCCGTGACTACGGGCGCCAATAGAATCAGAAGATTGAGGCGACGCCAGCAGGCCGCCGCGCTCAAGCATCCCGGCCCCGCTTGAAACGGCGCCCGAGCGCGACGCGCGAGGGCGGGGAAGCGGCCGGTCAGAGTTGGACCACGGTCAGACCGGGGATGCGGTTGAAGTCCCGGACGTTGTTTGTCGCGAGCGCGTAGCCCAACTCCAGGGCGCAGGCTCCGATGATGAGGTCAGCCAGCGGGACATTGACGCCCTTGGCGGCCTGCTCGCCGCCGATCCGGGCGATGATCTCAGCGGTAGCCTCGGTCACAGCATGGATGGGGACGTGCGCTTTCAGCTCGTCGAGGAACTTGCGCCGCTCGAAGCTCCGTTCCGAAGTGTTGGCTCGGTAGATGCCGTGGGCGAGTTCCGCCACAGTCAGCGGGCAGATCACAATGGGAACGTTGCCGACAATCCCGCGGATTTTCTTGATCGCCTCCGGAGTGGTTAGCCTGCTCCGTTCCGCGGCGACCAGGACGCTGGAGTCGAGGAGTAATCCCAGGAGGGCGGCTTCCATGGCTCGCGGTGGGCCTTGACCGCTTCTTCTACATCCCGGGCAAAATCCTCATCAATGACCGCATTTGCGCCGCTGGCTTCCAGGGCAGCGATCACCTCGGAGATCCTACGCCCCTTCACCGGAGGGGCTTTGATGACAGCGACAGGCCGGCTGTCCTCCTCAATGACGACCTCGACGCCTTGCCGGACCTTCTCCAGCACAGCGCGCAAGTTGCGTGCAACTTCCGCCTCCGTCATGTGTACGGACGTCATACCTTCGATCATAGCTCTTCTTCCTGTTCGGCCTCGGCGGCCAACCGCTTCGTCCATCGCGATTCGGCGCTCAGCCGCGGCAGGGTGTGGGCGCAGGCGTCCCCTGGAGCCGCCAGAAGCACGCCACTATCGCGCCCCGTCCGCTGTCCCGGAAAGGGTCTGACGAACACGGCTCCCTGAGAGGCGTTGGTGGGGAGCGGCGCCCATCAGGGAGCGGAAAAACGGGCTACGGGCCAGGATTCGCGGGACCGCCACTTATCACGAATGCGACGTCCACCTGTGTGATTACTTCGACCGGCTGCCCGCCGACCAGGGTGGGCTGGTAGACCCACTCCCTCACCGCGTCGTGTGCGGCTGCCGTCAACAGCGGGTGACCGCCGACCAGTTGCGCGTCCTGCACGCGGCCGTCGGTCCCGATGATCACCGTGAAGCGAACGACGCCCTGGAGGCGGGCTTGTCTGGCGAGCGGTGGATACGCGGGCGCAACCTGATGGATGAGCTTCTGAGCCTGAACCCCCGCGCCGACCCGGATTCGCGACGGCGGAGCAACGTTGACGGCAGCTTGCGCCGGGCGCGGCTGCTGCGCCATGGACGGTTGCGGAGCTGCCGGGGACACTACGCGCAGGTCTCCGACCTCTTCCGCCCTCTTGATCAGCTTCCATCCGAATTGGGCGACCGCCGCAAGGCCGGGCTTATCCGGCAATTCCGGGTGTGCCTTCCGCACTTCCTGGTATCCGCGTTCATACCCGGTCAGCTTACCCCCAACCATAACGAGCAACAGGCCGTCCGTGGAGTTCTCTAGGTCGAATTTCAGGCGCTCTCCAAGCCCCGCCAGTTCGGCTCGCTGCGGACTTTCCGCGTCCGGGCTGATGGCGGCGACGATCAGCGGGAAATAGAGATTGGCCAGCCGCTCAGTCCACACCCGGTTCAAGGGTTCCAGGCGGCGTGCGCCCTTCCAGAGTTCAATCGCCGCTTCAATGTCAGAGCCCCTCGAAGAAATGGGCGGCGTTGGCCAATACCCGCGGGTCGTTGCGGTGCTGCTCGACCTTCCGGAACCACAGCTCCTTGACCCGTGCGTAATGCGACTCGTCATTCAGGATGCCCGTTCTCGGCTCGATGCCCACCGAGTATATGCCGGTCAACTCCGATTCCGGATGGTGCTCGATCAGCCAGAAGAGGTGTTTCAGCCCCGGCTCGCGCATGGCGTTCAGGAAATAGTAGCTGATCAGCCTGGCGCGCGAAGCCAGGTCCTCCGGATTGGTTTCGAGATGCCGCTCCAACTGCTGGGCGTCCGCTGGCGAGAGCTTGCTTCCTTCGACAAGCCAGTCCAGGCTGTAGGGAGGGACAGGTCTTTGGGCCTGCTGGGCGGCCTGGCTGGGCGGCGGCGAGCGCCACTCGAGCGCGGCGGCTGCGTACACGGCCGGAAGACTGCACAGAAGGACCGCGGCCCACCTCGTCCACGTCAGACCGCGGGAAAGCACGCTGGTGTCGTCCAGAATCCTTTCGATCCGCTTCCGGACTTGGGAGCTTTTTGCCATCGCGGTGGCATGCCACCACAGCCGCCCTTCCGCTCTCCTCACTGCCGAAGCCATGTCGAGCAGGACGCCCGCGTAGAGCTCCCGGTTCCGTGTAACCAGAAGGGAGGAATCGTCGCAGGATTCCTCGGCCAGGATGGCCAGCTTGCGCTCCAGCCACCAGGCCAGCGGATGAAACCAGAAGAGACACCTGTTCAGGCGCGCCAGGAGCGCCACCAACCAGTCGTGCCGGCGGAGGTGGGCCAGTTCGTGCGCCAGCACCGCTTCCAGCGTCTGGCCGTCCCACTCCCGCCACGCCCGAGGGAGCAGGATCTTGGGCTCCCTCCAACCCACCGTGACCGGGATCGAGATGGCCTCCGATTCCTCGACCGCTGGCGGGGGGAACCCCAGAACAAGGCTTTCCAGAAGCGCCCTTAGCCCGGGATCCCGAAGGGGTCTGCTGGTGCGCGCCAGCTTTCGGGACAACGAGTACCCGAGCAGCAGCCTGCCGAGCAGCAATGCTGCGATGGCCATATACAGCAACAGCGCGATGGTCCGCCACTCCGGCGGGTTCAGCCGAGACGTCCCGGCCTGGCCAGGTTCCGCCTGCGCAAGCAGGCGCGGCTCACTGGCAGCCGGATACTCCCCGAGCGAGGGCAGACCCACGGCCGCGGGGATTCCCCTGAGAACCGGTCCGGGGATCGAAGGCAAGACGTCGCGTAAGACAGGCAGCAGCAGCATGCCGCACAGCACGGTCGTCCAGACGGCGTGCCGGGCCGTCGCGGAGCGCAACCGAGCCACCCGGATTCCGAGCGCTGCTACCAGGGCCAACAGCACCGAGCGGACAGAAACATCCGCCAGTTGAGCCAGCGCCTGGCGGCTGGCATCGAGCAGAACCAGGGCCGTCATTTCAGTCTTCTCCCTTCCGCCGTTTTCGCCGGGCGATTCGCTGCGCCAGTCTCCGCAACTCCTCGCCGTCGAGGATCTCGCTGTCCACCATGCCGACCAAGAGCTCTTCTGCCGACCCGCCGCAAAAACGGTCGATGAGTTGACGGACCGCCGCTATGGCAACATTCCGCGGCGCCTCGACGCCCGTGTATACGTAGGTGCGGCCATCGACGCGGTGTTCCACGTATCCTTTCTCTTCCAGCCGGCGAAGGATGGTTCGGACCGTCGATTCCTTTAGCCGGCGTTGAGCAGCGAGCGCTTCGCGGATCCGGTCAGCCGTGGCCGAGCCGAGCGACCACACCAGGTCCATGACCAGGTGTTCGAGTTCGCTGAGGGGTTTACGAGGTTTTGTAGCGCTAAACATTGTACCGTTACAATATGTAGCACAAAGTCTGACGGAATGCAAGGGGATTTTTTGATTTGTTATTCTGTCATAGAAGAGCGGGGCTTTCCCATGCAATACGCCAGACATCGAAGCACCGGTTACGCGAGCTATTTCCCTCCCGGCGTGAAGTGGCTGCTGATCATCAACACGGGGCTGTTTGTGTTGCGCTTCGTGATGATGCGGGACGATCTGGCGAGGATCTTTGGGCTGATCCCCCGGGAGGTGCTGAGGGGCGCCATCTGGCAGCTCTTCACTTACATGTTCCTGCACGACGCGGAGGGCTTTTTCCACATCCTGTTCAACATGCTGGCGCTGTGGATGTTCGGGCCGGACCTGGAGCGGGACTGGGGGACGAGGCGGTTTCTGAAGTACTACTTCCTGTGCGGAGTGGGCGCGGCGGTCTGCGTGGTGGCAGCCGCGGTGGTTTTCGGCGGCTTGAACACCTTGACCATCGGCGCCTCGGGCGCCATTCTGGGAGTGCTGCTAGCTTACGGGCTGGCGTATCCCAACCGCCCGGTGCTGTTTTTTTTCCTGTTCCCCATCCCGGCCAAGTACCTGGTGATGATCATAGGCGCGATCACGTTTCTGAGCGCCTATCGGGCGGGACAGCAAGAACTGGGGTACCAAGTCTTTCGCGGGGACCGGGTCAGCCATGTGGCGCACCTGGGTGGGATGCTGTTCGGTTACGTGTACCTGAAGACGCGCTTTGTGCGGTTCAACCTGCTGGGCGGCCTGCGCCGCCAGTACCAGACCTGGAAAATGCAGCGCACAAAGAAAAGATTCCAGGTGTACCTGCGAAAACACAAGTCGGACCGGGATCGCTGGGTAAACTGAAGCCGCTAGGGGCTTTCTGTTGTATCTTGAATTCAGGGGGACCATGAAGACCTCCAAAGGAATCGCGCTTGCAGTATTGAGCTGTCTGGCGGCCGGGCTGGCGGTAGCGCAGGAAGGCCCGCGCAAGGAAGGGAGCCAGACTGTCGCCAAGCCGCGCAAGAAAGAAGCTCCCGAAACGCCCGAGGGACCCAAGATCCCGTCCAAGTTTGGCAAGAAGGGCCAGCCGCTGCCCGAGGGCGTGCCGAGCTTCAAGGCCGAGGTGACCGCGGTCAGCGTGGACGTGGCGGTGCTGGATAACAAAGGGCTGCCGATCCCGAACATTCCGCGGGGGAATTTCCGGGTTCTGGAGGACAACCTGCCGCAGCAGATCACCAATTTCGCCGTGGGCGAGGCGCCCATGACGGTGGCGCTGGTGATCGAATTCAGCAACCTGTTCCAACGCTACTGGACCGAAGCCTGGTATCAGACGCTAACGGCGTCGTACGGTTTTCTGGAGACTCTGAAGCCGGAGGACTACGTGGCGGTGGTGGCCTACGACATGCGGCCGGAGATTCTGTCGGACTTTTCGACCGACAAGCGCGCGGCCTACGAGGCCATGCGGCGGCTCCAGATCGCCGCCTTCTCGGAGTCCAATCTTTTTGACGCGCTCACCGACGTGGCGCAGCGCATGTCGGACATCGAGGGGCGGAAAGCGATCGTGCTGATCTCCTCGGGAATGGACACCTTCAGCAAGCTGACCTTCGACAAGACCCGGAAGATCCTGCAAGACGCGGGAGTTCCGATCTACGCCATCGGATTGATGCAGGCCTTGAGGGAATGGTACGACGCGCGGGGATACATGGGGTCGATCGCGCGGCTGGATTTCCTGCAAGCCGACAACCAGCTTCGCACGTTCACCAAAGAGACCGGCGGCATGGCGTTCTTCCCGCGGTTTTACGGGGAGTTTCCGGGGATTTTCCGCGCCATCTCGGAGGCTTTGCGGCTGCGCTACGAAATCATCTACCAGCCCGCGAACCTGGTTCGGGACGGAAAATTCCGCAAGATCAAGGTGGAGCTGGTGAACCCGGCTAATGGCGATCCGCTGAAAATCACCGACGAGAAGGGCAAGCCGATCAAGTACACGATCATCGCGCGGAACGGCTACACGGCGCCGCGCGAGGTCGAGTAGGCGGCGGCCGGGGTGATTCACATCCACAGGCCCGATGTCAAGTCCCGAATGTGGCTTCTTTCCAGACTGATACAAATGTGTTGACAGCGCCCTCGCCGCTCTGCTAACTTCGCTTTCTTCCTATGAAAGATCTGCCTCCGCACTCATCTTGCGCAGCACGAATCCTGCTGGTTGACGACAACAAGCTGGGACTGGCCGCACGAAAGTCGGTACTCGAGGAACTGGGATACGGCATCACCACGGCGGTGGAGGGAAAAGAGGCCCTGGAGCAGTTCGCTCGCGAGAAATTCGACCTGGTCATCACCGATTACAAGATGCCCCGGATGAACGGGGTAGAGTTGATCAAAAAAATCCGGGAACTGGCCCCCGGGGTGCCCATCATCATGATCTCGGGCTATGCCGAGGCGCTGGGTTTGACCGAGGCCAACACCGGGGCGGACGCTGTCATTGCGAAGAGCGCCAGCGAGGTGCAGCACCTGATTCGCTGGGTGAGCCGGCTGCTGCGGCGCACGGTGCCGAAGAAACCCGCGGGCTGGCAGGCGTCGAAAAGCAAGGCGAAAGCGCACAGCGGATAGTCAGCATTTGAAGCCCACCTGGAAAGCCCTCCTTGGAATTCTGGTTGTGCTTGCGAAAGGCGTTAGTGCGCCTGTCGCGAAGCGGTGGATCGAATCCGTAGACCTGCGGGGGAAGGTGGCGCAACTTGTCATGGTTCCCTTTTACGGGGAGGCGCCCAACACGAAATCTGAGGAGTACAAGAAATACGTGCGCTGGGTGCATGATCTGCGCGTGGGCGGGCTGGTGCTGGTGAACCGCGTGCAGTACGGAGTGGTGCAGCATTCCGAGCCGTACGCTATGGCAGCGTTTCTGAACCGCATGCAGAAACTGGCCCGGATTCCGCTACTGGTGGCGGGGGATTTCGAGCGGGGCGTTTCCATGCGGGTGCAGTCGGAGAGCAAGTTTCCGCACGCCATGGCGCTGGCAGCCACCGGCGATGCTTCGCTGAGCCGGTATGAAGGAGCGGTCACGGCGCAGCAGGCCCGCGCGCTGGGGGTGCACTGGATTCTGGCGCCGGTCGCGGACGTGAACAACAACCCCGACAACCCGATCATCAACATCCGCTCCTACGGCGAGGACCCGGAGGAGGTCGCCGCGCACGTTCGGGCTTTCCTGGAGGGCGCGCAATCGGAGAGGGGAGAGCGGGTGCTGACCACGGTGAAGCATTTTCCGGGCCACGGCGATACGGCCACTGACACGCACCTGGGACTGGCGGTGCTGGAGGCTGACCGCGGGCGGTTGGAGAAAGTGGAGCTGGTTCCTTTTCGAGCGGCCATCCGGCAGGGCGTGGATGCGGTGATGAGCGCGCACATCGCGGCGCCGGCGCTCGATTCACCGGAGATTCCGTCCACGTTGTCGGCCGCGGTGCTCACCGGGCTGCTGCGCAACGAGCTGGGTTTTCGCGGGCTGATCGTCACCGATGCGCTGGACATGCAAGGCATCACCAAGCAATGGGGGCCGGGCGAAGCCGCGGTGAAGGCATCGAGGCCGGCGCGGACGTGCTGCTGATGCCGCCCAAGCCGGAAGAAGCGATCGAGGCGGTTCTGAGGGCTGTCGAGGAGGGCCGGCTGAGCCGCCAGCGAATCGAGCAGAGCGTGAGCAGGATTCTGGCGGCAAAAATCCGGGTGGGGTTGGACCGGCGGCGCCTGGTGGATTTGGAAGCGATCGCCGATCGTCTGGATTCCCCGGAGATGGTCGAGCGGGCGCAGGAGATTGCGGACCGGGCTGTGACGCTAGTCAAGAACGAGAAGGACCTGGTTCCGCTGCGGGGCGGGTCGCTATGCTTCCTGGTCCTGTCCGAGAGCTATGGCTCGACCGCGGGCCGCAGGTTCGCACAGGAGGTCCAGAAGCGACTGCCCAAGGCGGAGGTGAGCCTGCTGAATCCTCTGACGCCGGATTGCGAGCTGGAGCAGGTAGCTGCGAAGGCAGGCGCCTGCGACGTTGTGATCGTTGCGGCGTTCGTCTCGGCGGCGGCCTATCGAGGCAACGTGGCGCTGGCCGGAGGCTATCCGAAGCTTGTTAACTCTCTGGTCGCGAGCAGCCGGCCGGTGGTTCTGATCGCGCTGGGGAGTCCCTACCTGGCGCGAAGTTTCCCCGGCGTCAGCGCCTATCTGACCACTTACAGCACGGCGCCGACTGCGGAGCTGGCGGCGGTGAAAGCGCTGTTCGGCGAGATCCCCATTCAGGGCCGGCTGCCAGTGACGATTCCGGGCGTCGCCAGGTACGGGGTGGGGATACGGCTTCTTACGCCGGCTCGATAGGCAGCAGCGGAGGGATTTGGCACAATCCATTCGGGGTCGTTAGGACCCAAGCCGAACCTTCCGGTGAGCGGGAGTAATTCAGCGGTAGAATGCCAGCTTCCCAAGCTGGACGTCGCGGGTTCGATTCCTGTCTCCCGCTGCAAAACCCCTTTAGTATCAGCGACCTAGGGACGCCTTCTCCGTTAGGCGAGATTCTATGACTCCGCTTGACTCCATCCGCGGTCTTGGTCGCTGGATTCATTGTGCCGCGCGCCAAGCCTCTCCTCGGCTATTCTGGTGAATCTCCGGGGGCAGGCAACCCTTCTCTGTGTTGTCGCCGGTGGACTGCCAGTTTGGGGCTATGTACGTCGCCACTCAGCCTGCCCGTTCTGGCGCCTGCCCTGGTGTAGCCGAAGACCTCTTCGCGGATGATCCGCTCGATGGCTTCGTTCAGGTACTCGTCAAGGGCTTGCTTGAGCTCCAGGTACTCGGGCCAAAGCGTCTTGTCGACAAAGGACCGGGGCGCTTTGACGATGAGGGTGGTGTACCGCTGCCGCTTGTACCGGTAGCTTCCCGGAGCATGCCTCCAGGAG
>CAVRZY010000028.1:0-46122 GCA_963725415.1 uncultured Acidobacteriota bacterium | reverse complement strand
CACGTACCGGTTGACCACGTCGTTGGGACTGCCCTCCACCTCGACCTGCCCGTTCAGCAGCAACACCGCCCGGTCCGCCAGCCGCTTCACCAGCCCCAGGTCGTGCGAGACAAACAGCACCGTGACCTTCCGACGCTTCAGCTCGTCGAATTTCTGGATGCACCGGCTGGCGAAGATGGCGTCGCCCACCGCCAGCGCTTCGTCCACCACCAGGATCTCGGGATCGACGTGAATCGCCGTGGCGAAGGCCAATCGCACGTACATCCCGCTGGAGTACTCCTTCACCGGCCGGTCGATGAATTCCCCGATTTCCGCGAAAGCCTCGATGCGGGGGAAGGCGCGCTCGATCTCTTTGCGCGGCAGCCCCATGATCTCGCCGTTGATGTAGACGTTTTCCCGCCCGGTGAACTCCGGATTGAAGCCCGCGCCCAGTTCCAGCAGCGCCGCGATGCGCCCCTCGGTCACCACCCGCCCGCTGGTTGGGCGCAGAATCCCGCTGACGATCTGAAGCAGAGTGCTCTTGCCTGACCCGTTAGGCCCCACCACGCCCAGGATCTCGCCTCGCTCGACCCGGAAAGACACCTCCCGCAGTGCCCAGAAATCCGTGCGCGCCCGCTTGCCGATGAAAGGGAAAACTTCCAGAACCCGATCGGAAGGTTTCTTGTAGAGGTGGAATACCTTGGAGACCTTGTATGCGCAGACCACAGCCCGTCTGCAACTATACCAATTTCGGGGACAGGCTACACAACCCCCGAATTCGCTGCCGCCACCTGCCCCCCTGCCCCGCAACCACCGCCCGCCTCACCGGCGCCCGATAGCCGGTCAGCGCGAACTGCAACACGCTCGCCCGGGTCCCCGCATGCGGGGGTGCCGGTCCTGTCATGGTGGCCCAGGGGTACTGGTACTTTTTAGGATTGCAGAATCAGGAATTTCAGTGTGCAATGCCTGGTTGTCCAGAATTGGCGGGTAGCTTGTCTTCGGGAGGTGGAGGATGTACAGACTCGTTCTCGTGGCGTTGATTTGCTCGATCATTCCGCTCCAGGCGGGGGTGCTGTGGTATCAGGCGCCGAACACCTCAGCGACCGCGTATGTCGATCAGGAGTTCCCCGATTATTCGACCTACAGCACGTACCAGGTTCACGACGTGACCGTGGGCGCGGGCGGCTGGAACATCCAGTCGATCACGGGCTACTTCACTGTCGGCTACAGCCCTACCCCCTGGCCGGCTACCGCTAATGTCGTTATCAACATCTTCCCGGTGGCGGGCTCGCTGCCGGGGTCCGGCGATGACCCGACCGCCGGGGCCGTGTACCCGGCCAGCCTCTCGGTGGTCGGAGCAAGCACCCTAGTTACCGCCAGCGGGCTGAGCATCAACCTCGCGGCGGGGAACTACTGGATCGGGATAACCCCGATCATATTGTTCGACACCTACGGCCAGGAGTTTCACCAGCAGGCTGACGCGGTCATGGGGTACTACTCGGCCATGCGGAACCCCGGGGGCGGCTTCGGGATCGGCACGGCGTGGGGCACTTACGCTCTGTGGGGAGTTGGAGCTGATCCAGCAGACGGCGCGATCCGGATCGAGCGTACCTCGGCGGCTATCCCGGAGCCTGCCACCTGGTCCCTGCTGGCCCTGGGCCTCGGCGCCCTAGCTTTCCTCCGCCGCCGCCGCTAAACCAAACCCGGGGACAGACGGAACGTTCCCCGGCTACCCCAGAAACACGCTTCTCCGGCTGCCCGCCCCCAGCGGCGCCGCATACCCAATCAGCGCGAACTGGTCCAGCGCGAACAGGACCACGCTCCCCAGCGCTTCCGCCTTGGCCAGCCGCATCTCCTTCTGCCAGGCCGTCGTCGAGTCGCTGATCCCCACCAGGTGCGCCCGCTTCGCGCACGGAAACCCCAGCGTCTTCGACATCTCGATCGCCCCCGCGCTCTTGTCCAGGTTCCGCCCGTAAGTGTAGGTGAAACTCTCGGTCTTCAAACAGTCCAGCTTCGCCGGCGTCCAGTCCGCGCTCGGCAGATTCACAGCCCGGTTGAACTCCGGCTCGTTCACGTCCACCGGGTACAGCGTCTCGAACTTGCACGTCGGCACGCTCGCGCGCACGTAGCTCATCACCTCGTTGGTGAAGTTGCCGATCAGCGTGGGCAGAAACGCCGCTTCCTGCGGGTAGGATGAAACCGGCACGTTGTTGTTCGGAATGACGCTGATCTCCCGCTCGTAGGCCGCCTGGAACGCCTGCTTGGTGTACTCATCGGCAAAGGGCATGCCGGAGCTGTCCGGAAAGTACCACCACTGCACTTCGCCGAATTGCAGGTAGGGCGTCAGACCGGCATTCGCCATCTGCTCTGCCATCTCCCGGTAGACCTGCTTCCAGAAGGCCAGGCTGGCCGGCGAGAAATTGGTCTGCAAGGCCGGGGTGTCCAGCAAGACCGGGTTTCCGCCCGGATACCGCTGAGCGATGCCTGCCTCCGGGGCGGGATCGCCGTGCTGCAACTCCATGCTGAACGCCGCCACCGCCTCCAGTCCGTACCCACCCAAGGCCGCGAAGAAACTACGGCTCCAGTCCCTGACTGCCCGATTCAGCCGCGGGCTGGAGGTCAGATCGGTTCGCCAGTTCCCGTCCACGCCGCCCGCTAACGTGGGTCCGCTGGCCTGTGCGATGAAGGACCCGCTGGAAGGACTGGCGGCCAGCGTGATCTTGTTCTCCTCGGCCCCCATCGCCCGCGCCCAGATAGTCAGCACGTTCCCCTCGACCGTAGCGCGAATGGCCATGTAGCCCCGGTTGATCTCGAGCTCGAACGCCCGGGCGATGCTTTCCGCTGTGTCGCCCATCAAGTTCAAGTGCGTGATGACCGTCTGGTTCTCGGGCGGCTGGTCCGTCCGGCCAATGCTGATTTCCGTAGTGGCGCTGAACTCCGGCGTGCCGGTGAACGTCACCGTGGCGGACGCATACTGATGGCCCGCCCGGACCAGTTCGTAAAACCATAACGCGCCCACATAGTGGTTCGCTCTGCCATGAAACCCTAACGAGTGAATCATCCAGGCGGTCCGTTCGGGGGCCAGACAGATGGAATGGTCGGTATCCCAGTCGGTCGCTGCGGAAACCTTCGCGTCACCTGCGATGACGGGCAGGTTCGTTGCCGGAACCGCCATCTCCAGAAAATCAAAGTAGAAGGTAGATCCTTGCGGACCGAGATGCGTGACCGTTATCGTGTGATCGCCCGCGCCATACTCGCCAATCAGAACGCGTACCAGCACGTCTTCTCCGGGAATTGTCAGGCTCTTGATGAGCGCCCCTCCGCTGTCCACCGAAATGGAAACCTGGCCTGCGCTTGGAGTCCGTCTGGTTCCCAGATATAACCTGTGCGCCCCTGAAGCATGGTACACGCAGCTCAATCCGGACGAGGTCACGCTGGTGTAGTGAATCGAACCGCCGGAAAAGTTCCCCCTGGCGCTGGCCCAACTGCCGCTGTAAGTAATCTCGCTCGAGTGGTCTTCAATCCTCCGGCTGCCCGGTCCGGCCACCAGGTAGCTACGATTGGTTCCCGTGACCGTCCAGTTAGTGACGTTTACCTGAAACTCGCTCCTCTGGAACGGGCCGGCTTGCAAAGCGGCCGCATAGGTCCACCGCATTTTCCGCACCGCGTTCATCGGAACGGGATTTTCTGCGATGTCAACCAGCGAGCTGAAGTTCAAGTCAACTCGCCACTTGCTCGGCGACGTCCCGCCGCTCAACTGCTGCCATTCCGGCTGCCACGTCTCCGTCTTGGTTCCCGCCACCTGCGTGTAGACCCCCACCCGGTTGCCGTTGGCGCCCACAGGAGTGACCGCTGTGAGCCGGATCCGTGTCCCCGTTCTTGTCGCCTGCATCGTCGTCGAGAACGAATTCACGCTGTCCACGAGCGCCTGTACCGCGGTCTCCAGCGTGTCCGTGCCGTACAACTGATAAGTGTGGTGCTCGGACATCCAGGCCAGTCCGATGTAGTCGCCCGCGGTCGGGGATCCCTGAAGCTCGAATTCGGCGGAGGCCGCCTCGTAGCTTCCCTCAATCGGGACAGCGTAATCCTTCAACCGGACTCGATAGAAGTTCTCCACTCCCCCGGCTTCCGCCCATACCCGCAAAAATGGCCAATCGACGGTAGGATACAGATCGCAATCCACCGGCATGCAATTGCTTCTGGTTTCCTCGTAGATCAGGCGGAGGCCGCTTAGATCGGCATCAGGAAGGTTGCGAAAGGCGGGATGCTCGAAGACGTTATGGCGGTTCCACTCCAGCACGGCCCAGTCGAACTGCTGCCGCCAGCTCCCCGAAACCGTGAATCCGGTCGCGCTGGTCTCGCTGAATGCGGCCACCGCCGAGGGGCGTTCGAAGTAGCATTGCAGGTCCCTGTCCGGCCGCAACTTCTCCAGCGTCTCGGCCATGCCTCGCCCTCAGATTCGCAGCGTGACCGTCAGGTCGCGCCCGGGCAGGGAGTCCGCACCTTGCCCTACCGATACGATGTCCAGGTTGATCTGTGCGCCGGCGGCCAGAGGCGGCAAGCCGAACCCGTCCACCGTGTTCGAAACTGTCGAGTTCGCCGGAATGGTCAAGTTGCAGTGCACCACTTCGTTCTGCCGCAATCGCAACTCCACAGGAGCGCCAGTGGGCGCCTCTCTCACTACCGCAAAGATGTCGCGCACCGAATGGCTGTCCTGCACCACAAGAGGCGGGGCGGCGTTCGATTGGATCGCCAGGTAACCTTCGACCTGAATCGAAAACTGCCCGCCCGACAGCGTCCTCAATCCGGAGTCTGCCGTGTAGGTGAAGGTTACGGTCTTAGTCTCACTATTGCCCCGCGTGTTGGTTACATACAGTTCCGCACTCGCGATCCTGGCATCCGCTAGCAAGACTGGGTAACTGAAACTGCCGCTCGAGGGACTGCCGAAGAAATCGCGAACGAACGGGACCACAAACACTTTTTTCTTGAGATGGTAGATCGGGGTCTGGCTTGCGTGTGGCGCCGCGGTTGTACTATGCACCGCCCTCTGCACCTGATAGCGCAGCCCGCCGTTCAGGACCTGCTCGACACGCAACAGTTCTGAGTCGATTTGTAGAAGGCTCCCAACCTGTGCCGTGCCGGCCACAGTCAGGTCGATGAAGCTGTCATCGGCGCCAATCGCGGCGTTCAAACTCACTTGGGACGGGCTGCTGAGCTCGTCCCAGTAATTCAACGTCAGTGTGGCCCCCGTTATGGTGCGCGTGTTGGTGAGGTCCTCAAAGGAAATCCCCACCAGCTCGACGCTTCCCTCGCCCGTCGGCATGATTCCGAAGACCGGCTTGGGCGGCACGTCCCCGTCCTGGGGCGTTCCCGCTCCGCTGATCCGCCAGCGCGTCAACGGCGAAAGCTCGTAGGCGCACTCGGCGTTCTGCACATTCGCCGACCGCCCCGAGACATGCACCGTCGCGCCCTCGCGGTTCGGCACTTGAAACTCCACCGGACTGGTCCCGCCGGTCGCGCCGAAGTGCCAGCCCGATTCGGCAATCACAAACAGGCTGGCTGCGTCCGGCACGATGTCCCAATGGCTAGCCAGCGTCAAGGTGGTGTCGCTGTTGCTGATCACCGCCCGCTCCTGGCCGGCGCCCTTGCCTTTCGTGATCCGCACGACCATGCCGCGATATCGATCAGCCGGCATGCTCAGCGTGGTGTTTCCGATGGTGGTGGCAGAGTGAATGGTCGCCGGATACTCGGGTTGCAGCTCCAACCGCCAGTAAAAGTTCGCGTGATCGAAATTCTCGTCCGGCGGAACTACGAGTTCCTTCGGCAGCCCGGAGTCGGTGAATTCATTGACCACGCTTTCATTGGAGGCGATCCGAAATAGTTGATTTGGAGTGGAGCCTCGATAGACGTTGAAGCCCGTGGTGTTTCGGGAGAAGCTGAGGTTCACCAGGGTCACGGTGTTGGTGTCCGTCCCGGGCGGAATCGTCGCCCTCACCAGAAACGAAAGCGCGCTCTCCCCGCCGTTGCTGTCCAGAGCGCTGGTAGCGTAATAGAGCGTCTGATCGCCGGCCAGCGTGCCCCCGGTTGTGGTAATCCTTGGCGCCAGGCTCACCAGCGGAATTCCCGCCCCCGCTGGCGCGGGATGCTGCGGGGCCACGAATCCAACTGCCAGCCTGACGTCCACGCCGCCGTCCGCGTTGTCCGCAGTCTCCTCCACGATCTCCAACTGCGGCTCTCCATTTTCATCCAACACCGCCCCTGCCAGCGGCCGTGGCAGTCCAATGGCCGAGCCCGGCTGGCGCCGCGTATCGGAGTTTCCTATTCCGTCCGCATTGTCGTCCGCATACCAACTGTCACCGTGAATCTGGGCGGTGATCACGGCGCTTCGATAATTCAGCCCGGGCGAGATCTTCAAGATCCGGAACGGCTGCCGCTGAAGGCCTTCCTTGAGGTAAGTCACCGTGATCAGGTCTCCGGGCTTCAAACCGAGCGCCCGGACACTGGTCTCGAACCCGATGTACGTGTTGCCGGTAATGGATTTGTCCAGGTAGAACTTTGCCAGCCGGGCAGCCTGGTTGAAGTTCGGAACCCCCAACACTGGCAGCGCGATGCTGACCTCCTGGCCGATCGCCAAGACGTCCTCGACATCCACCAGCGACAGGCTGTCCTGTTGGTACTCGTTGAACGCGTCTTGAAACTCGACCGTGACGCGGTTGGGCGTCTCGGCCGTGCTCCGAGACCACATCCGGATGGAAGGCTCCCCGTTTTCCCGTCTCAATATACCCGAATGTTCGGTAGACCCGTCTCCGAACTCGTAGCAGGGCCAGCCTCCGCCAAGAGTCTCTGTGCTGTTGCTGCCCTCGGGTTTCGTAGGCTGCTCCAGTGCCAGCGTGTTTTCCACCCGCAACTGCAAGAGCCCCCCGGCCGTGTATGTGAGGAAGAGTCGCGATCCGTTGCGCACCCCGCGAATAGCGTCCGCCACACTGCGGCGCTTTCGCAGCACCAGGTTGCACTGGAATCGCGGGATCCAGACAGGATTCCCGTATAGGTCGCACGCCTGGATCGACTCGCTGCAATAGGCCCCGGCGCGGGCAAAACTCGCCACATCGATCTCCTCCAGCCCCCATCCGTTGCGTTGCAAGAGGTCCAACAACACCCAGGCCGGGTTATTCGTGGAGCTGTCTCCCAGATAACTTCCGTCAACCGCGTATTGGGACAGTCTCAGTCCCTCCACCAGCACTTCGATGCGCGGCAGCGTTTTCCCCTCATTGACTCGATTGGGCACCACCACCGATAACGCCGCCATGCTGCCATACGGATCCCCCAGCGGGTTCTCGGCTGCGTCCAGATAGTCCCCGTTGAAATTGCCCGTGCGGTTCCCCAGCGTGATGGCATTGTACCAGCCCGTCGCGGTCATGTTCGTTCCCGCGTGCCCCGGCGGAATCTCCATCCCGTTCACCAGCACCTTCAGCACTCCCTGGATCTCTCCCATCCCCAGGAGCGCCTCCATGCGCGTCAGGTTGCCGTCATTCTTTGAGAACACGATGAGCGGCGAATACCATGCCGTCCCGTACACCAGGGGGACGAAATCGTTGTAGCGGGCTTCGTTCTCCACCGGGCTGGACAGGTGATACGCTTTCTCGCCATAACTCCGCACCAGCGTGGTGGACGGTACGAACTCGATGCCCCCGAACCGCCGCGTCGGGTTTTCTCCGCTGTCCTGCCGGAACATCCCCCGCTGTTCGCACTGCGCTCTCGTGTAGTCGCAGGCGCTGTAGGGCGTCTCACCATCCCGGTCACCCACGCCTTCACTGATGTCCGGAGAGTACCCGCACCGGAAGAAGGGGGAGTGCTTTCCTTTAGCCCCTCCGTGCACCGCCTCGGCGCGCTGCGCCGCGTTGCTCGGGAACTTCCAGGGGCAGCGTCTTTGCACCCGCACTTCCGGCGCCAGCCGTCTCTGCAAATTGAGGCTGTTCGTCGCCGTCAGCCGGAAGGTCGATTCGGTGATCTCATTCGGAGGATCGGCTACCCCGCGAAACAGCACCCGGCTCTCCGACGCTGCCACCCCCTGTTTCATATCGAAAAACAAAAACCGGATCGTGACCTTGCTGCCCTTCCAGCCGGTGTTGCGCTCGATTTGAGAGAAATGCGAATCCGCATTGGCCAGGCTGATTGACACCCGGGCCAGCGCGTCGATACCTTCGTCCGAACCGGACCGCAGCTCAAACAGATCGTGCCGTAGCACACGCGCTTCGTAGGTCTGGCCGTCCACCTCTACCCGGTTCGTGCTCCATCGCTCGACGGCGCCCGTGGCCAGCTCGCATTCAAACAACAACAGCGGCGTCTCGGTGATGCTTTGTTCCTTCAGCTCGATGATGGTCGCCATCGTTCCCTAGTCCTGAGCCTGTGCCCTGATGCGAAGGAGGCAGGAATGTTGGTCGGGTCCCTCGGTGGTTACCGACAAGAAGTCATCCTGGAAGGAGGCGCTCGCATACACTCCGCTTCGCGCCAGCGTCTTCTTGTATCTTGAAGCGCCCATCTGGTTCTCTAGCTGCCAACCGAATACCTCCAGCGTCTGCCCGCCCTCCAGTTCCATCCCGAAATTGATGAGTTCGCTTGAATCCGCCAGCTTGCCCGAATGCTCGATTCGCGCCCACACCGGCCCAATCCGAAAAGATTCCCTCCGCTGGGTTGTAGTGGTGCTCCGGAACAGGCTGATCTGGGTGGATTGATCGCTGCGGGCATACAGGCTGAGGCAGTACTGATACCAGCTCGGAATGTCGAGGGCCTGCTGGATGGTCAGCGGGGATTGGGTTACGTTGCTGATCCGGGTCGCTTTCTGGGAGCCCAGCGGATCCGGAATGTCTGGGCTCAACTGTAGCGAGGAGTCCTTGACCCAGACTCCCGCACTCAGGTCCTCACTCCAGGCCAGCAGGTTGTCGGTGGGATCCAGAAACGTGAAACTTCCCAGCCGCCCCTCGGCGGCGTGAAACAAAGACTCGATTGCGTTCCACTCTTCCGTCGTAAGACCCCTCAGCTCCAGCTTCCATTCCACGCTCGACCATCCCGGATCGACCAGCTTCAGCGTGCTCCCATCGATGGAGGCGTTGACGATAGTCCTCCTCACCGATCGCCTGGCGGTGGGGAAATGAGTTGCCGCCCCCGACAGCAACTGCGGAAAGTAGAGCATTTCAGTTCCTGTTTTCCCTCACGATCAGCGCTGTTCGTCCCCGCGCTTCTCCCAAGAACTCCATCAGAAGCGCGTCGTTTTCCAAACTGCAATTCGAATGCACGCTGTCGTCCCATGGATCTTCAAACTCGAAAGCGCCTGAGCGGCCCTGCATCGAGATGAAGAACTCCCGCAGACGCGAGGTTTCCTCTTCGTCGAGCAGTTCCAGCCGGATGATCCAGCGGCGGATGGGCGTGGCATACTCGCGGTAGCGTTGCTCGCTTCCGTCCACAAACCGAAACACCTGAGTGGAGTAATGCGCCGTCCTGCTGGCTGGATACTGCATCACCGCTCCCGTCTTCAGCCGTGGAAAAGTGCTCATGACGCCTCCGCTCGGCCCGTGCCCCTACAACTCGTTCACCACGTCGTTCAGCGAGTGAGAGTTCAGCATGGCTTCTCTCACTGCCCGCGCAATTTCGTCGCTGTGATCCAGAAAAGACCGGCTGTCGATGGCCTGAACTTGGATCGTGATTTGCGGGGTTGCCTTGACTCCTGAATCCGCCACCGCGCGCGGCCAGCCATACTGGTCGTAGCTCACCGGGTACAGGTCCCCGCCCGTCGATCGCGTGACCGCAGCCTCGAGCTGGATGGGTTGCGGCTGCGCATAGACCAGCAGCGGCGCAACCGGCTCCGAGGTGCTCCCGCGGAACAGGCTAACCAGCCCGGAGATGAGCGGCGACAGGCCCAGGCCGCTTTTGAAAACCGTCGACAGAACGCTGCCGGTGCTGCCCCAGAATGAAGCCTGTCCGGAAGACGCCTGAGCAACGCTGCTCGCGATCACGGTCTGCGTGTTCTCTGCCACCGCCTCGGTCTGACCTTGACTGACCGCCCTCAGTTGGCTCAACTGCGCGCTGAGTTCATTGATCTCTCGCGCCGAGGTGGTGCCGGATTCGGAAGCCGGCGACAAGCCGTTCACTGCTTCGGCGAGCACTTCCGGCACTTCGCGTTTCAGACCTGCCGCGCTCGCCAGGGCAAGGAGCAGGTCTTGGAGGTCATTCTTGCTCATGATTCCCTTCCGCCGCCAGTTCTCCCTCCAGCAGCAAAAACGCCTGGGCCTGGCGCGCCGTCAGATCCTCCAGCCGCCTCGACCCCAACCGCTTCCACACCAAGAACTCCTCCAGCCACGTGATGCTGTCCGCGGATAGGAACGATTTCGGGCATATTTGGGTTGATACGTTCTTCCGTGCCCATACGATTCGCGGCGGTGGCGCCAGCGCCGCCGGCAGCCATCCGCACCTTCGCTTCATTTCCAGGCCGCTGTTCCGGCATTCCTCGCACCTCCATCCGGCCTGGTTCGCAAACTGAAAATGGAAGGCGACGGTCAGTTTTTTCGTTCGTCTTCACTCAATCCCAGTTCGCCTTTGATGGCCGCTAGAATCTCCCTGCACAAGGGCTCCGGACCCGCGCTGATCAGCAGCTCGGGGGTGGCAGCCTGGCCATCGATATCCAGCCCCTCAATCTTGACCAGCCCCCAGAGTATGTACTGCCGGTCGATCTCGCTGGCCAGCAGGGTCGCCTCCAGTTTCTCTCGCGGATCGCTGCCAGCCTCCAGGAACTCCACCTTTCCTGCCACCTCCCGGATCCGCCGCATCAGCTCGCTCCGGCGGCCGAAAGACATCCGGGTAATGGTAAACGACACCCCTTCGAATGACTTTGAACTTATCGTCGTTACGCTTTGGTATTCCATCGGCTTATCCGAAGGCCATGTAGATCTCGTCATTCACCGTGCCCTGCGCACGGCAGTTCACGAACCGCCATTGCAGCCGCCGCTCGCTGTCGTCGAAGTCCGGCACCTCCGGGAGCACGCTTTTCAGGTACACGCCGAAGAGTTGGCCGGATTGCTGCCCAAGCTGGAACATCACCGCAATCGGCGAGCGCTGCCTGGCACCCTGATACAGCGCTTTGGTGGCAGCGTCGTCCTGCTCGAACAGGTCGAAGTCGAGCAAGACCGAGCGCACGCCCGGCGAGACGCAATGCGGCGCCAACAGCTTGCAGCCGAACTCTCTCATCCGCATGTCCACGTCGTTGTCCAGCACCAGTTCGGCCTCGGTGAGCGTGAAGAACAGGTCCGGAGTATTCCCCAGCCAGACCTCCCCCAGATGCCCCGGGATGATGGAGTAATCGAACAGGTCCAGAGGCGGCTCGGCCGGAAATTCGGTCAGCTCGCCTTGTCCGGTCGAAAAACTCGCGTTGTCGATAATGTCCTTTGCCGGACCGCTGAACTCGAATTCGTGATAGTCCGCATTCACTCGCACCCGCAGCTTGTTCACGGCCGCCCCGCAGACAATCCGCTGAACCGCCGAATAGGGGCTCCAGTAGTCGAAAATGCTCACGCTTCCCAGCCCCGTCCCTGGCTGATAGGTCACCGTGCACCCGATCGGGGAACCGGTTGACGGAGCCACGCTGAACGGAGCGTTCAGCTCCACGGTCGCCGGATCCACGATCGAGCACACGAATCTCAGCTCCCCGCCGAAGGTCACGGCCTGCCCCACCGACAGACCATGCGCCGCCGAAAAACCCAGCATCTTCCCGCTCGAGCCGCCCCCGGCGGTGCCTCCGTTGAAGAACGCCGCCGTCCCTCCCAGCCCGGCCTGAAACAGCGGCCCGTATCCGGGTTGCTGGTCTTGCCGCGTCCATCCTGTCATGTAGGTCTTCAGCTCGAAGCTGCTCCGTTTCCTCAGCCCCCCGTGAATGCCTGGAAACGTCCGGCTGCCGGTCTTGTCCCGTCTCTCCGGCTGCTCCGTTTGCTGTCTCGTCGAAAGCTTCACGGCCGGAATCCGGCTTCGGCTCTCAATGGCTGAAATTTGGCCGTAGTTCTGCTCAAAGGCTACATACAGCCGGTTCTCGATGGATGAGATGTAGGACATAGCAGTAAATGCTCCCTAACACAGCGCTTCTTTGCTGACTCGTCAAACCTGCTGGCTCCCGCTAGCGTCAACATCACATAGCGTTTCTCGCCGATCGCTGACGGCGGACGGCTTCCCTCACAGGCTCACTTCTACTTCGAACAGAATCTTGGCCGTTTGAAGAAGGTTCTTTCCTCCCCGCTTGACGGGCCCAAACTCGACCTTGTACCCGCCCGTGTAGAACATTCCGGGAGCCCCATTGTCCCCGGTGCGAATCCAGCACGTCGGTCACTCCGCTCGTGTACAGTTCCAGTTCCCTTCCCAACCCCTCCAATCGGTCCAAGGAAACCCGCACCTCCACCGCCATGTAAGCTTTCCCGGAGAAGGTCCGGAATTTCTCCTTGAGAAGGTTGGCTACGCCTTCGCAGTAGACGTAGAAGACCGGGTACTTGATTCCAGCGCCTCGTTCCGCCAGTTCGACACTGACGTTCTGCGCCACCACATTCTCGGCGCTGATCTGGGCCAGCGCCACGTTCTCGTATTCCGACAGGGCCGCCACCGTGAAAGGCAGGCCCGTAGGGGCCGTGAGCATTTCCACTACCCTGTTCGTCGCTGCGTTCCCTGTTGCCGCCACCCCGCTACCCCCTCTGCAGATTCCGGTTGATGGTTATGTAGTACTCGGGAGCCTGGCCGGTTCCGGGCTTCCTTCCCACGCTCAGGCCCGTTGCAGGCTCGGTCCAGGACTGGCTGGCTGGAATGAGGGCCTCGTTTTGCAGTGTGACGGTCGCATACGTCAGCCCCACGTACACGTTCCAACCCTTCGCGTTTCCGGGAGGATTCACCGCGCTGGCCACCACCTGGCTGCTGTCCGGCGCGCTGAGCACGGCGAGCTCACTGGGGTTGCCCTCTACGCCGCTGCCGTTCACCCAGGCCGCCCGCGCGAAATACGTCGCCGCGGCTAGCGCTCCGGCAACGTGGCTCAACTGGGGCTTCTCCGCCTGGGGGATCGGGTCGCTCACCATCCCCACGCCGGTCTGAAACAGCGCCCTGGAGGCCCATTTTGCCAGGCGCTCGTATTCTCTCCACTTCCCTAAGTACCGGTCGTTGAGCTGGCTGTTGTAGGCGTCCCGATACACCAGCGCCAGGGTTTGAAACGTGTGCCATTTGTGCAGCGCTTCGGTGACCACCACGTTCTTCAATTCGGGTTTCGTCCACAGAATGCCCTGGAAATCCGACCCACTGTGCTGCGCCAGGAAGCATGTCAACTCGATCCCGATCTCTTGATGAGCCAGGCTGAGCTTGATCGCCAGGTCAATCCGTTCCGTCTTGGCCACCTCCAGGATGGCGCTCTCCGAGGCCAGCAGCTCCTCGATGGTAGAAATCGTGCCATCGGTATATAGCGGCATAGGTGTGCCCTCCAGGCTTGCCTTCCCCAGGCGCGGGTCCTTTCCGCAGCCTTCCTAGGAACGGGACGGCCGCAAGGCGCTCTTCAGCGTCCGCAGTTCGGCTTCCGATACCACCGTTATCTGCATCCGGTTGGCTGCCGACATCTGGTCGGCCAGGCGCTTGGCCTCCGCGGTCTGCTCACGAAACTCGCCGGCCTCCTCGGCGCTCGCCATCCGCGCTCTTCCTTCCACCAGCATTTTGGCGGCGAGCCTCTCTGGACACCTCCGTCCGGACGCCCGCGCGGCCTCCTTCCGGGGTCTCCTGACTGACCATCACCACGTATGGCTCCGCTATGCTCGACTCTGTCTGTCGCAGCTTTTGATAGAAGACTTTGAGGTCCATAACAAAGAATGGGAATCCAAAAGCCATCAGCTATCAGCAATCAGCTTCCAGCGACCACTCGCCGCTGTCGGCTGACGGCTGACGGCTGATGGCTGCTTTTCTAGCTGTTCACCTGCACGCCGAAACCGTTGCGGAGGACCGCCGCGCCGTAGAGGATGTCCACCGTGAACTGTTGGGCGAGCGTGTTGGGTTGGTAGCTCAGGATCACGCGCATCCCGAAGTTGCCCAGCTCCGCGTAGTCCGCAATCGCGCCGGTCCCCGGAAGCGGCTGCGGCAGCCGCCGGATCACCAGACCGATCGCGCTCTTCGCGAAGGCCACATTGTGGGTCGTGACCGGGGCGCTGCCCGTCTTCGAAACAAATTGCGACCGGAACACGAAAAAGTCCTTGATCTTTCCCACCGAACCATCCACCAGCGCGCGCAGCCCCGCTTCCCCGGCGGTCTGGAATTCGCTGAAACGCGTGATCTGCCGCATCTGCGAGTAGGTGGCGGCGTCCACCACCAGGTACTTCGGGTCGCTGGCCGGCACTTTGGCCTGGAACAGCGCCGTCTCGGCGGCGTCAATCACCGCCTCCGTGACGGGCGTCCCGGCCGTCCCCACCGGAGTGTTCGCGGTGAAGCTGGCGTACAGGTTCAGCAGGTCGGTCTCGATCCGCTCCGCCAGGGCCACCATCGCCGGGTGCATGTACAACCGCAAGAGGTCCGGTACCGCCAGGACTTTGGTGACGTCCGGAACCTGAAACGTTGCCTCGGCGTGCGTGTTCAGGACGATCTGGGCGTTGCCCAGGTTCGGGTTTTGGGTCTGAACCACGCCGCCTTCAGCGAGGTTGCTGGCCACCAGGGTCGGGGGAATCGGAACATTGACCGTGTCCCCCGACTGGGCCAGCGTTGGCTCGAAATCGCGATTGACCAGGTTACCCATGATCAGGTTCCCTATCAAAGCCGGTAAGGCGTCCACCGCCACCAGCTTGACAATCGCGTTGGCCACATTGGTTGACGTAATTGCTGGCATCTGTTTTCTCCTCTGTTTTTATTGAAAATGCTTGTGGCCTGCGGCCCGTCGCCGCGGTCGGCGATTGGCTACCTTCCGAACCACGTGCCACCAGCTACGCGCCACGAGCCTCACACTGCTACACGCCCCGCAGCGTCTGGGACGCGATTCGTACGATCTCCTGGCGAATCCTGTCGGCCTCTTCCGCGCTCATCCCCGGCTTGATCTTCTCCAGATCCGCGATTCCGCCGTGCAGCGAAGGCGCCTTCTGGCCCGTGCTCATCCCCGAGCCGCCCGCGATGCGCGCCGGCAGGAATTCCGGGTTCTCGCTGACGAACTGCGAAAGATAGTCCCTCAGGCCCACTTCCCCCTCTGCCCCTCGCGCCACCAGACGTCCGTCCTCCGACCGGCCAATGTCGTCTTTGACTGCTTTGAAGGCCAGATCCACCTTCACCACTCCCAGCCGTTGCAGCTCGGCGCGAATGGTGGCCTGCCGGTCTGATTGCTCGGCCTGCTGGCGGCTCCGCCGGTTTTCCTCCACCAACTCGTTCAACCGGCGCTCCAGTTGTTCCCTTCGTTTCCGCTCCTCGAGCAACTCAGCCTTATACGCCGGCTCCGTCCTCGATTGCTCTTTCTTGACGAACTCTTCGATCGTGTCCCGGATCAGCGAACGGATCTCCCCGTTGCTTGCCTGCCCGGTCTCGGGTGCGCTGTTTGTTTCTCCGTCCATATGTCTTCTCGAATCTCTCCAGCTCTCAACTCACTCCATTGCCCAGGGTGGGGCGGGCACTCTTGCCTGCAGCCGGCATTCATGCCGGCTTACTCACCCCCGACTTCCTCCTCAATTTCGCTGGCGATCTGATCCTTCACTTGTTGCCGCACATCGCACAGGTACTTGGCAGCCAGCTTTTTGAAGATCTGTTTCCGCAAGGTCTTCGAGCCGATGCCCAGATCCAGCAGCGTCTTGGCATCCTCCAGCTCGCTGCTGAAATCCCCGATGTCGAACTCGTCCAGCCCCGACACGTCTATCACCAGGCCGTCTTGCCTGGCCTCTTCGATCGCCTTGAGGACCCGCTTCAGGGTGTCCTTCACGGCGTCCCCGTAAGCCCGCAGCACCTCCTGCGTAATGGTGAAGTCCCGCTGCTTGCTCAGCCCCGACTGCGGCGCGCTCCCCGCCAGCCCGCCCCCGGCCTGCGTCAGCAGGTAGCAGACCCGGTAGATTTCGTCTTTCAGACTGACCAGGTTGTCCGCCGCGATCTGGTAGACGTGCCCCTCCGGCTCGGTCCACCCGAAGCGGTCCTCCGGCCCCAACTGGATGTAGTACGCTTCCCCCACCATCTGCTTCCAGTCGCGCTCCGAGTACACCACCGGCATCGCAAACAGGCCCATGGTCAGCGCCCACGACAGCGCGTTCGACTTATTGAAGTGCTCCAATTGCAGCAACGCCGCCTTGTTCATTAACCACAGCCCTTCGGTCACCGTCAGGGGGAAAATCGGCACCCGCCGCTGACCGGCCAATCCGTGCCGCCCTTGGTCGATCAGCTCCGGCGTGCTGCGCCCCTCCTTCCCCTGAATGCTCCTGTAGACCCTGAAGTTCTCCTTGTCGTAATAGACCCAGCGCGTCTCCGTGACCCAGCCCGGATCGCTCCATTTCTCCTGCCGCAGGATCGAGGTTCGGATGATGATCCACTCGTAATTCCCGCTCTCATCCAGACTCCAGTTGATGATCTCCTCCGGCGTGTATTCCTCCAGGTAGGCCCGCGAAGCCCCTCGGGCGTCCTCTTCGGCTCGGTTCGCGGACGGTTCCTTGAAGCGCGGAAAGTCCACCAGAATGTAGGCGCACCCGCTGACCAGCGTTTCCACCAGTTGCCGCCGGAAAAAGTCGCTCAGCCCCCGGCCTCTGCGGTCGCAGTCTTCCGCGAACGCGCAGAAAAACGCTTTTCCTGCTTCGTTGCTGCCCTCGAAGCTCAGAATCGGTTCCCGTCGGAACAGCGTGGCCGCGTACCAGTCGATGATCGACCCCAGGTAGTTCTCATAGAAGACCCGGCTCAGTCGCTCCAGGTAGACGTCGCCCGGTTCCTTCTGCCGCCGGATCAGGTACTGCGAAGCGTTGAGCTTCAACTGCTCGCCGCCGGCGTAAAGGTCTCTGTACGTTCGCCACATGGCCTTCTTGGCCACGTATTCGGGATGTTCTCGGTCAATTTCCAGCATTCGTCTCCATCCGCCTCCGTGCTGTGATTACCGGCTGCTGTCGGCTGGCAACTCTCGGCCAGGGGCTAACCGCCACAGGCTCCCGGCTTTCCTCAAAACAGGCTCTGGCCCTTCTCTCCTACCGCCGCTCTGGGCGCGCACTCCTGCCACACCAGATACCCCAGCGCGTCGGAGAGATGGGTCCGGTAAGGATCCTTGTCCTTGTCGATGACGCTGCTATCCGGCTTGTAACTGACTTCTTCGAGATCCTTGATAAGCTCGACGCATTTCTTGTTCACCAACAAGTGCTTCTCTCCGCAGGCCGACCGAAGCTTGGCGTTCAGAAGAGTCACCCGCTCCCGGACCGCTGGATTCGCACGCGGCACCTTATAAGTGACATTCCTGTACCCCGCGCTGTCGAAGAATTCCCGGATCATCCGGAAATCCGTCGTCCCCGAGGTCTGCAGCCTGTTCCCGGATGCGTCCCCGTAGATGCACACGCCGGGCACATGTTGAGGGAAGCGGGCGTGGAATTCCTCGCAGGCATCCCGCGTGCTCGCCCGGCTGATCGTGATCTCATCGAGTACGTACACGGTTCCCTCTGAAATCTGCGCCACAATCGAGCACATCGGATGCACGTTGAAATCCAACGCCCACAACAGCGGCAGCGTCGGCCGGATCTCCACATCCGTTACGTGGTCGCTGCGCTGGAAGGCGTGATAGACCGCGCCCCCGTGAATGTTCAGGTACTTCCCCAGGACCTCTTGCTCGTAGAATTTCTCGTCGTAGCTGTGCTTCAGTCGCTCGTAGAAATCCGGAACCTGCTCCAGCAGATAGCGGTTCTCGAAGGGCTTCGCTATCACCACTTCGTAACCTTCCACCGGCTCTAGGATGAAGCGGCGATAGACCCAGTCGTAGCCCTTCGGAGTCCAGCCCGCGAACCCGCACAACCGCTGGGCGCGGAGGTCTCTCAAACGCCCTTCCAGGATCACCCAGGCGCTCTCCGGCGTGTAGGTCAGCTCGTCCAGCCCGAACCACGCCAGGTTCATTCCCCGCAGCCGCTCGAACTCGTCCATGGGCCGAAAGAGGATGCGCGATCTGGTGTCGCGCATCACCAGCACGTTCTCGGCCTTGTTGAACTCGTGTGGAATGTGGTTTTTCTCCAGGATCTCGAACAGCGTGCTTTGGAGCACGTCCCGAAGCATCGGGTAGGTCGGCGCGCCCAGCAGGCCCAGCCGCCCCGCATCCACGTAGCTCAGCTTGACCGCTTCCTGGCACAACGCCTGGCTCTTGCCCGACCCGATCGGCCCCGAAAATCCCTTGAACCGTGCGCTGGACTGGTGGAACCGGGCCTGAGAAGGCAGCGGATCGTATTCTATTCGTCGGTAGCATGTTCCTTCTCGCTCGGTTCGACCCATGAGACCTTGATCTCCCTCGGTTGCTCCTGTTCCAACTCCTCCTCCAGTTGCAATAGCCGGATGAAGTCTCCGACGGTCGGCTTCAAGTCGTTCGATTCGATCTTCCCCTCAATCTTCTCGATCACCTTCTTCACCAAGGCCGCCTTTCTGGTGCGACTCCCCTGGGCCTTCCCTCCAGCCCTCCGTGTTCGCGTCTTGCCTGTCGTCTTGGTGCCCGTTTGTTCCGTCATCCCCGCTCCCAGCGTCTCGGAGTGGGACAGGCATGCCCGCCCGCTCCTGGCGGCCAGCAGCCGGCGTCTACCCGGTAACAACCACTGCTTCTTCTGGTTCGAACTTAACACCCAGCTCCCCGCCCGCCACCCCCCTCAAGTTCACATCCTATTGAAAACACATGCGATAAACTCCTGCTCTGCGTGTGACTGATCTGGGTTCCCTCAGTGCCGCACCCGATGAGCGTGGGCAGCGGGGCGGCTAGGGGTGCCGGGTGAGGGGCGGTTTCTGTTCTACAATCGAGGTGCGGTGGCAGCCATGCAAGCGTTGGCGTTTTGGAAGGCGGTGACCATGGACCAGGGGAATTTCCTGGACGCTCTGATCGGATTGCTCGGGAGGCTGCGGGCGCGCTACTGCGTGATCGGGGGGCAGGCAGTCAACGCTTACGTGGAGCCGCTGGTGAGCCTGGATCTGGACCTGGTGGTGGCGGCGGAGGAACTTGAGAGCGTCGAGGCCGCCCTGAGAGAGCACTTCAAGGTCGAGCGTTTTGCGCACAGCCTGAACGTGTCCATGGTCGGGTCGGACTTGCGGGTGCAAATCCAGACCGACCCGCGCTATGGGGCGTTTGTGGAGCGGGCGTCCACGCGCCAGGTTCTGGGGGTTGCACTGCCGGTCGCCGACATCGAAGATGTGCTTCAGGGGAAGATCTGGGCGGCGCTGGACCCGGAGCGGCGCGCGAGCAAGCGGCGGAAGGACCTCCTGGACATCGAGCGCATTCTGGAGTGCCGCCCGGAACTTCGCAGCCGGGTGCCGGAGGAAGTCTTGGGACGGCTGGACGGATTGTAGCCGGGTGTGCAGACTGAGATTAGTTCGTTGGAAGTTCCGGTACCCGGGGGCTCAGGAGAATCCGCGAGCGGTGTTGCGGTGATTTTGCGAGCGAAGAGCAGAATCAAGAGGCAAAGGGCAAAAGACAAGAGTGGCCAGCCGACCGCCAAATGCCTACATAAGCACTTTTAATCCAGAGGCCTACTTGCATTTGAATCCCTTTTGGGCTAACCTGATCTGTGAGGAGGTTGTGGCGCCCCATGCCGTCTGAGTGCTGGTCCGCAGTTGTGGCGCCCGTCCTCTGCGCATCCTCGCAGGCCGTCATTTCTGGCATCGCCATTAGCATCGGGGTCACCGTAGCTGGCCCCGCCTGATTCGGCCTGAAGGGTTTTCTTAAGGCCACCGGCGGGGTTCCAATCCGGCCGGTGGCCTTTTTCGTTATGTGAACAGGCAATTTGGCTCAATGTCACTTAGTTTTCGGCTTGGGCAGGCGTGGGACAGGCCGTTTGGCCTGTCCAAGTCCCTGAACTAGCGAGAGGCAGGCCAAACCGCCTGCCCCACAGAAAGGCAGAACTAAGTGACATTGGGCAATTTGGCCTGCCAATCGAGTAAGGAAGGATTGAAGGAATGTCGAACTTGATGAGCGGCGCAAGAATGCTGCTGGAGTGTTTGGCACGGGAAGGCGTGGATTGCATCTTCGGCATCCCCGGAGGAGTGACTCTGCCCCTCTACGACGCCCTCTACGACCATCCCATCCGCCACATCCTGGTCCGCCACGAAGAGAACGCCGCTTTCGCCGCCCAAGGCTACGCCCGCGCCACCGGGCGCGTCGGCGTGTGCTGTGCGACCTCCGGCCCAGGCGCGACCAACCTGGTCACCGGCTTGGTGAACGCCATCATGGATTCCGTCCCCATGGTCGCTCTCACCGGCCAGGTCCACAGCAAGCTCATCGGCAGCGATGCTTTTCAGGAGGCCGACACTTTCGGCATCACTCGTTCCTGCACCAAGCACAACTACCTGGTCAAGAACATCAACGACCTGCCGCAGGTCATTCACGAAGCCTTCTACATTGCCGCCACTGGCCGCCCCGGCCCCGTTCTCGTAGACATCCCCAAAGACATCTTCCAGAGTCAGGCGCATTATGCCCCCGTTTCCTCGATCCACCTCCCCGGCTACAAGGTCTACACCGAAGGCCACACCGGCCAGATCCGGCGCGCCGCCCAGATGATGTGGGACGCCCAGCGGCCCTTCGTCTACGCCGGCGGCGGGATCATCGCCTCCGGCGCTTCCGATGAGCTTCGTGAGTTCGTCGAGCTCCTCGACGCCCCGGCGGTTTGCACTCTGATGGGTCTGGGCGCTCTGCCTTCCAACCACCCCAACTTCATCAGCATGCCGGGCATGCACGGCAGCTACGCCGCCAACATGGGTATGTCCCACTGCGATCTGCTCATCGCTCTTGGCGTGCGCTTCGATGACCGCGTCACCGGGCGCCTCTCGGCTTTCGCGCCTCACGCCAAGGTGATCCACGTGGATATCGATCCCTCCGAAATCGGCAAGAACCGCACCCCCGACCTGCCCATTGTCGGCGACGCTAAACGCGTGCTGCGAAGAATCGTGAAGGTTCTTCGGGAACTCCAGCCCCAGGAGGGTCAGCGCCGCGCTGCCGCCCGCGCAGCCTGGTGGAACCAGATCCACGTCTGGCAGCAGGAGCACCCTCTAGTTCCTGCCGTTTCCAGCTCGGAGATCAAGCCCCAGCATTTGGTGGCGGAAATCGATCGCATCTCGGACGGCCGCGCCATCGTGGTCTCTGATGTCGGCCAGCACGAGATGTGGGCTGCGCAGTTCATCCGCTTCAACACCCCCGGCTTGTGGATTTGTTCCGGCGGCCTGGGCTCGATGGGTTTTGGTCTCCCCGCCGCCGTCGGCGCTCAATTCGCTCGGCCCGATAAGCTGGTGTTTGCCCTGCTCGGCGACGGCGGCTTTCAGATGTCCATCCCCGAGCTCTCCACTGTCTCCAGCCACGGACTGCCCATCAAAATCATCGTCGTGAACAATGGCTGCCTGGGCATGGTCCGCCAGTGGCAGGAGCTGTTCTACAACAACCGCCTGTGCGGCGTCGAATTGGAGTGCTTCCCGGATGCGGAAAAACTCGCCGCTGCCTACGGCTTCAACGGCCGGACCATCCAGCGCCCGGAGGAGTTGTCTCCAGCTCTCGAGCAGGCCGCGCGCGCGCCCGGGCCTTTCCTGCTCAACGTGAAAGTCTCACCCCACGAAAACGTTTATCCCATGGTGCCGGTGGGCGCGGCCATCGACGAAATGGTTTTGGAGGACCCGCACCCGGTCCCCGTCCCCAAGTGAGGAGGCCCTGCGAATCCCATGCTACAAGTCATTTCCCTGCTGGTCGAGAACAAACCCGGCGCCCTGATGCGGATCACCGGCGTGCTGAGCTGCCGCGGTTACAACATTGAAAGCCTGACCGTGGCCCGCACCCTGGATCCCACCCTGTCCCGCATGACCATCGTCGTGGACTTGGACGCCAACCTGCGCAGCCAGGTCATCAAGCAGATGAACAAGCTGGTCAACGTCCTCCAGGCCAGTGACCTCACCGAGACTCCCGCGGTGACCCGCGAAATGGTGCTCCTGCGCGTCCGCGCCCAGCTCCCCACCCGCAGCGCCATCTTGAAGGAGGCCGAGATCTTCGGCGCCCGCGTGGTCGATTCCTCGGTCGAGGGCTTCGCTCTGGAGGCCACCGGCGCCCCGGAAAAGCTGGACGAATTCATTGATGTTATGCGCAGCTACGGCGATATCGAAGTCACTCGCTCGGGAATGGTCGCCGTCTCGCTCGAAGCCAAGAGGCTGCGCCTGGCGCCCCCCATTCCCACCAAGAACGACACCCTCAAATTCCAACCCCTCAACGGAGTGATCAATGGCTAAACGTTACTACGAAAACGATGCAGATTTGAACCACCTCAAGGGCCGAACTGTCGCCATCATCGGTTATGGCAGCCAGGGCCACGCCCATGCCCTCAACTTGCGCGATTCCGGAATCGATGTGGTCGTAGCGGAGATCCTGGGTAAGAACTGGGACAAAGCCAAGGCTGCCGGCCTGCCGGTCATGAGTGCCGCCCAGGCCGCCAAAGCCGCCAACGTGGTGATGATCCTGGTCGCCGATCACCATCAGGCGCCCCTCTACCAGAGCGACATCGCGCCGCACATGACCGCCGGCAAGACCCTCATGTTCGCCCACGGCTTCAACATCCACTTCGGCCAGATCGTCCCGCCCCCCGACGTGGACGTCTCGATGATCGCCCCCAAGGCCCCCGGCCACCGGGTCCGCGAGCTGTTCAGCGAAGGCGTCGGCGTCCCGGCCCTGGTGGCGATTCATCAGAACCCCTCCGGCCAGGCCCTCCAGCGCGCCCTGGCCTACGCCCTGGTCCTGGGCTGCCTCAAAGCCGGGGTCATCGAAACCACTTTCCGCGAGGAGACCGAGAGCGACCTGTTCGGAGAGCAGGCCGTCCTCTGCGGCGGCGTCAGCGAGCTGATCCGCGCCGGCTTTGAGACTCTCGTTGAGGCCGGCTACGCCCCCGAAATCGCCTACTTCGAGTGCCTGCACGAATTGAAGCTGATCGTCGATCTGATCCAGGAAGGCGGTCTCTCTTACATGCGCTACTCGGTCTCCGACACCGCCGAGTACGGCGACTACACCCGCGGCTCCCGCATCATCGATCAGCACGTTCGCCAGGAAATGAAGCGCATGCTCGCCGAGGTCCAGTCCGGTCAGTTCGCCCGCGAATGGATCGAGGAGAACAAGACCGGCCAGAAGAACTTCCTCGCCATGCGCGAGGCGGCCCGCAACCAGCCCATCGAACGCATCGGTCGCGAGCTCCGCGAAATGATGACCTTCCTCAAAAAGAGGAAGGAAGCCGGCGTGCCGGAGGCCTGACCTGTGGCGCAGGCTCTCCAGCCTGCCGAGCCGAGACTCGTCTCGGCTCTTGTGAGGTATCCATGAAGATCTTCACTCTCGATACGACCTTGCGAGACGGCACCCAGGGAGAAGCCGTCTCCTTCACTGTCGAAGACAAACTCGTAATCGCCCAGAAGCTCGACGAGCTGGGTATCGATTATGTCGAAGGCGGCTGGCCGGGCTCCAACCCCCGCGACAAACAGTTCTTCGCCCGCGCCAAGGAACTCCGCTTCAAGCACGCCCGCCTCACCGCCTTCGGCTCCACGCGCTTCGCCAAGAACCGCATCGATCGCGACCCCAACGTCCGCGCTCTGGCGGACGCCGCCACGCCGGCCATCGCCATCTTCGGCAAGACTTGGGACCTCCACACCCGCCGCGCCCTGGGCATCTCCGAAGAAGAGAACCTGAAGCTGATCTCCGAAACGGTCCGCTACCTGAAGGAGCACGGCAAGGAAGTCATCTTCGACGCGGAACATTTCTTCGATGGCTACAGCGGCAACCCGGCCTTCGCCCTGCGGGCCTTGGAGGCCGCCAAACAGGCGGGTGCCGACGTGCTTTGCCTGTGCGACACCAACGGCGGCACCCTCACCGGCCCGCTCGTCGAGGCCGTGGCCGACGTGCGCCGCCGCTTCGACGGCATTCTGGGCATCCACACCCACAACGACTCGGATCTCGCCGTCGCCAACACCCTGGCCGCCGTCGAGCAGGGCGTCACGCATGTGCAGGGCTGCATGAACGGCTATGGGGAGCGCTGTGGCAACGCCAATCTCTGTTCCGTCATCGCCAATCTGGAGTTGAAGCTCGGCCACACCACCATTGGCCCCGATAAGCTCCCCATTCTGGTTTCCGTGGCTCGCTTCGTCGCCGAGCTTGCCAACCTGCCCTTGCGCGGCGACCAGCCCTACGTCGGCCGCAGCGCCTTCGCTCACAAGGGCGGGGTGCACGTGGCCGCCGTCCTCAAAGACGCCGCCACCTACGAGCACGTCCCACCGGCTACCGTCGGCAACCGCCAGCGCGTCCTCCTCAGTGACCTCTCCGGCCGCGGCAACATCCTCTACAAGCTCAAGCAGCACGGCGTCGCCGACCGCCTCACCGATGACGCCCGCCGCGAGCTGCTCGAACGCATCAAGCAACTCGAGTACGAAGGCTACGAGCTGGAAGCCGCCGAAGGCACCTTCGAGCTGCTCGTCCGCCAGGCCCTTCGCCCCGGCCTGCACTTCTTCGAGGTGGTGAGCTTCGAAGTCACCACCAAGATGGACGGCGGCGCCGGTTCGCGCTCCACCGCCACCGTCACCTTGAAGACTCAGGACGGCGTGCACTCCGCCACCGCTACCGGCCATGGCCCGGTCAACGCCCTTGACCTGTGCCTCCGCCAGTGCCTCGCTTCCCTGTACCCCACCATTGCGGACGTTCACCTTACCGACTACAAGGTCCGGGTCCTGGACTCTAAGAAAGGCTCCGCCGCCCGGGTCCGCGTCCTCATCGAATGGTCCGACCATCGCAGGAACTGGGCCACGGTGGGCGTTTCCGAGAACATCATCGAAGCAAGCTGGCTCGCCATGGTCGATGCCATCCGCCTCGAGACTCATGCGCCTCACCGAACAGGACGAAACCATCGAGAAGGCCGTCGAGGATTACTGCTGGGGGGTGTGAGTGCAGGCTTCCACACCCCACGATCCACTAGCCCTAGCCCATTCGGTTCAAATTGGTCTTATGAACGCCGTCCGCTACGTCTACTGGCAGAACGCAGACTTCTGGCTCGGCTACCTGGAGGATTTCCCCGATTACATGACCCAGGGCGAGAGCTTCGAGGAGCTCCAGGAGAACCTGCGCGACTTGCACCGTGACCTCACTAGCGGACAGATCCCGGGCGTGCGCCGCGTGGCCGAACTGCCAGTCGCATGAAAACGACAGACCTGATCCGGCTACCCCAGGAAGCCCATGGCGGACGCCATCCGCCTGGAGCTGATGCGCCTGATGGAAAACGACGAGACCATCGACAAAGCAGTCGAGGACTATTGCTGGGGGGCGTAGAGGACAAGCCGACGCATGTCCCACTTGCCCGAGTGGGGCATGCTTTAGCTTGGCCCTTTGCGCCGTCGCCGCTACGGCTTCGCCGGGTCAATCACTCGGAGCGAAGGAAACATCTCCCGGTAGAACCCCCGATCCCGGGAAAGCAACCGCGCAGCCTGGAGTTGCGCGTGCGCCCCAATCAGGAAGTCCGGCAGAATCCGCGTCCTCTTGCGACCCTGTCGCCGATAGCTTCTCCAGGCCCGGCCAGCCAGAAAGCTCGCCGGAGGGCTTAGCCTTTCCACTCGAATCTCGCACTCTTTCAGGAACTCGTCGCACTCGCCCTGCGTCCGGAAGTGCACGCACAACTCCGCGTACACGATGTCGCAGATGACCAGAGCGCCCGCCGCGGCCGCCCCTTCGATCCCCTTTGCGGACGGCTCAAAGAACTTCTCGTCCGGCAGCAGGATGTCCAGCAGAACGTTCGTGTCGATGGCAGTGATCATCGCCCGCGCACGTCTTCGATGAACGCGTCCACGGAGGCGTAGCCCAACTTCTGGAAACTCTCCCGGCACCGCCCCTTCCATCGCCGCAGGTTGAGCTTCTTCGGCTTCTTTGCCAGGACCACGGAATTCCTGACCACACGGAACTCGACCTCGGTCGCCGGCCCGAGGCCGAAACGCTCCCGCAGGTCTTTGGGAATGGTCACCTGCCCGCGCTCGCCGACTTTCATATTCATCAGTATGAATCAACAGTCATACCAGGCGCGACCGTGTCCTGCTGGGGCGCCGCGGAATCGGGCCAGACCATCGAGAAGGCGGTCGAGGATTACTGCTGGGCGGTGTAGGCCTCGGCGCCACCGGCTTGCAGCCTGCGATCCCGCAGCCTAGCCTCTACCCATACCCGCAACTCGCGCACCATCCTTCCAGCGGCTGGGCGGTCAAGTGTGCCAGGGGCATCATAGTCCTCGTGGCGGTAGACGGACCCAAAAGGTGTGAGAGTGTCGAGCTGCCGGGCTCGTCCGGCAACGGCTCGCCCGCCTCGGCGAGGAGCCCCATCAACGCCCCGATCTCGTGCGTCTTCCGGAACCGCATTCCGAGATCGGAAAGCAACGCCTTCAGCAGCTTCTCCACTGCCTGCTGGCAATGGAAGCCGATGATCTCGTCGCTGACCTGGTCTGAAGTCAGTACTTCGTCGAGCAGTGCTTCATCCTGGGCTGCTTTGCGCAGCAACAAGAGAGCTTGCTCACGCTGCTTCATACAGAAGCTTGCCCTCGGTAGCGGCTTCGAAGTAGACATTCCCCGGCGTGTCACGCCAGTAGTCGAACTTCTCGGCGCTCACCACCAGCAGATCCACGGCCATGTCCAGAGAACGCAACAGCCGATTCAGCCGCACCATCTCGGCGACACGATTCGCGAGCTTCTCCTCGACAACCATCACGTCAACGTCGCTGTCCTCACCGGCGTCATCACGCGCCTGAGAGCCGAACAAGATGATGTACTTCGGCCTCGCCGCTTCCACCAGCAGGTCTCTCAGCCGCGTGATGCTCTCGCTCTCTAGCATTGGAAGACCAGATCCAGTCCCAGTTTGCCACAGATATGGTGGCCTGCGGTGCGGCCTCCCCCGAGGCCCGGCATGCGGACCATGACGGACGCCATCCGCCGGCAGCTCATCAGCGCCAGCGAACTCACCTCCTGACTCCTGTCTCCTGTCTCCTGACTCCTGCCTCCTGACTCCTGCTTTCCTGTACACTCTTAGTTTGCCCCTGTGGGCGTGTCCGGCGGGCTTCCAGTATGCGTTATTTCTTCCGTCAGAAAGTCCCCAAGTTCGCTCATGTCCTGTTGGTCGAGAGCGGCTCGCGCCATCTGGTAGAACATCTCCTGCGTTCCCTCCGCCAACACTGGGACCTGGAGTTGATGATCGATCTGGTCACTTGCTACACCGGCGTCCCCGCGGGCTTCCCGCCGGAGCTGCCCACGCCCCACACCCCACCACCCGCAGCCCCATACACCCGAGTCTTCCGCGTTTTCGACTACGCGGGCCCCTCCGGCCGCCGGCGCCTCTATCGCGAACTCCGCGCCCACCGCTACTCGGTCCTCGGCATCATCTGTTCCGGCGAGCCCATCATGACTAAGTGGAAGTGGGTCATCGCCGCCCGCCTGCCAGCCAAAGTCTTTGTTCTCAATGAAAACGGGGACTATTTCTGGCTCGATTACTCCCAGTGGCGCGTTATCCGGCATTTTGTCTTGTTCCGCGCAGGCCTGTCCGGTGCGGGCGCCGTCCGCACCCTGGCCCGTCTGGCGCTGTTCCCATTCACCATCCTGTATCTGCTGCTCTACGCAGCGGCAGTCCATCTTCGGAGAAAGGTTCACGCATGAAAGCAGTCTTGGTTCAAAAGTGCGGCGGCCCTGAGCAGTTGCTGTACCTGGACGTCCCCACGCCCTCCCCGGGACCCAGGCAGGCTCTGGTGAAAATCCAGGCCAGTGGCGTCAATTTCATCGACGTGTACTTTCGCATGGGCCTCTACAAGGCCGACCCGCCTATCGCCATCGGCATGGAAGGGGCCGGCGTGGTCCAGGAGATCGGCTCCGAGGTCACCGAAGTCGCCCCCGGTGACCGGGTCGCTTACGCCATGACCCGCGGCTCGTACGCCCAATACGCCGTCGTTCCCTCCTGGCAACTGGTCAAGATCCCCGAGCCAATGGATTTCCCAACCGCCGCGGCCGCCATGCTCCAAGGCATGACCGCACATTACCTGACCCACTCGACCTTCCCGCTCAAAGAAGGAGACACGGCCCTGGTACATGCTGCCGCCGGGGGCGTAGGCCTGCTCCTGGTCCAGATGGCGAAAATGCGCGGTGCGCATGTCATCGGCACGGTCTCCACCGAATCCAAAGCCGAGGCCGCCCTACGCGTGGGCGCCGATGAGGTCATCCTCTATGCCCGGCAAGATTTCGAGCACGAAGTCAAGCGTCTCACCCAGGGCCGCGGCGTGGAGGTGGTCTACGATTCCGTCGGCGTGTCCACCTTCATGAAGAGTCTCAACTGCCTGCACCCGCGCGGCATGCTGGTCTCCTTCGGCCAGTCCAGCGGCGCCGTCCCTCCTCTCGATCCCCTCATCCTCAACCAGAAGGGGTCACTGTTCCTCACCCGGCCCAGCCTCGCGCACTATTGCGCCAACCGCGAGGAAGTGCTCTGGCGCGCTCAGGACGTCCTGGGCTGGATCGCCTCCGGAAAACTCAAGCTGCACATTGACAAGGTCTACCTGTTCGCGGACGCCGCCCAGGCTCACCGTGACCTGGAAGCGCGCAGAACTTCCGGCAAGCTCCTGCTGATCCCCGAATGATCTACCATCCCGCAACCTGCAACCCTGCTCGTTCCACCGCGGAGCAAGAATTCCAGACCCGTCGCGCTCAACTGATCGCCGAACTGGCCCGCTCGAAACTCGACGCCCTCATCGTCTCCTTTCCTGCCAACATCCGCTATCTGACCGGGTTCACCGGCAGCAATGCCCTGGTGCTGCTGTGGCCCGGGGGCGCCGTCCTGTTCACGGACCCTCGCTACCGGATTCAGGCTTCCGAAGAGACCACCTGTAAGGTCAGGGTAGCCAAAGGTCCTCTTTTCATCCCCTTGATGAACGCGGCTCGCCGTAACAAGATTCGCCGGCTGGGCTTCGAGGGGCCCCGGCTGAGTTACGAAACCTACCAGCTCCTCAAAGAGAACCTCCCCTTGGGGGCCTCGCTCGAGCCGGTGGCCGGCCTGCTCGAAGCCCAGCGAATGATTAAGTCCGGCGCCGAAATCTCCCTGCTCCGCCGCTCCGCCCTGACCAACTCCGAAGCCTTCCGCCGGGCCCTGGCGAAGGTTCGGCCAAAGATGCGCGAGTCCGACCTGGCCGCTGAGCTCGAGTATCAGATGCGACTCCTCGGGGCCGATAAACCCGCCTTCGATACCATCGTCACTTTCGGCCCGCGAACCGCCCTGCCGCATGCCCGCGCGGCGGCCAACGCTCTGGCAAACAATCAGTTACTATTGGTAGATGTGGGCGCAAGCCAGGATGGCTATGCCAGCGATATGACCCGCATGGCCTTCCTGGGAAAGCCGGGTGGAAAGGTGAAGCGCCTGTATCAGGCCGTCCTGGAGGCGCAGCTCGCTGCCGTTTCCGTGGTCCGGCAGGGCGTTCACGCAGAAAGGGTGGATCGCGCCGCGCGCCGGGTTTTGCGCGCCCGGAAGCTGGAGCAGGCTTTTGTCCATTCCTCCGGCCACGGTCTCGGCCTCGAGATTCACGAGCCTCCGCGCCTCGGCAAGGGGGACAAAACCGTTCTCCAGGCCGGCATGGTAATCACCATCGAACCCGGGGCTTATATCGAAGGATTTGGAGGTGTTCGCATCGAGGATACCGTGGTTGTCACTTCCACTGGCTGCGAGGTTTTGACTCCAGCCTCCAAGGAGCTGCTGATCCTCTGACAGCAATTGCCAAAATGACTCTGGACGAAATTAGAGAACTGATCAAAGTAGTGACGGAAACCGGCGTGGCGGAATTGGAGGTCCAGCGTGGCGACGACCGCGTCCGCATACGTCGCGCCCTCCCTCCCAACAGCCAGGAGGTTGTCATCCCGGCGCAGGCCATCCCCGCCTCCGCCTCCCCTCCGCCCTCCAGCATCGCTCCAGCCGCCCCCGCTTCCTCGGCTCCACCGGTGGACATCCTGGCCGACCCGTCGCTGGTCATCGTCAAGTCGCCCATCGTGGGCACCTTCTATGAGGCCCCCTCCCCCGGCGCTCCGCCTTTCGTTCGGGTCGGGGATACCGTCCAGCCCGGCCAAGTCCTCTGCATCATCGAATCCATGAAGTTGATGAATGAGATCGAGGCCGAGATGGCCGGCGTCATCGTCAGCAAGCTGATGGCCAATGCCCAGCCGGTCGAGTACGGCGAGGGCTTGTTCGTCATCCGCCCCGTCTGACCCAGGCATGCCCCTTCCATCCACATGTTCGACAAGATTCTGATCGCCAATCGCGGCGAAATCGCCCTGCGCGTCATCTGCGCCTGCAAAGACCTCGGTATCCGCACCGTGGCCGTCTACTCGGAGGCCGACCGCCACAGCCTGCACGTTCGCTTCGCCGACGAAGCTGTCTGCATCGGACCCGCCAAGAGCCCCTCAGCTACCTCGACATCCCTTCCGTCATCAGCGCCGCCGAGATCACCAACGTAGACGCCATCCACCCCGGCTACGGCTTTCTCAGCGAGAACGCCGACTTTGCCGAAGTCTGCGAACTCTCCGGCATCCGCTTCATCGGACCTCCCCCCGAGGTCATTCGCTTGATGGGCCTCAAAGAGCGTGCTCGTGCCGCCATGAAGGACGCCGGCGTCCCCGTCCTGCCCGGCTCCGAGGGCATCCTCAAGACCGCCGAGGAGGCCCTGCCCGTCGCCCGGCGTATCGGTTATCCCGTCATGCTGAAAGCCTCCGCCGGCGGCGGCGGGCGAGGCATGCGCATCGTTCGAACCCCTGAGGAGATGCCTTCCCTTTTCCTCCAGGCTCGCCAGGAAGCCGCTGCCAGCTTTGATTGCCCCGACCTGTATCTGGAGAAATTCCTCCAGTCGGCCCGTCACATTGAATTCCAGATCCTGGCCGATCGTCACGGCAACGTCGAAGTCCTCGGCGAACGGGAATGCACCATCCAGCGACGCCACCAGAAGCTCCTCGAGGAGGCGCCTTCCCCCTCTCTGGATTACCGCCTCCGGGAAAAGACTGCCAACACCCTCTGCGATGCCATGCGCTCGGTTGGCTATACCAATGCCGGCACCGTCGAATTCCTTATGGATGAGAACGGCGAGCTTTACTTCATCGAGGTGAACGCCCGCATTCAGGTCGAACACCCCGTCACCGAGTTCGTCACCCGCGTCGATCTGGTCAAAAGCCAGATTCTGCTGGCCGCCGAGCAGCGGCTCGACCAGGTCATTAATCCCCCCATCTCAGTTCGCGGGCACGCCCTGGAATGCCGCATCAATGCCGAAAACCCCGATACCTTCGCCCCCTGCCCAGGCCGCATCACCGGCCTCAACCTGCCCGGCGGCGTCGGCATCCGGGTGGACACCGCCGCCTACACCGATTGCACCATCTCGCCCTACTACGATTCGCTCGTCGCCAAGCTGATCGCCTTCGGCCGTGACCGCGCCGAGTCCATCGCCCGCATGCAACGCGCCCTGGACATGTTCGTAGTCGAGGGTATCCACACCTCCATCCCCCTCCATCAGCGCATTCTCTCCGACCCCGACTTCCTCGCCGGCCGCTTCGACACCAGCTTCGTCAAGCGCTTCTCCCCGCCTGAGTGCAAAACCGCCCAAGCCGCGCCCTAGGTAGGGACAGGCCTCCGGCCGGTCCCGGCGACCCGGTTGGGTCGCCTGCTCTCCATTCCCGAGATTTTATAATGCCCTTATGGCTGAAGACACTCATGGGCGCCTGCTATCGCGCCTGCGCGAGTCGGCCGTCGAGATCGAGCGGCTGACTTCCGGATTGGACGAGGGGCCCCTGGCCAAGCGCACGGTCCCCGGGAAATGGTCACTGAAGGAACTGATCTGCCACCTCTGGCGGGTCCAGCAATTGTTCGAAGGGCGCATCGACGCCATGCTGAGCCAGACCAACCCGCCCATCATCCCCTACGAGCCGGAGAGCGATCCCGAGTTCGAGCGCATGGTCGCCACGCTCCCGGCCCAGCAGTCTCTGCGCGCCTTCCTGGCCGAGCGCAACCGATTCATCGCGCGCCTGGAGGCCCTGTCCCCCGCCCACTGGCGCCGCCCCGGCCGCCACCCCGAGTTCCCCCACTACGACCTCCACTTCCAGGTCGAATACCTGGCCCACCACGAAGCCCATCACCTCTACCAGATCTTCCAGCGCCGCGCCCACCTGGGCCAAATGCCGCCTTAGCGCAATTCGGGGACAGGCGACGTGTTCCCCTCCAAATTCGTTGCCTCTCTCGACTGGGGCAACCCGCGTAATTCGGGGACTGGCGCCAATCTCGCCGCCTTTGCGAGATTCGTGGCCTGTACCCGAATTACCCTCCCCGCACTAACCCGCGCAATTCGGGGACTGGCGCAAATCTCGCCGCCTTTGCGAAATTCGTGGCCTGTACCCGAATTACCCTCCCCGCACTAACCCGCGCAATTCGGGAGCTAGCGCGAATCTCGCCCTTTTCATCTGGGCGGGTGAGGTGTACCTCGTGGAGGACTGTCCCCGAATTGCCCTCCCGCGGTAGCCTCGGTCGAGGAAACCAAGGCGATGATAAGCTCTGTGTCCGCTTGAGGCCCCTCCGTGCGGAGTGCTATAAAGAAGGAAAAGCACGGGCCACCCTAGCTCAGTTGGCAGAGCGGCTGATTCGTAATCAGCAGGTCGCCGGTTCGACCCCGGCGGGTGGCTCCAGTTTTTCAATACGTTAGAGCGGCATCCTCTGCCGGTTTCTCCGTTTTGATGGGCTCTCTGACTGCCACCGCGCTATAAAGCGTGCCTGAACGGGCGAACGGTCAGTCGAGGTTGCCGTGAACCCAATCGTTCAGCAATTGTCTCCCGAGCCCTCCGAGGTCAGGGAAGAGCGTGAAGTTCGACATGCCACAGGACCTCAACTCACTTCGCAGTTTGGGCACAGCGTGTGGATCAATGTCCAGGCGGAACAATCCTTTTGCTTTTGCCAAACCCAGCAAGCGCATGAGGCCATCGAAGTTTCGCCCAAACAGTACGAAGCGGCTTCCTTGATTGGCCAAGCGCGGGGATATATGCGGCGGATTGATAGCCACCGGATACCTCACTCGAATCGGCTCCCGGAACAGATCCTCGAAAAGCCACCGCTGCGCTGCATCCCAGTCCGGAGCGATGACCCCGTGTGGCGTGCCAGAGCCCCTGAACGCACGCCTGAATGTCTCCTTGTTCAACCGGTCAGGGTCAAGGGCGTAGACCACAGGATCTTCCCTTTTCTTTGGAGTTCGACCTCTTACTGGCGCATCTTCGGAAACAGCGAAGTGCAATGCAGCGAGAGCGTTATCCGTCCAATCGAGGAGGCGCGTCGGTACACCGAAATGCTGCATCAGGAAGTACCACTCCCAGAAGTCGCGGGGCGCTCCACCGGCAACTTGCCTTCCCAATCGCGTGAACTCAGAACGAAGTATGTCCTCTTAGTAAAGGGCGTCCTCGCTGTCCCGGTACTCCTTCCGGCAAAGAAGAGGTCGCAGGATGTCATCAAACGAAGAAGACTGGCCACGAAACCAATAGTGGCCAGTTTCAGGAGCTAATCTTCTCACGGCTGCTATGAACTCAGCTAGCGTCCGAATCTTTGCTTCCTGTTTCGGCATGGCGCACCTCTACATCGTCTTCTGTTCGCTAGTCGCCCTGGCGGATGAAGGCCGGAGGATGGCGTCCATCTTGGCGGCTGCGTCCTTGCGCAGCACCTCCGCCCAGCGCGCCCATCGGCCCACTGTGCCTACCGGGCACCGATTCTGCCTTCGGCCCACCGCAGGGTGGCCTCGGCGGTTCGCAGGCACTGCTGATAGAGCTCGCCTGTGACCTCGGGACCGGCGCCTGGGTAGCGGGCCTCGAAGGCGAAGCGAGTCAGGTCCTCTGCCCGCCGGACCTCCGGCGGTACGCCAATCCCGCCTTCGACCAGCACGTCAACCAACCGCGCACGATTGTGCGTGTAAGGGAAAGCCCGGCCCAGCTTCACGAAAACGGCCTTGAGGGCCTTCTCCGCTGCCTGCTGGGCGTTGTAGCAAAGCTCCTCGAAGTGAACCGCCGGGTCTTGCACCGAGGCCAGCCGGAGGTGGCTCCTGGCCCGGCTGAGCCAGGCCTCAGGGTCGTCAGGCTGGTAGCGCGGCCCGCTCATAGATCACCTTGCCCTCCTTGAGGGCGGGGTGGATGACCAGGCAACTGCTGTCGCGGTAGCGCTCAGCCTGCTCCGGTGTGACCAGCACTACCTCCACTTCGGGCTCGATGCGGGCCAGCGCGCGGTAGATGGCGCTGATGAGCTGGTGATAGTCGTACTCACCGCCTTTGATCACGAGCAGGTCCAGATCGCTGGTGGGCCGCAACTCGCCACGCGCGCCCGAGCCGAACAGAATGATCCGCTCTGGGTCCGCCACCTCCACGATCCGACGTACCGTCTCCTCCAGAACCTGCGGCTGCACCTGGACGTTGGCCCGCTGGATCTGTTCCACAACGGTCATACCTGTATCGTACACCGGCTGGCTGCGCGCGCGATTAGGCGGCGGTCGAGGCCGCGCCCCCCCAGTGCCATGAGGCACAAGAGCCTGTGCCACCCTAGCTCAGTTGGCAGAGCGGCTGATTCGTAATCAGCAGGCCGCCGGCTCGACCCCGGCGGGTGGCTCCATGCCTGCCCCTTTGCTTCTCTATCGCCCTGAGTTGGACCGCAGCGCTCGGGCGCCACTCCAATACCTGCCTGCAGCCTGGCGTGGTCCGAGCGAGTGCGATCGGCTCTGGCCCGCTTGCGAAGTGGAACAGATCGTGATATCCACAACGGAGGTAGGAGCTTCCACATGCGACGCAGGGAATTTCTCGGAAGAACAGGGTGCTGCGCGGCAGCGCTCGCGGGCACGACGGCGGCAGCGCAAGACCCCACGCAACCGGTGGTCGCGCCGCTCAAACAGCGCTATACCTTCGAGATCGAGGTAGTCGGTCAGCCCAAGTCAATGTGCCACGCACACAAGCTCGGGCAACGCTTCGCCTATCCGCAGGAGCTCGGGAAGATCTGCCCATGGCTGCGCGACTCCATGAGCGGGTTTCTGCGGGCGATGGAATGGGGCGTGGTGTTCCCCTGGGACTACGACGGCACGCCCTACAAAAAGCTGAGCGACCCGAACGGCGTAACCACCGAATTCGTTCGTTGCCCCGATCCAACCTCCAACGGCATCGTCGTGAAGATCACCCGGAGAGCGGTCAAGGGTTGAGACGCAGTTCACGCGGAGCATGCCGGCCCGCTGGGTCGATCCCGGCGGGCAGCTCCATGGACCGCGCTATCTTCACCGCAACGATTTCCCGCTCGACGACCCCAGTGCGGGCGCAGGTGGTCTGACCCCGTGAGCACCAAAAAAGGATTGCACTTTGCCGCAGTGCGGCCAAGGGCCGGAGGTCTTTTCCCGGTTTCCCCTCATCGAATGCGCTGGATGTGGGCGCCTACGCGGGCCAGCTTCTCCTCGATCTTCTCGTAGCCGCGATCGATGTGGTAGACGCGGTCGATGAGAGTTTCGCCGCGGGCCACCAGCGCGGCCAGCACCAAGGAGGCGCTGGCGCGCAGGTCCGAGGCCAGCACCGCCGCTCCGGATAACCGGGTTGGGCCGGCCACGATGGCCTGGCGGGCTTCCACCCGGATGTTGCCGCCCATGCGCGTCAACTCCAGGGCGTGCATGAAGCGGTTCTCAAAGACTGTCTCCGTGATAAAGGAGATGCCTTCGGCCTGGGTCATCAAAGCCATGTATTGCGCCTGGAGGTCGGTGGCAAAGCCGGGGTACTCTTCGGTGGTCATGTCGGCGGAGTGCAGGCGCCCTCTCGCGTGCACGGCGACGGCAGACGGCCTGGCTTCCGTCACCTCCACCCCGACCTGCCGCAACTTGATGATCAGGGCCATCAAGTGTTCGGGAACGCAATCGGTGATCAGCAGTTCGCCTCTGGTAATGGCGCCGGCAATCAGAAAGGTGCCGGCCTCGATGCGGTCCGGAATGATGGAGTGCTCGGCGCCGTGCAGCCGCTTGACGCCCTGGATGCGGATGGTCGAGCTGCCTGCGCCTTCGATGCAGGCCCCCATCTTGGCCAGCAGGTCGGCCAAGTCTTTGACCTCCGGCTCGCGGGCGGCGTTCCGGAGGACGGTCTCCCCTTCGGCCAGCACCGCCGCCATGAGAAGATCTTCGGTACCGGTGACGGTGATGCGGTCGAAATGGAAGGTCCCGCCGTGCAGACCGCGGGGCGCTTCGGCCTCGATGTACCCGTGCTCCTGGCGGATGTGGGCGCCCAGTTGCTCGAGTCCGGCCAGATGGAGGTTAATTGGACGCGCCCCGATGGCGCAGCCGCCAGGCAGGGACACACGCGCGCGGCGGGCCCGCCCCAGTAGGGGACCCAGCACCAGACTGGAGGCGCGCATGGTTTTCACCAACTCGTAGGGCGCTTCGGGCGAGAGGATGGACCGGGTCTCGACGTGCAGGCTCCCATCTCTCTGATCCACTCCCGCGCCGATGGAGCGCAACAGCTTCTCCATGGTGCGGATGTCGCGCACCTGGGGGATGCGGTGCAGGACCACCGGCTCGTCGGTGAGGAGGCAGGCCGCCAGGGCCGGCAAGGCGGAGTTCTTCGCGCCACTGGTCGCAATCTCGCCCTTCAGGGGCACGCCGCCGCGGATCAGGAATTTATCCATGTTTCAGCACCTCCGAGATTCGTCCCTCACAGGCATTCAGGCGGGCTTCGGCTTCTTCCCGGCTGATGCCCAGACGGGCCATGAGGATGGCCACTTTCACCGATCCGCCGGATTGCTCCAGCAGCTCCGCCGCCCGCTCGGAGTCCACGCCGGCCGCCCGGGCGATAATGCGCCGGGCCCGGTCGATGAGCTTCCGGTTCTTCGGCTGCACGTTGACCATCAGGTTCCCGAAAACGTGGCCCAGCCGGATCATGCTAGCGGTGCTGAGCATGTTCAGAACCAGCTTGGTGGCGGTTCCGGCTTTCATACGGGTGGAGCCGGCGATGATTTCCGGCCCCGGCAGTGGCTCGATGGGGATATCGACCGCACGCGAGAGTTCCGAGTTGGGGGTGCAACTGATGCCGATGGTGGTGGCGCCGAGCCGCTGCGCCTGCGCGACCGCACCGAGCACGTAAGGCGTGCGGCCGCTGGCGGCAATGCCCACCAGCACGTCCCGCGGGGTGAAACCGCGCTCCGCCAGATCCCGCGCTCCCATGGCGGGATCGTCTTCGCTGGCCTCGGTGGCGCGGGCCAGGGCGCGCTCGCCGCCGGCGATGATGCCTTGCACCAACTCGGCCGGCACGTTGAACGTAGGCGGGCACTCCGCCGCGTCCAGCACCCCGAGGCGCCCGCTGGTCCCGGCGCCGATATGGAAGAGTCGCCCGCCGCGCCGCAGCGCATCTACCACGGCATCCACCGCCCGGGCGATATCCGGAATTTGCAGCCGCACGGCCTCCGCCACCTTCTGGTCCTCGGCGTTGATAACGCGCAGGACTTCCTCGGTGGCCAGCGCCTCAATGCCCTCCGAGGCCGGGTTGGGTTGTTCGGTGAGCAGGTTTTCCAGCACAGTCTTCAGGCCACGTCGTGCTTGCGCAGCAACGCAAGCGTGGTGTTCAAAGCCAGGCGGGCCGCCTCCTCCGCGCTCATTTCCTTCAGCCCGCGCCCGAAGATCTCGAGGCTCATGCCGTCCTCGTAGCCGATCTTCTTCAAAGCGCCGAAGAACTCGGCCCAGTCGATGACGCCTTCGCCCGGGAGCAGGCGCTCGCTGTCGAGGATTTTCTCCGGGGGCAGGTTGGGCGCATCGGCCAAATGAACGTGCACAATGCGCGGCTTGCCGGCGGCAACGATGTCGCGCGGGGTGGCGCCGGCGTGATGCCAGTGCCAGGAATCGAGCAACAGCCCGATGCTGGGCCCGCATTCTATGGCGAACTCGAGCATTTCGTCCATCTTCCAGATGAACTCGTGGGGAGCGCGCTTGCGCAGGTTAAGCGGGCCGAGGAACTCCAGCCCCAGCCGCACCTGCGAGCGCGCCAGCACCTCCGAGCAAGCCTGAAAGCGCTCTTTGTACATCTTACGGAGTTCCGGCTTGGGGGTGTCGCTGGAGGCCATGATCCAGGTGACCATGCGTGGACAAGCGATGGCCCGGGCAAACTGCGCTGCCTTCTCCAGATTGTTGAGGCCTTTTTGGAAGGTGGCTTCGTCTTTGCGGAACTCCAGCGGAAGGCCGATCGAGGCGGGCTTGAGATTGAGTTCTTTGAACAGCGCGCGAGTGCTATCCACGCCTTCATCCATGGCCCGGCCCAGGTTGACGTCCACACCGCCATAGCCAGCCCTGTGGGCGAGGTGGGCGAACTCAGGCCATTGGGCACGGCCAGAGATCGTGACTGAGTTCAAGGCTACGTACATTCGGTTCTCCGTTGACTAGTAATTCCGTTCTCTCTCCAAGCGCGGGCGTTCGACCCGGCTCATTGCTTTTAGGCCTTCGAGGCTGGGCCCGCCGCGGCCAGCGCGTCGCGGTTTGCCATCACCTTGGCCACGGCGCGGGCGATGTCCTCGACCTCCTGCTCGTCGCCGATGAGCAGGAATTGGGGCAACCAGACGGACTCTTCATAGGCGGCGCGCTCGGACACCGGGCAGCAACATTGGCGGTAATCGACGGGCTGCTCGCGATCCAGCCGGAGCTGCGGGAAATCCTCGGCGCGGGCGGGGAACAGGTCGCTGCGGTAGACCGCTTCGTAAAAGCGTCCGTCGCAGGGGATGCCCTCGGCGTCCAGGGCGGCAACGAACAGGTCCCGCGAAACCCGCGTGTCTTCGGGCCGGTACTGGAAGACGTAATTGTAAATTGTGTCGCGGGTGAGGGCCGGCTGGGGCGGCAGCGGGCGGATGCCGCGAATCTCCGAGAGCGCCTGGCTCAACAAGGCCGCATGCCTGGCGCGCCTCTCGGCTAGGGCCGGCAGCGCCTCGAGCTGCCCGAGCAGGAGCGCCGCCTGGAACTCCGTGATCCGGTAATTCGAGCCTACCACGCGCCGCTTGAACTCGTCGGTGAGGCTGGCCCGGCCGCTGTTGGTCAGGGACTGCACCAGCTCGAAGCAGTCCAGGCGCGAGGTGATGACGATGCCGCCTTCACCTGCCGTGACCAGCTTGCTGGACTGGAAGCTGAAGCAGCCCAGGTCGCCCATCGAGCCTGCCCCCCGGCCTTTATACTGTCCGCCGTGGGCGTGGGCGCAGTCCTCAATTACCAGCAGATCCCGCTCGACGGCCAGATCCAGTAGTCGATCCATGTCCGCGAACCGCATGGCCAGATGAACCGGGATGACGGCCCGGGTGCGAGGGGTAATGGCCTGACGCGCCGCATCAACATCCAGACAATACGTGTCCGGGTCGATGTCGGCGAAGATGGGCACGGCCCCCGCAAACAGCACTGCCGCGGCGGTGCCGTCCCAGGTGTAGGCCGGCACGATGACTTCATCGCCGGAGCGGATTCCGGCGGCTTGGAGCGCCACCAGCAGGGCAATGGTGCCGTTGGCGACACAGCACCCGTAGCGGGCATCGTGATAGGCCGCGAATTTCTGGGCGAACTCCTCGGCCAGGGTGTTCGGAAACGGGTAACCACCCCAGTTCCGGCTCTCGAGCACCTGCTGGAGCCGCCGCGCGTCGGCCTCGCTGTATTGCGGCCAGGGACTGAAAGGCCCCTGGCGCACCTTCTGGCCCCCAAGAATCGCCAGTTGGCTCATGTGTCCCCTATCTTAACCCAGATTAAACCCGGGGACAGACCGAACGTTCCGTCTCTCCCCGGGGTTCGGGGTCCATTTTTGCCTTCGCAGCCCAGCCGCGCTGTGGTAGTATCCTTACCAAACAACATTTCGATATGAACGATCTGGAACGCTTCCATGCCACCATGGAGTACCGCGCGCGCGACCGGGCGCCGTTCCATGAATTCTTCTGGCCGACTTGGCCGGAGACCGTCCAGCGCTGGTCCGCGGAGGGCGGTTACGATCCCGCGATGACCGATTTCGGGTGCGACCGGTGGGTAGTCGAGTACTCCTGGTTCATGCCGCATCCTCCCTTCGCGCGCCGCGTGGTGGCCGAAGATGCAGAGTACGTAACCTACGTGGACGCCCAGGGCATCGTGCTCCGGGAGTTCCAGCGGAATCCGCTGAGCTCGATGCCGCAATTCATCCGCTTTCCAGTGGAGACGCGCGAGGACTTCTGCAAGTACTGGAAGGAAAGAATGCGGCCGGATCTGAGCGAGCGCATCGGTCCCGACTGGAGGCAGAAGCTGCGCCGCCATCGCCGGCGCGATTACGTGTTCGTGGTCTTGGCGGACCGCTGGGGAGGTTTCTTCGGATCCTTGAGGAACCTGGTCGGGGTGGAACGGCTGTGCACGCTGTTCTACGACGATCCGGCGTTTGTGGAAGAGATGATGGAGGCGGACGCGGACTTTCTCATCGCCATGCTTTCTCAGATGCTCGGGGAGACCGACATCGACGTCTTCGGTTTCTGGGAGGACATGGCCTACAACGCGGGGCCGCTGATCTCGCCGACGATGGTTCGGAAATACATGCTGCCGAGGTATCGCCGGGTGATCGAGTTCGCACGGAGCCGCGGCGTGCGTTTCTTCGCTCTGGACAGCGACGGCCGCGTGGATTCGCTTATCCCGGTGTGGATGGATGCGGGCCTCGACATCCTGTATCCCTTCGAGGTGCAGGCAGGCATGGACGTGAGCGCCGTTCGCAAGAAGTTCGGCCGGGAGCTGCGCATGTGGGGCGGGGTGGACAAGCGCGCGCTGGCTTTGGGGACCAGCCAGATCGACCGCGAGATCGAGCGGCACAAGCCGCTTATCGACGAGGGGGGCTTTGTACCCATGCTGGATCACAGCGCGCCCCCCGACATTCCATACCGGAACTACTGCTACTTCATGGAGCGGCTGCAGCGGATTCTGTGATTCCGGACCACCCATCGAGCTTCACGGACGGCGTCGCGCCGCCGAGATCCTGGCTGGCAAAGCGCACCCTGACGTCGCGTTTTTCGCCCGGGAGCAGGCTGAAGTAGTTGTCCTCCCAGTAGGCGGGCGTCACCTCGACGCCGTCCCGGCCCTTGGTCACCGCCAGATGAATCAAGAACGCCAGGTTCGCCGTGGAATTCTCCACCGTCACATGGCCGATGGTTTCGCTTGCTTGCTGCTCGAAACGGTAGACCGGCCTCAGGCGCACCGGAGCGAGCTTGCTCAGAGCGGCATAATCCGGGGTTGATTTCGTATCGGTGAAGTAGACTCCGTTGCGGGAGCCTTGCGCGCCCGGGATCTCCGGCGATGTGGACAGCCAGTAGAAGTTGTCGGAGAGGATTTTCCCGGAGCTATCGGCGAGCTTCAGGCTGAGGAAAAAGGTTCTGGTGATGTCCTCAGGCCAGGAGACGCTGAAGACGTTTTTCTTGCCGTCGGAAGGGACATCGACCACGGCGCTCTTGGAGAACCGCTCCTTCAGGTCCAGGTCGAAGACTCTTGCGCTGACCTTGAGATCGCGAAAGTCGCGGTAGTATCCGTTCACGACGTAGATGGAGTGGTCGTCGTAGGAATACTGAACGTGGAGCGGCTCGCAGGCTTTCTTGGCGCCGTAGTAGGCGCCTCCGGCGAGCAGGTACCAATCCACGTACTGCCAGGTGACCGCGGCGGGCCAGGCGGAGTCGTATTTCCAGGCCGTGATGCCGGTGGCGGAATACTTGTTGCGCGCGTAGGCCTCATACATGCCGCGGGCGCTCTCGTAGTTCATGGCCTGGGCCTTCATGACGAAGTCCTCGATGCTGCGGGCCTTGCCGTAGCGGGCCTCGAGCGCTTTCCAGAGGGCGTCGTAATAGCTGCCGCCCTGGATGACGGTGTGGAACGACCAGGCCTCGGACCAGGGCGGCCAGAGGTCGCGAGTCGGCATCATCTTGCGGAGGCTTTCCAGGGGCGCCACCACGCCGCCGATGCCGCCTGACTGGGCGAATCCCCAGGCCCCCGCTTCCTTGTTGCGGTAGTAGTGCGACGGAGTGGCGTAGGTCCACAACTGCCGAGTTCCGGTGCGGGTGCCGCCGGTCTGGAAGCGCTCCTTGACGTCGAACGCCCCGGAATGCGGCTGGTAGGTTCTCTCGGGCGTGTACTGCGCGATCAACTCCCTGTAGGCCTTGTCGAGCGCGGGAGTGGGGAAGGTCTCGTCATGGCCCAGAAAATGGACCAGGCTGGGATGGTTCCGGATGCGCAGGATCATGTCCTTGACGCACTCGATAGCCAGCGGCTCATCAGGGATGCTGCGCCCGAAGATCTGCTGGGTGACCATGACGCCGTACTGGTCGCACAGATCGTAGAACTCCTCGGTCTCGCGGATGGAAAAACCCTCCGAGCGCAGCATGTTGAGATTGGCTTCCCGGGCGTAGCGGATCAGGGCTTCGTAACGCCGCCGGGAAAACCGCAGCAACATGTCGCTGGTCATCCAGGCGCCGCCGCGGATCAGGATCTTCCGGCCGTTTATCATGTAGCCCCGCCAGCCGTCCGGGTCGATGTAGGTGCTGGCTTCGCGGATGCCGAAGCGCACCGTGGTCGAGTCGGACACTTGGCCCTTCCAAGTAAGCGTCAGCGGCAGGTTGTAGAGTTCCTGGGCGCCGACCGGATTGGGCCACCACACGCGAGGCTTCGAGAGATTGAGCTGGGGAAACCGATCGGGCGAGAAGCTCACTAGGGCTGTTTGCCCGGGCGCCAGACGGACAGGCTGCGAGAAGCGGATGCCTTCGAGTTCTCCACCCAGTTGCCCGGCTGCTTCCTTGTCGCTCAGATTCCTCACTTCCGCCGAGACCGTAAGATGAGCTGCCGCCAAAGAGGGGAGATCCAGGCGGCTAGCCACATAGGCGTGCCGGAGCACCAGCGGGCCGGTGGCCGCGATGTAGACATCCCGCCAGATGCCCATGTTGAGGTCGGGAGGTTGCGGGTTGTGATCGTCCCAGCCGGTGGTAGCCTGGATCTGCTTGGTTCCGTAAGTGCGTTCCGGAATCAGGCCGGGGGGAATGATCTCGACCGCCAGGCAGTTCTTCTGCCCGATCAGGGCGTGTTCGTTGATGGGGAACTCGAAGCGCCGGAACATGCCGATGACGGTCTTGCTGTCGGCGATCTTGCGGCCGTTGAGCCACACGTTGGCCTGGTAGTTGATGCCGTCGAGATGGAGGGTGAGATGCTTGCCGCGAGAAGTCGCTGGCAGCACAAACTCGGTGCGGAACCACCAGGGTGCGCGGAAGGGGCTGTCCTGAGGCATGACCAGCCAGCGGCCCTCGCGATACCCGGGGATGGACTTGAGATTGAGCCCGTAATAAGGATCGGGATAAGTCTGGTCCTCGACCAGCGCGGCCAGAACCGTAGTGGGAACGGAAGCGGGATGCCAGCCCGCTGGGGTGAACTCGGCAGTCGATAGGACTTGGCCGGCCTCTTTCACCTTGGCGGAGGACTGGATCGTCCAGTTGTTCTTGAGGACCACTCGATCGGGACCTTGCGCCAACAGCAAGGCCGGGGCCAGCGCCATCGCGATGATTCTCAGTAATGCCTCAGTCTCGGGGGCAATAGCCTGTCGAGCCGGGTGGGATAGGCTTTCAGCCTGTCCGGACGCCTGTCGAATACCGCCCGAGACAAGCTGAAGCTTGTCCCACGGACCCCGAGACTGAGGTATTACGATTCTCATGCCGTACTCCTTGCCTTATGCGGCAGCTCTTCTGACGTATAATACCCGAACGTACCGTTTACCACGCGAGGAGATCCATTTTATGAGCAAAGGGAAAGCGTTTTTTGCGACCGCACTGGTTCTATTAACGCCGCTGGCGCTTCTGGCCGAAGCGAAGCTGCTGCGGCATCCTACCTATCACAAGGGCAGAGTGGCGTTCAGCTACCTGGGTGACATCTGGGTAGCGAATGAAAATGGCGCCGGGGTACAGCGGTTGACGGACCACCGGGCGCGCGACGTCTATCCGCGCTTCTCGCCGGATGGGCGGTGGATCGCGTACTCGTCGAACCGCTATGGGAACTACGACGTTTTCGTCATGCCCAGCCAGGGCGGTCAGACGCGGCAGCTCACTTTCCACACCGGTAACGACCTGGTGGTGGGCTGGACGCCGGACAGCAGGAAGGTGATCTTTCAGGCCTCGCGCGGCGCGCTGTTTCCGGGGATCCCCAACCTCTACGAGGTCTCCGTGGACGGCGGGCTGGAGCAAGTCATCCCCACCGATTGGGGCGCTTGGGGCAGTTATTCCCCGGACGGAAAGAAGCTGGCTTTCAACCGCCATCCCATGGTGTGGTGGCGGAAGCATTACCGGGGCAGCTACGCCGCTGATCTGTGGGTGATGGAGGTTGGGACCAAGCGATTCACCCGGCTCGGCGACGAGGAATACAAGGGCAACTACCTGTGGCCGATGTACGGCAACGGCGAGATCTACTTCGTCGCGGACCGCCTGTCGGACGAGAAGGCTATCAAGCCCGGCAGCGCCGCGGTGATGAAGAGCGTCAACAACATCTGGAAGATTCCCGACCGCGGCGGCAAGGCGATTCAGGTGACCCATCACACCAGCGGGCAACTCGCCTTCCCATGCATTTCGGGCGACGGGCGGGTCATCGTTTACGAGGAGAACTTCGGGCTGTGGAAGCTGGACACGGCGACGGGCAAGACCACCGAGATCAAGCTGAACATCATCTCGGATGAAAAGGAGAACCCCGTCGAGACGCTGGCCCTTCAGAATGAAGCCGACAGTTTCGCGCTTTCGCCGTCCACCAAGCGAGCGGCCATTTCGGCGCACGGGGAGATCTTCACCATCGCCACGGACCGCGGCGAGGTGCAGCGGGTAACGGAGTCCTATTACCGGGAGTCCGCCCCGGAGTGGTCGCTGGACGGCAAGTGGATCGCCTTTCTGTCGGACCGTTCGGGGCGCGAAGAGCTGTGGATCGCGGACGAGCGGGGCAAGAACCTGAAGAAGCTCTCCGATTCCGACACCGAGAAATCCGCGCTGGAGTGGGCGCCGGATTCGAAGTCGCTGCTCTATTCGGCCTCCGATCACAAGCTCTACCGGGTGAGCATCGACAGCGGCAAAACCGAAGCCCTGGCTTCGAGCGAGGTGTCGAACATTTCCAGCCCGCAGTTCTCGCCGGACGGCAACTGGATTTCGTACACCAAGATGGACCGGAACATGCGGCCGCACGTGTACGTAATTCCGGCCGCGGGCGGCGCCGAGCATCACATCGAGCGGGAGGACCTGGCCAGCGAGAGCGGAGCGCGGTGGACGCCGGACGGCAAGAAACTGGTCTTTCTGGCGGGGGTGTTGCAGGGGGGCACGGCCACGCTGCGCTCCAGCGTGATGCAGCTTTACAGCGTTTCGCTGGTCAACGAGGAGAAGAACCCGGCGGATCGGGGCGTGGACAGCGAGGAAGAGGCCCAATCGGCCGAGCAGACCGGCCGGGCGCGCTCGGGCAGGCCGCCTGCTGCACCGAAGAAGGTCGAGATGAAAATCGACTGGGACGGGCTGGGGCGCCGCGTCCGGCAGATCACGCGGTTGGGGGATAACGTCATGACGGTGGCGCCATCACCGGACAGCCGCCTGTACGCTTTCATCACGGTGGGAGAGCAGGAGGGCCGGAGAATCTCCGCGCTGTACACGATTCAGGAAGACGGCGAGCGGATGACGCGCGTCACCGTCTCGCAGCCCAGCGCCGGAGAAGAGGGCCGCCCACGGGCCGCTTCTTCGGGGGCGGAATCTCCTCCCCGCAGTTCTCCAGAGACGGCCGGACGATTTACTTCATGGATGGGAACGGGATTTACGCCGCGGACATCGGAGGCGGCGGGACAGCTTCGTCGATGGCGGGCGCTGCGGCTCCCTCGGCGGCGCCCGGGCCTCCCACCGGCGCCCGTACGGGCGAACGCCGCCGCATCAACTTCCTGGTGCGTGTGGAA
>CAVRZY010000027.1:0-6170 GCA_963725415.1 uncultured Acidobacteriota bacterium | reverse complement strand
GCCCAGGCAGCGGTCAAGAGCAGCGTTTGAACCGATCCGATGCTGGCAGTGAAAGTCCTTTGGGCGACGGTGGTGAACTGCACGCCGTCCGCGCTGTGCTGGACGGTCACCTAGCGGTCCTCCCGGAGGATGCGTACCACGTAAGTGTCGGCCGCGTTGGGGCCGATGGCGATGCCGCGCGCCGGATCGCCGCCCAGCCCCGCGCTCGGCACACCTCCGCCTGCTCCCCCTTCGGTAAACTGTGCGATCACCCGGTTGCTGGTCACCTCGGAAGACGTTCGGTCCTCCCGCTCTCGCATCCAGACGACTTCGTTCCGTCCTTTTTGGTCTATGTCGCCAAAAATGAGATGAAGGAAAAACCGGCGCCCCGTGGCGAAGTCCGGGAGAAACGGAGCGGGGAAGGAATAGCCCACCTTGGCCTCGACGATCCATCGCTCACCCGAGAAGGACCGATACAAGCCGAACGCGCCGTCATCACTGGGATAGGTACGTGTATAGGTATCGGGGTCGATGCGATTGCGCAGGTAGCCGGGATTCTCGGTGGCGTTGAACGAACCAACGCCGAGTTTCATGGTCCATCCATCGGCGCCGAGAACGAGCCTTGAAAAGTCGTCACGGAACGACGCTGGCGGCGCCTGGCTGAATCCGACCGCCGCGGTGGCACTGAGGACAACGCAACAGATGAGCCAGCGGATAACAACCGCAGTGGACGTCGATTGTCCCTCCGGAACAGACGCGCGCGCTGCCATCGTCCCTCCTCCCTTGACCGGGGTCTCCTTCTTGGACACGGAGAAAAGTTGAGTATACACCGGCGCAGCGGCAGTGCCAGGCACCGCCTCCCGCCGCGCCTTCTTCCAACTGGCCGGTTTTTCTCCGCGTTATCTCTGCGGTCTCTGCGTCTTTGCGGTGAGAAAAACTTGACTTATCCGCGACAAGCTCGGGGCTTCAGGCCCTCTAGTCGCTTACGGTGCGCGCGGCGCAAGCCGCACACGGGCAGATGCGCCGCAAGTGCTCGAACGAGTAAATGCCCGTGTTATGACCGTCATTCCAGCGGATGCGGATGGCGTAGTTTCCCACAGGCTCGACGGCCTCGATCTTCAAAACGGGCTTGTAGAGCGGGAACAGCGGGGGGTCTGGGGTGCGGCGGCGCCGCTGGGGTGCGCGTGGGTACAAGCGGCGCAGGGGCAGTGGTCCCGCAGGTACTTGAGCGGGTAGTGGCTGGGATGGCTATCTTTCCAGCCGATGCGGAGGCCCTTGGATTTCGAGACCGCGATGTGCTCCGGAGGGAAGCTCTTCATACCCGCTCGACATCGCGAATCCCGGAGAGGCGCCGCATGGCCGAGACGATGCGCTGGAGTTGCTTCTTGTCGCGCACGTCCACGGTCATGTCCACCACGGCCCCGTCGCCGCGTGCGGCGTCCTGGCGGGCCTCCAGGGTGCGGATGTTGCTGTTCTCGTCGGAGAGGACTTTGGTGAGGTCGTTGAGCATTCCAGGGCGGTCATCCATGTAGACGAGGATCTTAACGGGGAACACTTCGCTGGCCGCGCGGGCCCACTCGACGTCAATCCTGCGTTCTGCCTCATACAACAGGTTCTGCACGTTGGAACAGTTGGCAGAGTGCACGGCCACGCCTTTTCCGCGCGTAACGTAGCCCACGATAGACTCGCCTCGAATGGGATTGCAGCACTTGGCGCGATAGACCATCAGGTCGTCCAGGCCTTTGACCTTGATGACCAAGTCACCCGGCTCGGCGGCCAGGGCGGGAGTCCCGGGGGCAGGCGGCGCGGGCGGTTCTTCGGCCTCCACCTCGGGGAGGCCGGGAGCGAGCTTTTGCAGGATTTTGCGGGGCGAGAACTTGCCGTAGCCCAGCGCGGCGTAGAGGTCGTCCATCTTGGCGTAACCGTACTCGGCGGCCACGCCCTCCAGTTCTTCGCGGGTGATCTTGGCGAGCTGCACGCCTATCCGCCGGGCCTCCTTCTCCAGGTACTTCTGGCCGATTTCGATGGCCTTGGCGCGCTCGGTGGCATTGATGACGGCGCGAATCTTGTTCCGGGCGCGGGAGGTCTTCACCAGGGCCAGCCAGTCTTTGCTGGGCATGTGACCGGCCTGGGTCAGGATCTCGACCACGTCCCCATTCCGCAGGGTGTACTTGAGGGGCACGATTCGCCCATTCACCTTGGCGCCCACACAGTTGTGTCCCACCGCGGTGTGGATGGCGTAGGCAAAGTCGATGGGCGTGGCCTCGCGCGGCAGCACGATCACTTTGCCGCGCGGGGTGAAGGTGTAGACCTCTTCCCGGTACAGGTCCACCTTGAGAGTGGACATGAACTCGGCGGGATCGCGCATGTCCTGAATCCACTCCAGCAGGTGGCGGAGCCAGGCCACACGCTGATCGTCCTCGGCGCCCCCTTTGCGGCCTTCCTTGTACTTCCAGTGAGCGGCGATTCCCTGCTCGGCGATGCGATGCATCTCCTCGGTGCGGATCTGCACCTCGAACCCCTGCCCGCCCGGTCCGATCACCGAGGTATGCAGCGACTGATACAAGTTGGGGCGGGGGATGGCAATGAAGTCCTTGATGCGACCCGGGATGGGGCGCCACTCGTTATGGATGATACCCAGCGTGGCGTAGCAGTTCTTGACGCAATCCGTGATGATGCGCACCGCCAGCAGGTCGTAGACCTGCTCGATGGGGATCTTCTGCCGTTTCATTTTCTGATAGACAGAATAAGCGCGTTTGACCCGGCCCTCGACCCGCGCCGGGATTGCTTCGCGGCACAGCACGGCCTCGACGGCGTCGTGAAGCTGACGGAGGAATTCCTCGTTGGTCTGCCGCTTAGACTCGATGGTCTTCAGGATTTCGTCGTAGGCGTCGGGCTCGAGATGGTGGAAGGCCAGATCCTCGAGTTCGCCGCGGATCCTGCCCATGCCCAGCCGATGCGCAATGGGAGCGTAGATGTCGAGGGTCTCCTGCGCGATACGCTGGCGGCGCTCGGGGTCTTTCAGGAAGCCCAAGGTGCGCATGTTGTGGAGGCGGTCGGCCAGCTTGACGATGACCACTCGGACGTCGTCCACCATAGCCAGCAGCATCTTGCGGACGCTTTCGGCCTGGCGCTCCTCGCGGGAGTAAAACTTCAGCTTACCGAGCTTGGTTACGCCGTCCACGCAGCGGGCCACCTCGTCGCCGAAATTCCTGCGGACTTCCTCCAGGGTGGCGCCGGTGTCCTCGAGCACATCGTGGAGCAGCCCGGTCTGAAGGCAGACCAAGTCCATGTTCATCTCGGCCAGGGTCAGGGCGGTGTTAAGGGGATGGACGATGTAGGGATCGCCGGAATCGCGGACCTGGCGGCTGTGGTATTGGGCCGCAAACCGGAAGGCGCGCTCCAGAGCGGAAACGTCCTCCCGCGGGCGCCCCTCGCGCACCCTGGCTTCGAGTTCGCTGAACAGCCGGTCGGCCAGACTGGCGGGGCCGGCCTCCGCCGCAGGCGCCTCGGCTGTCTCAGGACAATCGGAGGACATTGGAAAAAACGGGCGGCCTTCGGCACCGCCCGTCATTCCTGATTATAGCGGAAGCTCCGAGACAGCAGAGGGCGCCTTGCCGGTGCGCGGTGAAGAACCATCCAGAGGCCTGTTGCCACAAGTGCCGGCTGTTGGACGAGTAAGTTGTAGACTAGAAAGATGCCTCCTGGCGTACTGCCTGTTGAGCTTGTGGCGCAGCCTCTCCAGGCTCCCGTCTTGGCACTCGTGCCGAGACACGCTATTCCGGGCGTGGAGAAGCACTGGCGTCGAGAGGAGTCTCGACGCGGCAGGCTGAAGCCCGCGCCACATCTTGGCAAGGGCTGAAGGCTGATGGCTGAAGAGACTGCTGATTTTCTGGTGGTGGGCGCGGGGGTAGCGGGGCTGCGCGCAGCCATCGAGTTGTCGGAGGCGGGGCGGGTGCTGGTGGTGGCTAAAGACACCCTGCGAGAGTCCTCTTCGGAATACGCGCAAGGCGGGATCGCGGTGGCGCTGGGCGAGGACGACAGCGTCGAGTTGCACGCGCAGGACACCCTGGCAGCCGGGGACGGGCTGTCGGATCCCGAGGCGGTGCGGACGCTGGTGAGCGAGGGGCCGGGGGCGGTCGAGCAACTGATCGAATGGGGCGCGGAGTTCGACCGCGAGAGAGGGAAGCTGGCCTTCGGGCGGGAGGGCGCGCACGGCCGGCGGCGGATTCTGCACGCGCACGGGGACTCGACGGGGCGCGAGATCGCGCGTACCCTATACCGGAAGGCGCGGACGCTGGAAAACATCGAGCTGCGGAGTTTCGCCGCGGTGACGGACCTGCTGGTTTCCGAGGAGGGCGTGGCGGGAGTGGTAGTCTGCGACGCCTCGACCCGGCACGCGATGCCACTCCAGGCCAGGGCGGTTTTGCTGGCCACGGGCGGCCTGGGACGGGTGTACCGGGACAGCACGAACCCGGAGGTGGCCACCGGAGACGGGGTGGCGGCGGCCTACCGGGCGGGCGCCCGAATCAGTGATCTGGAGTTCGTGCAATTTCATCCCACGGTTCTGGATGTCGAAGGGGCGCCGCGCTTTCTGCTTTCGGAGGCGCTGCGAGGCGAAGGGGCGTATCTGCGGAACGCGGCGGGGGAGCGCTTCATGCCTCGCTACCACGCGCTGGCGGAGCTGGCGCCGCGCGACGTGGTCTCGCGCTCCATCATCCTGGAGATCGAGAGGACCGCTTCCGAGCACGTTTTTTTGGATGTGAGGCATCTAGAGGGCGAGTTCCTGGGGGAGCGGTTCCCGAGGATCGTCGAGACCTGTTTGAGGTACGGCATCGATCTGTGCAAGGAACTGGCGCCGGTCTGTCCGGCGGCGCATTATGCCATGGGGGGAGTGTGGACGGACCTGGAGGGACGGACGAACCTGCCGCGGCTGTACGCGGCCGGAGAAGTGGCGGCGACCGGCGTGCACGGAGCCAACCGGCTGGCCAGCAACTCGCTTCTGGAAGGGGTGGTGTTCGGGGCGCGGGCCGGGATGGCCATGCGGGAGTGCGCCGGCGCGCGGATGCTACGCCTGGAACCTCTTCCGGATCCGGAGTTCCCCTGCACCTCGGAGGACGAGCTGCGCCGGCTGGCCTGGCAGAACTGCGGCATCATTCGTTCCGGAGACGGGTTGGAGCGGGCCTGTCATCAGCTTCAGGGGGCTTCGGTGCGGAGAACCACCGATCCCAATCGCGCCCTTTTTGAGTTACGCAGCATGCACACGGTGCTGGAGCTGATCGCCCGTTGCGCGCTGGCGCGCAAGGAGAGCCGGGGGGCGCACTGCCGGACCGACTATCCCGAGCCGAGAGCGGAATTCCGGAAGCACTCGCTGATCACGAGGGACGATGAAGTCAGGTTCTTCTAGAGCAGGGCGTGCCGGGCAGGTCTCGCTTCCGGTCCTGGCCTTGTTAGTGCTGGCAGCGCTGCCGATTCGGCCGGTTGGTCCGCGGGCCGTGCTGTGGGCCGCGCCGTCCATTTTGGCGGCGGCCATGCTTATCGCCTGGGCCGCGGAGTCTGCGCAGTTCTTCATCGCGCAGGGATTCGCCCTGGCGATCCTGGCGTGGTTGCAGACCTTTCCGGAATTCGCCGTGGAGTTCGTGCTGGCCTGGAAACAGCAGGTGCCGCTGCTGCTGGCCAACCTGACCGGCTCGCTGCGGCTGCTGACCGGGTTGGGCTGGCCCATGATCTATTTCGTTGCGGCGCTGGGCTACCGGAGGATGCACCACAAGCCGATGCGGCGGATACGCCTGGAGGACCACCACTCGGTCGAGGTGGTGGGGCTGTTCGTGCCGCTGGTCTACGCAGCCTTTATCTGGTTGAAAGGTTCTCTGAACCTCATTGACGCCGCGGTCCTGATCTCGATCTATGTGGCCTACCTGCTGGTGCTGGGGAAGATGCCTCCGGAGGAAGCGGAAGGCATCGAGGAGCTGGAGCGAATCCCGAGGACGATTGTTGAGGCCCGCGCGCCCATCCGGAGGTTCCTTATCGTATCGTTCTTCCTGGGCGGGGGCCTGTTGATCTACTTCACCGCCGAACCCTTCGTGGGCAGCCTGCTAGCGGTCTCCGTGGTGCTGGGAGTACCCAATTTCGTGTTCGTGCAGTGGGTGGCGCCGTTCGTTTCCGAGTTTCCCGAGAAGGTTTCGGCGTTT
>CAVRZY010000026.1:0-4762 GCA_963725415.1 uncultured Acidobacteriota bacterium | reverse complement strand
CGGCCAGGCCCGTGCAGACGGCGTAGATGAGGATGGTCACCACCAGGGTGCGGGCCCGGCCGAAGCGGTCCGCGCAGATCCCGAACAGCACGCCGCCCAGCGCCCAGCCCACCAGAAAAACCGCCAGAATGATGCCCCCGTACCAACCGATGTTCTCCGCAGAACTCGCCGGTCCCAGCAGTTCCTTGAGAGCAGGGTTGAGCACCAGGTTGTAGATGGTGGCGTCCATGGAGTCGAAAACCCATCCCAGCCACGCCACGATGAGCACCACGATCTGGTAGCGAGTAAGCTGTCGCATGTCAATCGGGAGCATTGTAGCAGCATCCGATGATGCAGGCCGACGGCTTTTTCAGCGGCGCATTGAAGCCCGAGTCGCACGGGGCCATTCGGGGCCAGTCGCCCATGAAGCTGCGCCTCACCCGCCGGGCTAAAAATGGCCCCGGCGGGGGGAGGCGGTCTGGTATATACTGCCAAATGACCGGGACCCGGCATGGGAATCCCGGCGGATAGGAGCTAGCCAATGAGAGTTCTCACGATCATGGTTGTGTGTTTCTTCTTGCTGGGGGCCACGGCCCTGGCCGCCTCGATCGACGGCAAGTGGGTCTCCGTACGCAAAATGGAACGCGGCGGTGAGTCGTTCACCATCACCCAGACCTTCGACCTGAAGGCTCAGGGCAGCAGACTAACCGGCAGCGTCAGCATGGCCTTCGGTGATATGAGCACCCGCACCACCGAGATCAAGGAAGGCAAGATCGAGGGCGACAAATTCTCCTTCACCACGGTGATGTCCACGCCCAACGGTGAGTTCAAGATGGTCTATGAAGGGACGGTGGAAGGCGCCACTCTCAAGGGAACCAGTACCCGCGAAGGCGGCGAGCCTCGGCCGTTCGAAGCCAAGCGCCAGTAACGAGTCTCCGCAGTCGGTTCTTTTTCCGAAGCGGCGCTCCGCCCCGTGGGGCGCCGCTCTTTTGTGCGAGCGCGGCTTGAGCAGCGATTCCCTCAGGCCGAACTAGCCCGGATTTCTCACCACGGCCGTAGCGAGGCGCGATCAGAGGGCCGCAGTAGGTTGTTGGTGAGAAATCCGGGCTACCGGGCGGTTTGGAGGGCCAGGCGGCGGGCGCGCGCGGTGCGCAGGCGGTCGCGGAATTCCTGGTGCAGGGTGGCGAAGCCGGCCCAGAAGTAGCCGGCCACGAACAGGAGCAGGAAGGGCAGCGAGAAGAAGTTGTAGGTGTCGATGGCGAAGGCCACCATGGCCAGGAAGTAAGCGCCGATCCCGATCTCGATGAAGGGCAGCCATCCGCTGCGGCGGCCATAGCTCACCTCGGCCAGCCCGGCGTCTCGCTTCTGGAGGGCGTACTTGGGGGTGCGCTCCCAACCATCTGGATTCCGAACAGAGCCTCCATCACCCCCCGCGTGTTGATGACCGTCAGGCCCACGCCGACCGCCAGCAGGGCGGGCAGCAGGAAGACCGAACGCTTCCAACTCTGGGGATAGAGTTCCCTTTGGGCCAGCACATAGAAGGCGGAAATGGACCAGAAGGAAGCCACGATCAGGGGCAGATCCAGGAAGACCATCTGGAACATGCCCATGTAGAAGCGGACGATCATCACCGGCAGCAGCAAGGCGGAAACCAGCATCATGAGCGGATAACTGATGTTGGGCGTCAGATGCATGAAGGCTTCCAGCTTGACGCGCACGGGCGCCTTCGACCGCAGGACCGCTGGCAGGAGCTTTTTGGCGACCTGGGTCAGGCCCTTGGCCCAGCGGGACTGCTGCATCTGAAAGCTGTACATCTCCACGGGCAGCTCGGAGGGGCAATCCAGGCCCGGCAGATAGACGAACTTCCAGCCTTTGAGTTGGGCGCGGTAGCTCAGGTCGCAGTCCTCGGTGAGGGTGTCGTGCTCCCAGCCGCCGGCGTCCTCGATCATGCTGCGGCGCAGGATGCCGGCGGTGCCGTTGAAGTTGAAGAACAGGCCGCGGCCGGAACGGGCGCCGTGCTCGAGGATGAAGTGACCGTCCAGGAGCATGGCCTGGACCTCGGTGAGCAGATTGAAATCGCGATTGACATGGCTCCAGCGGGTCTGGACCACTCCCACTTTGGGATCGGTGAAGAAGTTCACCGTGCGCTGGAGAAAATCAGCCGGAGGAATGAAATCGGCATCGAAGATGGCGATCAGCTCGCCGGTAGCGCTTTTAAGACCTTCCTGGAGGGCGCCGGCTTTGAAGCCCTCGCGGTTGGGGCGGTGGAGGTATTCGATGGAAAGGCCCTGAGCGCGATACTGGGCCGCCAGGCGCTCGGCAACCACGCGGGTTTCGTCGGTGGAATCGTCGAGCACCTGGATCTGGAGCAGCTCGCGGGGATAGTCGATCTTACTGACCTCCTCCAGCAGCCGCTCGACCACGAAGCGCTCGTTGTACAGCGGAAGCTGGATGGTGACCGGGGGCAGTTGAGGGAACCGCGCCGGGGGCTCCTTGGGGAGCTTCTTGCGGTGCTTGAAGTAGGTGCGGATGATCTCGTAGCGGTGCATCCCGTAGATCGAGAGAATGCCCAGCAGAATGAAATACGGGATCAGCAGGGACCAATCGAACCAGCTCAGTTGATGGATGCCGGCGAAGGTCTCGTCAAACAGGCTGCGGCGGAACTGCTCGATCGGGGAGAGAGCCAGCCAGAACAGAAGCGGCATGGAGACGGACCACATGGAACGGCGCCTTATGGGGCGACTAGATTATTGTACTCTCTTTGACAAGCTAAAGCATGTCCCACCTCAGTCGCCCTTTTCCGCCAGCCAGAAGACCTCGTGCTTGATGGAATCCTTGGGGAAGCCGGCGCGCTGGAAGATGCCCTTGACATTTTCGACCATGTTGGGATTGCCGCAGGCGTAGGCGGTGGTCTCGGCGGGGGTGAAGCCCAGCGAATCCAGGTACTTGCGGGCAAGGTCATCGGCCCGGCCCACTTCTCCCGCCAGGCCGCTTCCAGCCACGGGCGGCTGATGGTGGGGATGTAGTCCAGCCACGGGCTCCGGCCAGCCAGCGCAGTCAGTTCTTCAAGATAGGCCAGTTCCCGGGAGACACTGGCGGCGTCCAGCAGGGCCACCCGGTAGGGGACCGTAACCCGGGAAGCCATCTCGCGCAGCATGCTCAGAAAGGGGGCTACCCCGGTGACCGTGGCGACCAGGAAATGATTCCGGTGGCCGCTGGAATGGTCGAACAGGAAGCGGCCCTTGGCGGCCGGCCGGATCAGGACTTCGCCGCCCACCGGGACGTTGTAGAGCTGCGGGGTGAGTTGGCCGCCGGGGACCAGTTCCAGGAAAACTCGAGGTCCGGCTCAGCGGGGGAAGAGGCCACCGAATAGGGCCGCTCGACCAGCCGCGCCCCGTCAGGCAGCCCGATGGTGAGGTACTGGCCGGGGAGGAAAGTGACCTGCTGCTCCGGGCGGATGTGCACGATCCAAAGATCGGAGCTCACGTCGCGCCGGGAAATCACAACCGCTCGGGCGTGTTTCGAGTCGATCATAGCGAGCCTTTCAGCAGGTACTGGGCCTGCACGAAGACCTCTCGCAGCATGTTCTCAGTGAGCCGCCCGGTGGAGGTGTTTTGCTGACTGGGGTGATAGGAACTGATGAGGGCGGGCTGCCCGGCTCCGGTCCCGTGGATGCGGTTGTGCGCGAAACGGAAAGCCGAACGGGTGGCGATGACGCCGGCATCGCGCAGGATCGAGAGGTAGACATCGAAGGCCAGCCGGCCCAGCGCCACCACCACGCGCAATCGCCGCAGCAGGCCCAGTTCGCGTTCCAGGTACTGGCGGCAGGCGGCGATTTCCTGGGAAGCGGGCTTGTTGCCGGGGGGCGCGCAGCGCACCGCAGCGGTGATATAGGCGTCCGCCAACCTGAGCCCGTCATCGCGGGAGCGACTGGCGGATTGGGAGGCAAACCCGGTCGCGTGGAGGGCGCGATAGAGGAAATCGCCGGAGCGGTCGCCGGTGAACATGCGGCCGGTGCGGTTGGCCCCGTGGGCGGCGGGGGCCAGGCCGATGATCAGCAGCCGGGCCTGCGGGTCCCCGAAGGAGGGCACGGGCCGGCCCCAGTATTCCCAATCCCGGTAGGCCCGGCGGCGGGTGGCCGCAATACTGGCGCAGTGGGCCCGCAGGCGCGGGCAGCGCTGGCAGGCAATGACTTCCTGCTGCAAGCGGCGGAGGGCAGCGAAATCGGCCATACGGTCTATTCCCTATTGTCGCTGATGGGAGTATGATTTCTTTAGTATGGAAAACCCAGTCAGTCGCCGTCATTTTCTGGGCGTTGCCTCCTCTTGCAGCGCCAGTCTCGGTTTGGCCGCCGGCGCGGCCGCCAATCAGACCCTGGCCATGCATGGCGGGAAGCCGGTTCGCAGCGAGCCGTTCCCGAGTTGGCCCAAGATCGACAAACTCGAGGAGCACAACCTGCTGGAAGTGCTGCGCAGCGGGAAGTGGTTCCGGGGTTACGGCAAGCAGGTGGACCGTTTCGAGGAGGCCTATGCCAAACTCACCGGGGCCCAGCACTGCCTCGCCACCGCCAACGGCACCAGCGCCCTGTTCACCTCCCTGAACGCCCTGGGAGTGCAGCCGGGCGCCGAGGTGCTGGTGCCGCCCTACACCTTTGTGGCCACCATCAACGTGGTGCTGCTCCAGTTCGCCCTGCCGGTGTTCGTGGACAGCGACCTCGAGACCAGCCAGATGGATGCGGGCAAGATCGAGGCCGCCATCACCCCCAAGACCGCGGCCATCATCC
>CAVRZY010000025.1:0-23365 GCA_963725415.1 uncultured Acidobacteriota bacterium | reverse complement strand
GGAGGGCGAGCGTCCGCGCTAGCCCAAACTTCTCAGGCAAATCATCCCATACAAGCGGCGACGCCTTTGCCGCAGGGCTGCCGTCTGGTGCCACTTTCGTTGAAAACCATTCGGCACGACTTGCCCTCATAACCCCACTCCTCAGCGGACGGCGGCCCGGGCGCAGGATTGCGCTGGGGCGCGGGGGTGTTAAGATGGGTGGCGTAGTGCAGCGGATGACAACAGCATCTCTGCCGGCGGCGCAGGCCTGGGCAAGCGAGCGTCCGGGACGGGTCAGCCGCCAAGTGAAAGAACATGACCCTATGAGATTCCAGGATGTGCCACAGAAGGGGAAACGGGGCAAAATCGTCGCCAGTCGGAATCGGTTTGGCCCCTACCTGAAGGAGTTTGTCCTGCCCAAACAGCCCGGCACGGCCGCGCAACGGTGTGTGGGGGAACATGGCCGAGTTTTCGCACATCTGGAACGATTTGTCCGATGAACGCCGGGAAGCGTGGCGGAGGCGGGCGCTGGAAGTGCACAGCCGGTCCAGTTTTGGGAAATCCGGCCCGCTGGATGGAATACTGCTCTTCAAAAAGATTAACACGGTGCTGCGGACCTGCGGACGGGAGCCGCTGCTGGACCCGCCGCCGTTGCCCGTCTTTGGCCCGAACCCGGTGGTTGGCTTCCGCATCCGGGAGGTCCGGGACCCGATTGCCATGAAGGTAAAGATTTTCCCAAGGGTCGGCTGGGAAGCCCGCCTCGGGCAGGAGGACCTTATGGTGTTCGCCTGGGCCCCGTGCAACGCCGGGGTGGACAAGAACAGCCACTATTCCTTCCTGGGGCTTCTGTCCGCACCCGTGAGAGGCGAGAGCGACATCATCAAGCTGTATCTGAAGAAGCTGAAGGAGTGGAGAAAGCTGAAGCACAAGAGCTACCACATTCCCCTGGAGCGCTCGCGCATCTTCATCCGGGTGTGGCAGCACATAAACGGGTGGGAAAACGAGCTGGGCATGTTTCTGGCCAATGCCTTGGTCCCGGCCAGGACGTGGCCGCGTTGGTCGCCCAAAAACCGCCAAGACTAGCCCGCGGGTCCGGGGGTCGTTTCCCTGCCGCCCCGAAACGACCCCCGGCTACCGGCTACCAACCCTGCCGGGTTGGACTGGTCAGCAGAAAGCAATGGGAAGCCCTCACGCAAGACCTCGCCGGCATGCGCTAATCCGAGCTTGATGCAGCCCTGGCCGCGCCGGAGTATGAACCCTTGCTGTTTGACTCAATCCTCCCGGTTTGACAGGATGCGGTGAGAATGAGCCCGACTAGAGCACCAATTCTCTCTCCGCAGCGAACCCTGTTGTCCGCGCTTCTGCCCCTCACGCTGCTGGCCTTGCTGCTGGGCGCCGGCTGCCGCACCGCCCCTCCAATTCCCTCGCTACCCACGACTCGTCCAAGTGGGAAAAGGAAATCGCCGCGCTGGAGGCCCGAGACCAGACCAATCCACCGCCGAAGGGCTGCATTGTCTTCGTGGGCAGCTCCAGCATCAGACTCTGGAAGAGCCTGGGGGCGGACTTTCCCGGCTTCCCTGTCGTTAACCACGGCTTCGGGGGTTCGCAACTGGCAGACTCGGTCAAGTTCGCTGACCGCATTATCACCCCCTGCCAACCCCGGCAAGTGGTGATCTATGCCGGCGGCAATGACATTAACGCCGGCAAAGACCCCGAGGTGGTTTATGGTGACTTCGTTGCGCTCGTAACCAGGATTCGCGGCCGATTACCCAAGGCGGACATCGCCTATATCGCCAGCGCCCCGAACCCTAGGCGCTGGAGCCAGGTAGAGAAAGTTAAGCGGCTTAACTCCCTGGTCGAACGCTATTGCCGTCTCCAGGGAATTACCTTCATCAATGTGTTCCCGCTCATGCTTGGCCCGGACGGCCAGCCCAAGCCGGATATTTTTGTCGAGGATCGGTTGCACATGAACGCGAAGGGTTACGCGATTTGGAGAGAGGCTGTCGCTCCCTGCCTCAGAGGGCCGGCAAAGCCAATTCAATAACCCGTTCCAGAGCACCAGATGCCGTATCCTAGGAGTCCGCAGTTTGCCGGCGACACCAGTGCGTAGCTGCAGATTTCCAACTTCTTTATGAAACAGTATTTCCAATCGGCAAAGCCGGCCAGCATTCCGAGGGCGGCCAGATTGCGACGGGACCAGCAGGTTGGAAATCTGCCTGAGCCGGTCTCGGCGACGCATTCTGTCGCCTACCCTGCCCTCTCCCTTGTGGAGAGGGAGAACCATTGGCTGCGCTGCGACAAATCGAGACGTGCGGTATCTGCTGCGACGTACAACAGGCCCCTCTCCCCAAGGGAGAGGGCCGGGGTTATGGGAAACAGCTCACGCCATTTCTTCCGATGCGAAGCCTTCTGCCAGTCGTCGCCGCGCTGATGGCGCAGCTCGTCATGGCTGACGAAATAGCTCAACCCGCCGGTGTGATTCCTGTCCTGCAGGAAGTGGATGTGGTCGTGGTGGGTGGCGGGTCCGGTGGCGTCGCCGCGGCCGTGGAGGCGGCGCGGGCGGGTGCGAAGGTGTTCCTGGCCGCTCCGCGGCCATACCTGGGCGAGGACCTGTGCGCGACTTACCGGCTCTGGCTGGATCCGGGGGAAACGCCGTCCACGGATTTGGCGCGCGAGGTGTTCAAGCCGGGTCCCCCGCCACCCGACCCGATTGGGCCCGGCCTGCCCTTCAAGTATTCCGCCAGCCAGCCTTCCGCCGCCAAGCATCTGGACACCAAGCCGGAGTCGCTGCTGAACGATGGGGCATGGCAGAGCGCATCCCGCCAAAGCGTTCAGTACGACGGCGACGTCGCGCTGGTGCTTGATTTGGGCTCGGAGCAGGAGATTCGGAAGGTGCACGTGATGGCGTATCAGCGGCCCGCGGATTATGAGGTCGGGCGTGTGGGCGTGTCGGTTGGCAGCGATGGCCAGAAATGGTCCCCGGCGGGCGCGATCACGAACGAGAGCGCTGGGGATGGGACGTTCGAATGGAACGCGCTCGCCCTTTCCGGCGCGATCCGCGCCAAGGCCCGCTACCTCAAGCTCGAGGTGCAGCGCAGTCCGGAAGCGAGCCGGGTTTTGCTGGGTGAGATTGTCGTCGAGGGCCCGGCGGCGGGCGGACCTGCCGTGGCGCGGCAGCGAGCCCGCTACGTTCACCACCCCCATGCAGGTGAAGCGCACCCTGGACCAGGCGCTCATCAAAGCCAAGGTGCCGTTCCTTTTCTGGTGTTATGCCACCGAACTCCTGCGGGATGCCGCGGGCAAACCGGCTGGCGTCGTCATTTCCACCCGCTCCGGCCGGCAGGCCGTCCTCGCCAAGGTGATCGTTGACGCCACCGAGCGCGGCAATGTGGCGCGCATGGCCGGCGCGGCGTTCACGGAGTATCCGGCGGGCGCCCAGACATTCACGCGGGTCGTCGTCGGCGGAGCACCGCGCGAGGGCAAGGGGCTGCGGCTGCGCCCAGGGGCAACGCCCCTGGCGATCACCGACCGGAAAGGCGAGGTCTTCCCGGTGCACGAGTATCGAGATTCAAGCGCCGATGCGCAGTGCCGCTTTCGGCTCATTCGCCGAGGCGGAGCAACTTGCCCGTGACCTCACGTGGTCGCCCGAGGCGGTGGACAGCGCCGAGGTGCTCTTCCAGGTGCCGCCGGACCATTTCCGCAGCCGGCGGACCTTTGCGGGGGTGTGGCCGGGCGCGGAGAAGGTGCCGCTGGAATGTTTCCAGCCGGAGAAGGAGGAGCGGATATTCGTTCTCGGTGGCTGTGCGGATGTGTCCCGGGAGGCGGCGGCAGCCTTGCTGCGGCCGGTGAACCAGATGGCGTTAGGCGCCCGCGATTGGCCAGGCGGCGGCGGCGTTGGCGGCCAGGGCGCCGAAACTCGAGGGCATCCGCGTAGCCGGCAAGCCCTCCCCGTCAACGCGGCCCGGGGTCATCCGCGAGGTCGCGATCGAGCAGAACCATCGCGCGGAGGCGGCGCGCATGGCCGAGAGCACCTACGGAGTTCCGGTAGTGGGTGAATACGACGTGGTGGTGGTCGGCGGCGGAACCGGCGGGGCGCCCGCCGGCATTGCGGCGGGACGCCAGGGCGCCCGGACCCTGCTGATCGAATATCTGCACGGGCTCGGCGGCGTCGGCACGATGGGCTATATCGCCAGCTACTATCACGGCAACCGCGTGGGCTTCACCACGGAAGTGGACAAAGGGCGTGGCGGCTTACGGCGACGAAGATGCGTGAGCGGCAGCTGGAATCCGGAGCACAAGAGCGAATGGTTCCGCGGCGAGCTGCGCAAGGCCGGCGTGGATATCTGGTACGGCGCGCTCGGCGCAGGGCGTGGTCGTGGACGGGCACGCGTGAACGGCGTGGTCGTCGCTCACCCCGCACGGCCGCGGCGTCGTGCTGGCCAAGACCGTCATCGACTCCACCGGCAACGCCGACATCGCCGCCGCCGCGGGCGCCACCTGCCGCTACACCGACGGCGCGGACGTCGCCGTGCAGGGCACGGGCCTGCCGCCGCGCGAGCTGGGCCAGAAATACACCAACACCGATTACACCTTTGTGGACGACACCGACGTCTTCGACATCTGGCGCGTGCTGGTCGACCGCGCAGGATGAAGTTCAAGGACGCCTACGACCTGGGCCAGCTCATTGACACCCGCGAGCGGCGGCAGATCGTGGGCGACTTCACGTCTCACCCATGGACATGATGCTGGGCCGCACCTTCCCGGACACGATCGTGATCGCGCACGAGCAACTTCGACACCCACGGCTACACCGTGCATCCCGATGTTCATGATTGCGCCCGCCGGACCGCAGAGGACATTGACGTGCGCGTGCCGTATCGCTGCCTGCTGCCGCGCGGGCTGGACGGCATCCTCGTGACCGGCCTCGGCGTCAGCGCCCACCGCGACGCGCATGCCGCGTCATCCGCATGCAGGCCGACGTGCAGAACCAGGGCTACGCGGCCGGCGTGGCCGCGGCCATGATCGCGCAAGAAGGGCTGCGCCACCGCGGACGCTCGATATCAAGGCACTGCAGAAGCATCTCGTCGAGGTCGGCAATCTGCCGCGAGAGCGTCCTCGAGCGAGAAGGACACCTTCCCGCTGCCGAAGGAGAAGGTCGCCGAGGCCGTCGCCGGCGTGGTCAACGACTACGACGGCTGGAGATTGTGCTGGCCCAGTTCGACACCGCCCAGCCGCTGCTGCGCGAGGCCCTGGCGGCCGCGCCCGAGCAAGGACCGGCTCATCTACGCGCATATCCTCGGCATGATGGGCGACGCCGCCGGCGCGCGAAGTCTGGCCGAGGCCGTCGACGCGCAGCCAGTGGGACGAGGGCTGGCACTACACCGGCATGGGGCAGTTCGGCGCGAGCATGAGCCCGCTCGACAGCCTCATCATCGCGCTGGGCCGCACCCGGTCGCCGGTCGGCGTCAAGCCGATCCTGGAGAAGGTCGGCCCAGCTCGACCCGAACAGTGAGTTCTCGCATTTCCGCGCCGTGGCCATGGCGCTGGAGACGCTGGCGGACAAGTCCGCGGCCAAGCCGCTGGCCGAGCTGCTGCAGAAACCCGGGCTCCGCGGGCACGCGGTGACGACCATCGATGCCGCGCTGGAAGCCAACCCAGCCAGCCGAACGGATACTACGACCCGCAACCAGGCCTTGAAGGAACTCTACCTGGCGCGGGCGCTGTATCGGTGCGGCGACTACGAAGGTCTGGGCGAGAAGACCCTCCGCGAATACTCGCGCAGGATCTGCACGGCCACTACGCCCGCCACGCCAAAGCGGTTTTGCAGAAGGCCACCGGCCCGGTGGAGTAACCGCCCCCGGCGGCTTGAGCGATGACCTTAATCTCTGGCAATCACGCGCAGGTCTGAACCGATTCGGCGACCACCAATCACAAGTCCTTCCCGTAATATGCGCGAATTGCTTCCATCGCGACGTCCGGGTAATCAGTCGCGAAACTGGCGCAACCCAGGTCGAGCAGACGGTGAAAGATCTTCGCATCCTTCTCTCTCCACGGCAGTATCTGAAACAGAACCCCGCGTGCTCGCAATTCACTTCCGGCTGCTCGCAGGAATTCCTCGCTTGGGGAGAAGACGCCGTTCGTGCTGGTGTTGACGTGAATCTGGAGCTGGTCAATGCCCGCGAAGTTCACCGCGCGGAGGGCTTCGATTCGTTTCGCGAGCTTTTCCTGGGTGCCGCCCATCCAGTGAAGCGTTTTCGATTTCGGTGCCACTTGCCGCCACTGCTTCATCTCTTCGTACTTCGTGCTGGCGAGGATTAGCTGCGGATGGACGCCGACCGTTTCCGCGGCGAGCTGGTGGAAATCCACCTTCTTGATGTCAATGTAGAGCGAACGCTCCGGGTGCGCTTTCAAGCATCGCGACCATTTCGGCCAGGCTCAGCACTCTCTGCCCGGCGAACTTCTTATCGCGGAAACTGCCGACATCCAGCGCTTTGACCTCCTTAAACGTCAGGTCAACGATCCCCTTCTTCTTCAGGTCCTCCGGCGCGTCGGGCAGAATCCGGGCGAAATTGTTGTCGTGGAATGAGACGATCACGCCATCCTTCGTGCGCCGCAAATCCGCTTCCGGGACGCACCCGAGCTTCCACCCCAGCTCGAACGCCTCCAGCGAGCCCTCCGGGGCGAGATCGCCCGCGCCGCGATGCGCCTGCACGATGACCTGATCGAGCGGGATATGCTCGCGCACGTTCCAGCGCTTCGGCCCGTTCTTGTAATACTCGCGCACCGCGCTCATCGCCACGTCGGGCCGGTCCGTCCCGAATCCGGCGGTGCCCAGGTCGAGCAACCGGACATAAGCCTCGGCCTTCTCCGGGACATTCCAGGGCATGGTCTGAAACTCGATTCCGTGCTTGCGCACTTCGACGCCTGCGCGGCGGATGAAATCGTCGCTTGGCACCATGCCGCCGTTGTTCGTGTTGAAATGGCAGTGAACCTGCATCCTATCAATATGGGCGAACCCCGAGGCGCGCAGCTTGGCGAACCGCTGTTCCACGTTGGCGTCGTTGGTGTCGCCCCAAGTGCCAATCCAGAGGAACGTGTCGCTGCGGGGGGCCACAGCCTTCCACCGCGGGAGGTCCGCCTCCGAACCGGTGGCCAGCACGATCTGGTCATGCACGCCCTCGGTTTCCTCGCGCCATCTGGGCGAAATCCACGTTCTTGACATCGAGATAGGCCGATCGCTTGGCGTCTTTCTTCAGCGCCGCCACGATCTCGGCCGAGGCTGACGATCCGCTGCCCGGCGAACTGCGGCCCGCGAAACGCGCCGATGTCGAGCTGTTTCGCCTCGTCGTAAGTCAGGTCCTCAAGTCTTCGCTTCTTCGCCGCCTCGGGAGCGTTGGGCAGGATCCGCTCTGAAATCCTTGTCGTGGAACATCATCAAGTGGCCATCCTTCGTGGTGCGCACATCCAGTTCGGGAATGCAGCCCATGCTCCAGGATAGTTCCAGGGCATCCATCGTGTTCTCCGGCGCGAGGAACCCGGCGCCGCGATGCGCCACCACGGAAACCCGCTCCAGCGGGATATTCCGAATATTCCAGGCCGGCTCCGCGGCTGAAACCGTCGAAATGACAAACGGGGCACAGACCGCCCCGCTGCTGATCAACCAACAAAAGCTCTTCATTTGCTGAATCCTGCGCGTGGGCGATTGCAAGGTCAAGCGTCAAGGGCAAGGTGCGCCCAAAGACCCCCAAGCCCAAAGAACTCGGTTGCCACCGACCTGCATCAGGTTAAATTGAGGCGCATATTGAATTATGCCAACCAAACTTACCCGCCGCTCGTTTTTGGGAACCACCGCCACCGCCATGGTGGCGGCTGATTCCCTGATCCATCGCGCCCACAGCGCCGAGGTCATTCCTGGATTTGACCAGACGAAGACCGATTACGACCGGACGAAGGTTTGGAAGCCTTTCAGCGACCGCAAGGTCCGAGTCGGTTTGGTCGGCTATGGGTCTGCAAGTTCTCCGCGCAGTTTGAATTCCAGAATCATCCCAACGTCGAGGTGGTGGCGGTGAGCGATTTGTTTCCCGACCGTTGCGCGGCCCTGGCCGAACACGTCAAGTGCCGGAAGACCTATCCTTCGCTGGAGGAAATGGTGAAAGACGACAGGATTGAGGCCATCTTCGTGGCCACCGACGCGCCGTCGCACGCCAAGCACTGCATCGAGGTGCTCAATCACGGCAAACACGTCTGCACGGCCGTGCCCGCTTTCCGGGGCGACATTGAAGACGCGGAGAAGCTGCTGGCCTGTGTCAGGAAGAACCGCGGCCTGGTCTATGCCATGTTTGAGACCTCCGTCTTTCACGACGACTTGTACGCCATGGAGAAGCTTTATGCGGCGGATGTCTTTGGCCGCCTCGTTTATTCCGAAGGGGAATACTGCCATCCCCATTCTTTGGGAGCGCCGTCGCTGGCCTCGTACAAAGACTGGCGCAAGAACGGGTGCCCCATGTGGTATCCGACCCATGCGACGGCTTACTACGTCGGCGTCACCCACGGCAGTTTTCTTGAGGTGAGTTGCCAGGGAACCGCCCCGTTCGACAAGAGCAAGCGCCAGCCCAATGGCATCGGCAACATTTTCAATTCCGAAGTCGGCTTGTTCCGGACCAGCGAAGGAGGGCTTTGCCGCATCATCATCTGCGGTTCCCAGGGAGAGTATCTGGAAGCCGGCCGGCTTCGGGGAGAGTATGCCGGCTATGACTGGCACAACGGACGGGCTGATGGTTTTGTGGGCGATGCCGCCGGCAAGCAGCGACTCAAGCAGGCGATGGAAAAAGGGGTGCAGACCAAGAAACACGCCCTGCCGCCGGGTGTGGCCGCAGGCGGACACGGCGGGTCTCACGGCTATCTGGCGGACGATTTCATTGACGCCATTCTGCGCGGGCGCAAACCGGCGGTGGATGTGATTGACGCGTTGAACATGACCGTTCCCGGTTACTATGCCCATCTGTCGGCCATGAAGGACGGAGAAACCCTGAAGATCCCGCAGTATTCGCTATAATTGTCCATGATTTCAGAGAACAACTTTCAACCAATACGGAGATTCCTATGAATTTGAGATTACCTGCCCTGGTATCACTGCTCCTGGTGTCGGCCACCTTGCCCGCCGCCGAACCTTTCTTCTTTGTTCAACTCGCCGACCCGCAGTTTGGCATGTTCACCGCCAACAAGGATTTTGCCCAGGAGACCGCCAATCTTGAACTCGCCGTCGCCACGATCAACCGGCTGCGCCCCGCCTTTGTAGTGGTTTCCGGGGACATGCTGAACCAGCCGGGCGACGCCGCCCAAGTCCGCGAGTATCAGCGCATCATGAACCGCGTTGCCCCCAACATCCCCTTGTACCCCGTGGCCGGCAACCACGACATCGGCAACGCGCCTTCGCCGGCGGACATCGCCACCTACACCAACCATTTTGGCCCGGACCATTACACCTTCCGGCACGCGGGTCTTGTGGGCATCGTGCTCAACTCGGTCATCATTCATACGCCACAGAACGCCACCAACCAACTCGCCGAACAGGAACTCTGGCTCCAGGCCGAACTCAAGCACGCCCGCCAGAACGGAGCGCAGCACGTCGTCATCTTCGCGCATCATCCGTGGTTCCTCAAAACTGCGGACGAGCCCGACGAATACTTCAACATCCCAGGTGAACGCCGTGGCCGTTACCTCGGCTGGTTTCGCGAGGCTGGCGTGAACTACCTCTTCTCCGCTCACTATCACCGCAACGCCATTGCCCGCGCTGGCAACCTCGAAGCCATCACCACCGGCCCGGTGGGCAAGCCGTTGGGCGAGGGCCAGTCCGGACTGCGCATCGTCATCGTGCGAGACGGCCGCCTCGAACATCGCTTCTATCACTTCGGAGAGCTGCCCAACCGCATTGACCTCAAGGCCGGGCTTGCTGCGGCAGAATAGGTCCGGTTATCAAAGCAGGTTGATTTCATTCGCAAGGTCATACCTCCTGTTTAACTGAATGAATACCGATTAAGGCGCCTGCACTGGTTAGCGGGATGCTGCCGCCGCTTGCCCCCGGCCGTCTGCTTACAGCGGGCGGCGCAACTCCGGGAAATTAAGCTCCAGCGCCTGGTAGAAGAGCTGTGGGTAATCCCTGTCCCAGACGGCATGGCTGCGTCGAGTGCATCCAGAATCCCCTGAGCCTGTTCCAGGGTGGGTGCAAGAAAGCGGCAGCCGTGGATTCGGTAGAGGTCAAACACTTCCAACGACGGGGACTGCATCTGGCCCGGGTCACGGCAGGTGTTCACCCAAAACGCCTGCCGCTTTGCGATGGCCAAACCCAGCTCAAGTTTAGCCTTCTCGGCTGGATCTCTTCGGCCCTCAGCCACGGCCCGCTTCGCGATTTCAACCGCTACCCGCAGCGCGTGAGCTTCTTCTTTGGTCGCGGCGCAGAGGCTGGTCTCGGCCAAAGTGCGCGCCGCTTCGGGGTGTGCCTCGAAGTCGCTGATCAAGTGTGCAGCTTCCCCTTTGGTCAGCGGATGATCCGGCGCGTAGCCGAACTCCCGGAGGTGACTGACCTGACACTGCGTGGCTGGTTGTTCGGTCCAGTTCATGTGCCGGAGCCTCTTCGATCCTCAAGGTGTTATTAACGCAAATCTACATCCACTGAGTGAAATTGCAACCCGCCCGCGCCCTATTTCTCGAAGCCCTGGGCTTACTTCTGACTCGCCACAGCGGCGGTCCTGAGAGGGCGTTCTTCCGTTGCGGCGTGGGTCGGGGGCGCGGCATCCGTCAGGAGGTCGGCGCAGGCGCGGCGCAGATCTTCCAGTCGGCGCTCCTGGTCGGCGCTGAAGGACCCCAGCCGTTGCGCGTAGGTGTCCATCCAAACGGTGAAGCGTTCCCGCGCGGCGGCGTCGAGCTTGATCTCGTAATGGCCTTCGGGCTTGGACAGCAGGGCCAGCAGGGCGCTGGTTGCGGCCAGGCCTTCGCCCGGTTTGGAGAAGCCCTGGCGATAGCCGTGGCCGACCTGGTCAGCGAGGCTCGGTTTGCCGTAGCCCACCAGTGATTCATAGGACTTCGCGGGGGTGAGGTCGAACTGGGCGGCCTTGGCATCCTTGGCGCCCGGGGCGTGGCAGGAGACGCATTGCTGGTCGAGCACGGGCTGGATCAAATGGTCAAAGCGCAGAGGCCAGGAGCCTTCCGGCCCGGGAGTAATTCGGGACGGCTCGCGCGCCGCGGCGAGCACCGGCTTGGGCGAGGCGGTCTGGGTGCGCGGCTCGTGGCAGCCAATGCAGCCGACGGTCTCGTTCGGCTGCGCGTAGGTGGCGCTGCGCATGGTTTGGACGGCGAGCCCCTGCGCGTCGAGGGCCTGGAAAAACAAGGTCACGCCCGAAGGCGCGCGAAACCACGCCGAGCCGTCCGCCTCGACGGGCACGGTGCCCAGCACGCATTTGCCGGGGTCATCCCGCGTGAGGCCCATGTTGGGGAAGTTCATGGTCGGGTGGGTCTTGGGCGGCACGGCCACAATGCGCAGTCGTTTGATGTCGCCGCGCTTGACCTGGCCCAGTCCGCGATAGACATCCGCAAGGAGGAAGCGTCCTTCCTGCGCGCCGTTTGGCTTGGCCTGGGCGGCCAGGACCGGCGGGACCGGCTGCGGGCGCACGGGGATGGGATACACGGTGGAAATCTCGGGATCACGATACAGCGGCTCGAGCTGGCCGGCGGCGTCGAACCAGATACACGCCCATCTCCTTGATTTGATCCGGCACGGAGTGCCAGCGTGCCCAGCCGGCGGGGCCGGGATGTTTCATGCCGGGGATGCCCCAGCTCACCAGGTAACACCGTTCGGAGAGCGGCCACGGCGTGGCGTAGGACGACACCGGCCAGCCTTCGATTTCGGGGAAGCAGACCTCCGGCGTCAGCCGGGTGATGGGGTCGGCGCCTTCGGTGCCGGCGGAGGGATCGAGGCGGACCAGGCTGCCCATCGTCTGGGAATGATGGCCGCTGGCGGTGAAGATGATCTTGTCCGAGCCGGGAATGCTGCGCGGCTCAAAGACGCAATGCGGCGAGCGCGTGAAGTTCTTATAGACCAGACGCGTGCCGGTGCCATCCGGGCGGGTCGCCCACAGGCTCATGTAGGGCATGTTGTCGCGGTCAATGTAATCCCAGCGCGAGTAAAGGATGCTGCCGTCGTTGGCCACCGAGGGCTCCCACTCGAACATCTCGAACGGCGAGATGGCGCACAGGCCGGTGCCGTCCGCGCTCCATCGTGTGCAAGGTATAGACGGCCACCGGCCGCTCCGGGCCGCCGCCGCAGCGCACGTAGCAATCCGGCAGGTCCGGCTTGCGCCAGGGTCTGGCCGGCGCTCGTCGCGCCCGGCCTGGATGAACTGCCCGCGCCGGGTGGACATGAACACGATGCGGCCGTCCGGCAGGTAGCGCCCGTCGAAGTCGTCATACTTGCCGCGGGTCAACTGGCGCACGCCCGTGCCATCGATGCTCATCTCGAACAGGTGATAGAAGGCGTCCTCGGGGACGTTGGCCTTGTCGAGCTTGTTGGTCTCGGCGGCCAGTCCCGGGTAGTGTCGGCACCAGGCGAACAGCACTTTCTTGCCGTCGTAAGAGAGGGCCGGGCGCAGGAAGCTGCCGGGCTCGCGGAAAGCCGCCGGTGAGGCACTCTCGAGCACGGGCGTCTCGGTCTTGAAACGCGCAGCAGGTAGATGCCGCCGCCCGGGCGCGACCACCAGCCGTAATACTGGTCGGACATGTGGTTGAAGCTGCCCGGCACGCGTTTGGTGAAGAGGATGGAGTCGAAGTCCAGGAGCGGATTGGCCAGACCCAGCCGGCGCTGCAGCCAGCGGGCTTCGAGGAATTGCGCCTGGCCGTAGCTCGAGGCGGGCACGGACTGGAGAGCGGCGAGCTCTTGTCTTGAGAGCCGACCCGGTCCGCGGATGCCAGGTCCGGGGCCTGCTCGGGCAGTTCGGCTGAGCAGCCGCTCGCAATAGATGAGCACGTCCTTGGTGCGGCGCGGCCAGTCGATCGGCCAGTGGCGGCTTCCCGATTGCTGGCCCTGGACCAGGTCGAAAGGCTGCTTTGGTCGGCGGGCCGGTGCAGCGCGAGATTCTTGCGCCGGGTTCGTCGGGCCGAAGACCTCCACTTCGTCCAGATGCAGGTAGTCGTTGCCCGGCAGTTGAATCCGGACAAAGCGGGCGGCCGGATTGGCCAGCAGGACGGTCAGCGGCTTGTGGTCGCTGAAGCCATAGAAGAGGCTGCCGTCATGGAGATAGACGTTCGTCCAGCTACGGCCATTATTGGATAAGCTGATTTGGAGGCTGGTGGCGCGGCTGGGGGAGTCGCAGCGGTTCCAGATGACCACGCTCGCCACCGGCTGGCGTTTGCCCAGGTCCACCTGCCACCAGGGCTGGTCCTGTTTCTCCGTATGGAATCCGTATCCGCCATCTCTAACGCCATCGCAGCCGCCGCGGGCGTCATCGGCGGGCAGCAGCGCCAGGGGATTGGTGGCCAGCAGGCTTTCCTCATAGGCCAGCCAGTCTGCCTCGACCAGCTTGCGCCAGGACTGGGAATCAGCGGCAGAGACGCTGGCGGAAAGGGCGCACAGCGTCCACACGGCCCAGAGCGAGACTAGCCGAGGAAGAGAACTCCATAGAAGGGCTTGCGAGTGTTCATAGATCCCCGATTGATAGCGGCCGGTACACAGTGCTGAGGCTACGCCAGCGCTGATCCCCGTCAAGCCCTGACTCTGTTTCAAGGTAACAGCCTGACGCGGTAAAAGCGGGTACCCATGGGAGCCGGGTCGCTGTCGGTCACCACCGCGTCCTGGCCGTTGCCGGCGATGCTCCCGGCGGAAAGGGGAGCCCAACTCGCCGGGCTCAAGTCCGGCGAAGACTCCACCGAATAGGTCTGCCCGGCAAAGGTGTGAAATCTAAGGGCCGGTCCTTGGGCACCGAGCCCCGATGCATGCCACCTTCAGGTCGGTCCGGATCGCGAGGCTCTGGTAGGCTCCTGCAGCGATCGCCACGACGTTGCTGGCTCCGGCCGACACACTGGTCTGGCCGTAATAGTTATCGCCCCACCCCACGACGGTGCCGTCATTCTTGAGGGCCAGGCTGTGGTTAACCCCTGCGGCAATGGCAATGACGTTGCTCAAGACTTGGCTGGCGATCATGACCTGCCCGGTGGCAGAATATGGGGAACCAGTTGTAGGCACCCCCGTGGCTTGACCATATCTGTTGGATCCCCACCCCACCACGGTGCTGTCGCCTTGAAGCGCCAGACCATGATAACCGCCTGCCGCCACGGCGACCACCCCGCTGAGTCCCGCAGGCGCAGCTGATCCCCCCAGCCCACGACCGTGCCGTCGCTCTTCAGCGCGAGGCTGATCCCTGGGAGCGGCGCGCCCTGCGCAATGGGAGGGGTCCAACCTAGCGCTGAGATGCTGACCACGTTGCTCAAACCAGCAGGTGCCGGCATGTAAGGAGGCTTGCCCACGGCCAGGACCGTGCCGTTGCTTTTGAGGCCCAGGGTGTAGGCAGGCCCGGCAGCAATCGCGATGATGTTATTCCATCCCTCCATATTGGTTTGACCATAGTAGTTGCTGCCCCAGCCGATTACCTTGCCGTCATTCTTGAGTGCCACGCAGTGCCCTCCACCCACAGCTACCGCCGCAATACTCGTCAAGCCGGCCGGCAGCGAGGCGCCTCCTCCCCAATCGGTTACTGAGCCGTCAGCCTTCAGACCCAAGGTGTAGAAGCTTGAGGCTAAGGCTACCAGGGTGTCTATGGGCTTTCCGTTCTCCGTAAAATCCCTTCTTATCACCCCAGTCCCAACTTGTCCCCAACACACGATTACGCCATCCGCCCGCAGCGCGAAGCTCGAGTAGCGTTCGGCGGCCACCGCCACGACGTTGCTCAAGCCGGGCGGAACGGTTGACTGGCCGTAGGTGTTGGCTCCCCAGGCATATACGGTCCCGTCTTTGAGGAGGGCAAGACCATGATTGCTCGTACTACTGTCGCCTCCGGCGGCGACGGCCACGCCGTTGCTGTGGAGAATCGTGGAAATGCTGTTTCCCCCGGCGAGCACCGAGCCGTTGCTTCCGAGCACGACATTATAGTCGTAGGCCGCTGCCATGGCGGCGACCCCAGTTAGGTTATACCAGGAAGCAGAAAAGGGGGAGTTCCCCCAGCCAGTCATAGTGCCGTCCTCCATGCGGGCCAAGGTGTGACGATACCCTGCCGCAACGGCGGTAACATTACTCAGGGGCACGTAGTGACCGCTGGGAAAGGCGCTGTTGGTGATCCGCATCATAGGCAGGTTGGTCTGAAAATAGGTATTATCTCCCCATACAACCACGGTGCCGCTGTCTCGGAGTGCCACGCTGTGCATCCCGCCAGCGGCCACCGCCACGATATTGGTCAACCCGGCGGGTACGGTGGCCTGGCCGCAGTCGTTGTCTCCCCAAGCCAGCACGGTGCCATCCACTTTCAGTGCCACCGTGTGATTTCGGTATATGATGTAGCCACTTCCACCGGCAGCTACGCTCACGATGTTGCTGGCGCTGGCTGGAGCCCCGTTGATGGCTCCCCAGTCATACACCGTGCCATCGCTGCGGATAGCCACTTGGTGCTCAAACCCCGCCGCGACATTAGTGAACGGGATTCCCGGCAAGACGGCAGCACCCCACCCCAAGGCCATGCCGGAAGGTTGGCCCAGGGCCAACAGCGGCCAAACGACTTTCGTGAAGACTATCCCGAGGGCGACACATCGCCGGGCATGAAGGAGCCATCTTCTGATTGCCAACCCTCGCTTCGGCGAGACTGAGTATGATCTCATAGTGTTCTCTCCATTTGGTTTTTGGACGCGGTGGTCGCGCTACCGTCCCCCACTGCGCCTGATTGCCTCGTTTATCCCACAAACCTCCCGCCCGCGTCAATAAGAAGAAGGGTTCTTGGCCAGCAATTCCACGGCGAGTGACAAAGTCGCTGACAAGCGCTCCAGCCCGAAGCTGTAGGAGACGACGTAAGGAGTCTCTAATCAGCACGTTGTAAAAAAGTCGCCCTTTAGGCAGGGGGCAAAGTGATCAGAGACTCCTTACGTCGTCTCCTACAATGACTTGCGTTGACTTTGTCACTCGCCGTGCCAGCAATTCTCAGGGCTGCATCAAGCTCCCCGGATCCCGGGATGCCAGTTGAGAGTTCCACAGCCTTTGAGGTGCCCCCGCCCACGGAGTGCCGGCCAGCGCCACCCAAGCCTCAAGCCACCCCCAAGCCTGTACAAGCCACCTGCTCTGGTGTTACTCCGGTGTTGCTCCCATGTTGATGGCATCAACATGGGAGCAACACCGGAGTAGGTGGCTTGTATATGGCTTGGTACAGGCTTGGGGGTGGCTTGGAAGTGGCTCACACGCCGGGGGGCTTGAGCCGCCCTTGCCGGATACCATTTGGCGATAGGGCAGATGGCAAATCCGGCTATGATCGGGAGCTTGATGCAGCCCTGGCGAGCGTCCCGCGATCCCTGATTGTTCCAGCAGCCAGGAGAAGTTTGGGCTCGCGGGGACGCTCGCCCTCCCGAATTGATTAGTGCCAGATTTCGCCTTTGGTGGCGTCGCCGGGCACGTCGAGGAGTTGGACGCTGGAGATGGTCCTCATCGTCTTGTGATCGGCGAAGGTCCAGACGACCTTCTTGTCGCGGCGTGACCTCGATCAGGTGCGGGGCCTTGCCGAACTGGCCGTGGCCGAGCCAGTTGGACATGACGGTGTTGCCGTTGGGCAGGCGCTGGAGGCCGGCCATGAACTTGAGGCTGATGCCGGGCAGTTCGTCGCCTTTGACCTCCCAGACCGTCTTGCCCGTCTGTGTCCACCTCGAAGACGCGCTGGCCGCCGGGCATGTCGCCGCAGGCGATCAGCGTGTTGCCGTTGGGCAGGCGGACGACGCTGTGCGGGCCGCCGGCGGCGCGGGATCTCGCGCACGATCTTGCCCTCGCGAATCGTATTCGCGCACGACCTGCTCGCCGTAGTGGGCGACGAGGTAGTTGCCGTTGGCCAGTTGCCGGGCGTTGCGCATGTAGGCTGGCCGCCGTCCTTGCCCTCGGGCAGCAGGCGGATTTCCTTGACGACCTTGCCGTCCGGGGTCGACTTCCAGCAGCCGCCCGGCGTTGCACTCGCCGATGAAGGTGTTGCCGTTGGCGAGCCGCTGGCAGGCGTAGATCTCGCTCTTCGATTCGTAATTGAAGACGACCTTCTTCTCGCGGGTGACCTCCTTCACGCCGTGGCCGGTGTTGAACAGCAGGTTGCCGTTGGGCAGCACCCACAGGTCGTTGCAGTGTCCGGTCGGATATTCCCACTCGACCTTGCCCTCGGCGGAGACGATGAACACCTTGCCGGCGCTGTAATCGGTGCAGGCGAAATGATGGCCTTTGCCTTCCTGAACCGCAGCGGTCGGCGCGGCCTGCTCGCCCCTGCCGTCCAGCATGATGACCTCGACAAACGAGGCGTGCGGACGGCCATAGCGCCAGACGATTTTCCATCGCGGTCATACTCGACGAGCACCGTGCCGTCATGGTCCGGGCCGTGGCCCAGCCAGTTCGCTACCACCACGTGGCCATTGGGCTGAAGGTCGAAAGCCGGTAAAGGAACCTTCGGGCAACTGGTCGCCGCGAATCTCGCGGACGAGTTCACCCTGCGGGTTGAGTTCTTTCAGGAACCGCGCACCCGGCCCGGAGGAGCAGAGGATGTTACCATTGGCCAGCGAACCGCCTTGAACAGATTGCCCGCGACTTGGTACTGCCGAAGGATGTTCCACCGCGCGTCCACCTCCACGACCTGGCCGACTGCGGCCAGCAGGTAAGTGCCTTCGGGCGTTGGCCGGAGATGCCGGAGCATGGTCAGGCCGTCAAAGACCTTGCGCTCGATGATCTTGTCCGCGCGGTCATAAACCACCAGGCATGCGCCCTTTTGACCGCCTAGATCGTCCCCGGTTAGAATGGTACGCTCATCACTTGTGCGACAAACGCTGTAACTCTTGCCCCCGGTGCCTTTGACCGACTTGAGGAGTTTGCCCGAGGCCACCGTCGTATTCCCGAAAGCCGTCGTCCACGCTGAGTAACACCCGGTCCTGCCCGATCAATTGCATATCCATCACGTAGCCCGTGGCGACGCTCCAGTTCCGGGCAGGGTCGCTCTCGTCCACGTGGATCAGCGTGTGGGTGCCATCGTCCACCGCGAGGAACCGATGCCTTGTGGGCTCGGTGGCGGCGTGGCATCGGGCACTCGGAAGCAGCGTTAGGATCGCTGTGGCGACCGCGCATCCAAGGAAACTACGGCGGTTGGTGGATTGCATAAACCTAAAGCCCCGGCGTGTCGTCCGCGGCGGACTGGGCCATGAGCCTGGCGCGCGCGGCTTCCATGTCCCGTCTAACCTGGGCGATTCGGTCGCGGATCATTTCGCGGTTGTCTTCCTTGGCGGCGATGAGTTCCCGGGTTAGCACTTCAATGCGCTCTTGATAGGCACGGTTCTGCTGCTGGATCTGCTGCTCGATTCTGGAGAGCCGCTCCTCCACCGCCAGCGCCTTGAGTGTGGCCGCCTGCTGTGTGTCCAGCAATTGTGCCGGTCGGCCAGGAGCTTTCGCACGAGCTTCTGTTTCAGCCAATGACTCAAGTGGGGGATCAGGCCGGCGCGGATGACGGCGGTGGCGCGGTCGGCTCGTTGCTCAGCCGCCAATGCCCGCTGCCGCAGAACCTCAGCGTGCGTGTGTTCTCCGGCGCGTCGATGTGAATCATCGGGCGGGGCGTTAACGAGGCGTTCCCATCCTCCGGCGCGGGCTCGGTTGCCGATCGTGTCCGGACTACCACGGTGTATGAGGATGCCATGTCCTCCGCCTGCTCGGTGATCAAGGTCGGTGATGCTCGTCGAAATCCACGTCTGCGCCCGGTAACATCCAGGCGAATGCGGTGGCTGCAAGAATTCCGCCCAGCGCTATGACAGCCCACCAAAGCGGTTGAGGGTTGAGAGTTGAGGGTTGAGAGCCTGGGATGGGAGCGGGTGGCCCGGGCTGGATGAGCGGCGGTGGAGGGGCGGATTCAATTGGTTTGGTCTTGGCCTCATCGGTCCTGGCAGGGCGAGGGGTTTCGCTGGGGGGTGGAGGCTCGACGCGGGCTGCCTGGGCCTTGGCCGCCTTGCCTGGATCCAGTTCTACCTCGCAAGTCATCGGATGGTGCGGGAAGCCGGGCGGGGACAGAGTGCGAGGGTTCAGGGCGCAGCCTGCGGGTCGAGTAAAGATGTAATCGGCGACGCCGCCGGGCCGGTCATTCTGCTCCGCGGCAGAGGTCCGCGGGAAAGCGCTGCTAAAGCCGGCGTCTTCCAGTGGTCGCAAGGAGGTTTCTTGTGCCGCCAACCCGTCCTGAGCGCCAGGGTAGAAGGTGCCGCCAACGACCAATGCCTGTACCTGGTTGGTCGCCCAGTTTGTGATCAAGCTGACCTGATCGAGCAATTGATTGACCGCCGCCGCTTGTGCTTTTAGCCGGGCTGCGCTCTGTTCGGGGTCTGCCGTCTTCGCTGGGGCGTTTCCTGCCTGGACCGAGAACAAGCCCACTCGCTGCTTGCCAATTTGGAGAGCCGCAAAGGCGAGGCCGCCCGGCGAGGTTGTCTTGCCTTCCTTCCGCCACGGCTCCGACCAGGCGAGGTATGCTTTTGCCTTGGATAAGATCGCCACCTGCTGTTTGCGCAGCGTTCCTGTTCGTGGGTCGATGAACGAGGAGCAAGTCAGGGTCTTGTATTCGGCGGGCTTCAGCGCCTGCGCAAGCTGCTCGCACATCTGCCAATCGCGGACCTGCTGCAGGAGGATCACGTCCGGGTCCAGCTTCTTCAAGGCGCTTGCCGCCTGCCGAATCCGGTTGGGATTCGTGCCGGCCGTCGCGTTGGTTCCGCCCCCGGCCTTCGTTAGCGGCGGGCCCCCCTTCTTCGAGGTGGTGGTGCGTTGCTGGATGAGCGTTTGATTCGTGTTCGCGGCGGAGTTGGTCCGGCCCGCGACTGCCGGTGACTCCAGGTTCCAGGTGGCCACGCGGAGGGTCTCCGCCCGGCCATTCGGAATCTGGAGCAACAGCGCCAGAGCGAGCCATCCGACCGAACCAAGACCTGAATGGTGCGCGTGGTCACCAGTTACTCCGCCGTGATGGCGATCAGGAACGGCGCGGGCACAGCCAGGCGGGAGACATAGTCAATGCTCTCGATCTGGACGCCCGGCGCCGGGTTAGTCCAGGTGGTCAGGAACAAACGAATGCAACGGCCCGGGTTTGCTTTATTCGGGGTCTTTGCCGTCCACGCCACGGTCAGCGCGTTCGTCGCGGCGGGTTCCTCCGGCACCGAATACCAGTTCCGGACCTCGCGGCCATAGGTGATGGGTATCTCCAGGCGCATCTGGTTAACGGGATAATGCACGACGTACGCGCCGACCGGTTTGCCTTCATCGGCCGGCCCGCCAAGACAAGCCGCATGCAGGAAATAGAGCCGCTGGCATTTCTGGCGCACCTTGATGCCCGTGACCTCGGGCGGATACTTGCTGAGCCCAGCCGACTTGCCGCCCAGTTGAATGACCCCGCGCACGTCAAACTCAACCCCGGCGAAAGTCTGCACGCCGCGCGGCAGGGCGGCCAGGTTGTTGCCGTTGGTGCCGTAGCGTGGCGCGCTAAGCGTGGTGTTGTAGTACTTGGTCAAGTCAATCAGTCCCGCCCTCGCGGTGGCATCGCGTGCCGGGAAGCGCGGCTTGGCTGGTGATTTGCGGCCCTGCGGGGTTGTGCTGGCAAAGATCGAGGCCGGGGTCAGACTCTCGGCGTCCACGCGGTTGGTGAACGACTTCTCCCAGGACGGCCCGCTTTTCATAGATCACACCGTCAAAACCCAGGTTTAGAACCTGCGGGTGATGACCGCAGCGGACCACGGGCACTGCGGAACCGACCAGTCCCATCTGCCGCCGTTTCCATTCGCGTCGCGTCCGGTTCGGGGCGTTGGTGGCGGCGTCTCCCCGGGGCACGGGAGAAGACTCGATAGTGGTAGGAACAGGGGACCTTGGGATCGCCCGGGGCGGCCCGGATCGCCCCGTGCGCCGGCAGACTGGGCAAATCAGCGCGCTGGGATTCGGCAGGTAATGCGGCACCAGGTCCGAAAGCCAATAGGGCAGGTCTTTGTGGTCGGCTTGATAGGCCTGCAGTGCATCGTTAATCACCTTCAGATTCTTGATGCAGGCTTCCTTTTCCCCTTGGTACCTGATTGGAGGCTGGCGCTGCGGCCGGGCACGCCTCGGGCGCTTGGGCCATCAGCCCGGCCACGGCGGCCAGGATTATGAACCATAGCCCGGTGCTGCTCTGTTGCTGCAAAATAATGAGTCTATCTCAACCTGCCGACCGCCCTGCTGTCAAGGGGCGAATCGCCAAGGTGGGGACGCTTCGGCGAAACGTTCCTAACCACGCCGGCACCGGCAGGCAAAAATGTCTGCGCGAACCGGGGAGCGCCTCACCAGGGGCCGGCATCGAGGTCCCCCGGGCGATAGAACACCGTCCAACCCACCGAAGTCCGGCGTCAATGGTGGTCTTGAGCCGGTCCAGATCGAACTTCCGCCAGTGGACGCTGCCATCTTCATAGAGGAAGTTGCCCCCGATGGGCACGCCCTTGCTGCTCCGATGGTTCGAGGAGGCGAAACTCTTCGGGGGCGTCCCGGTGGTGGAAAACCATTGCATAGTTGGGGGAGCGCCGACGCCCTGGATCTTGTCGACCATGACCGGCGCCTTGCGATAGGAACCGCCAAGCTTCTTCCGCAAGACCCATTCGCCCAGCCCCTGGTCATTGTAGTTCGGCCATGCCAGAGGATCATTATCTCGCCCGGGCAGGAACTGGTAACCAATCAGGTTCACCCGGTTGATGGCGTCCGCTTCATAGGCGCGGTGCCATTCATCGGTGGGACAATAAAGCACATCCTGCTTGGCTCGCTGGCTGACGGTTGTGCCCCGGCGGTTGGATACAGGTCCTGCGGGTAGAAGTTGGTGTTAAGACTCATGGCCATCCAGGCAAAGCCGCTGGCCCCGTCGCTGGTAGGGTTGGCCGGGAAAGCTTCCTTGTTGTCCCCGGCGTAAGAGATGACGGCAACCCCCCATTGCTTGAGGTTGCTGGTGCACTGAATCCTCACGGCCTTTTCCTTGGCTTTGGCCAGAGCCGGCAAGAGCAGCGCCGCCAGGATGGCGATGATGGCAATCACCACCAGCAGTTCGATCAAGGTAAACCCCTCCCGCCGCAGCCACCTGCGGCGACGCAAGGCACCAAACTTGCGAGCAGCCATTCTCTTCATCGCGCTTCTCATAACTTCACGCTTTCACACAAGGTTCCTCCCGGGAATCGGGTATCGGAGCGCATTGTGTTCTGTTCTGGCGCCCAGGCATATTACTTGCCTTGACGGTTATCGGCCCGTGTTGCTGGTCGCCGAAAGGCGCGGAACCGACGCGGTTCTCTATACGCCGCTCAGGCATCGTATGAACTGCGGCCGGTGCTGTCAAGCCTGTAGTCAAGTCCTGTAGTCAAGTCTTGCCAGCCGGACATGTGTAGGTCAGGCTGGTGGCAGCTTTGGCAGCAAGGACATGCGAAGCAGGGTCGCTAGCTGCCAGAGACGATTTATTCATGAAGACACTGAAGAAACAACTGGCCGAACTGCAATAACTGAAGACTCGACAGCTACGGCAAGGATTTCCTGCTGACGTGGGAAAAGACCGACGACGAACTCCGCGCGCTCACGCTCGTCGCCGAGTGTTTTCCGAAATGCACAAGGCGCGGCAAGCCGTTCCGCGTGTTCGACACCGGGCTGGCGATTTCCATCTTCCGCGACAACTCCACCCGCACGCGCTTCAGCTTTGCCTCGGCGGCCAACGCGCTGGGCCTGGGCCTGGCGGACCTCGACGAGGAGAAATCGCAGATCGCCCACGGCGAGACGGTGCGCGAGACGGCGAACATGATCTCGTTCATGGCCGAGGTCATCGGCATCCGCGACGACATGTATCTCGGCGAGGGCAACCGCTACATGCGCGAGGTTCGCGCCGCGGTGCAGGAAGGTTTCGAGAAGGGCGTGCTGCACCAGCGGCCCAGCGTGATCAATCTTGCAGTGCGACATTGATCATCCGACGCAGGCGATGGCGGACTTGGTGCATCTGAAGCACCATTTCGGTTCGCTGGAAAAGCTGCGCGGCAAGAAGATCGCGATGACCTGGGCCTACTCGCCGAGTTACGGCAAGCCGCTCTCCGTGCCGCAGGGCATCATCGGCCTGATGACGCGCTTCGGGATGAACGTGACGCTCGCGCACCCGGAAGGCTATGGATTGATTCCGGA
>CAVRZY010000024.1:0-19118 GCA_963725415.1 uncultured Acidobacteriota bacterium | reverse complement strand
GGACTCCGCGGACATCGCCACCCAGCTCGCGAAGCTCTACCAGGAGAACGGCCAGCCGGAGAAGGCCATGGCGATCATGGAGAAGTCGGCGGGCGCGAACCCGGCCGACGCCAAGGCCCAGTTCAACCGGGGCATCTTCCTCCTGAACGCGTACAAGAACGAGGAGGCCATCGCCGCCTTCGAGGCCGCGATCAAGGCCGACCCCAACATGACCGAGGCGTACTACCGGCTCGGCGCGCTGATGGTGGGCCAGGGGAAGATCCCCGAGGCGATCGCGCACCTCGAGAAGTACCTCAGCATGAACCCCACCGACGCCCAGAACGTGGCCACGGCCCAGGGGCTGCTCAAGGCCATGAAGAAGTGATCGCGGACCGCGTGGCCGCCGTCCGGGAGAGGATCGCCCGGGCGGCGGAGCGCGCGTCGCGATCGCCGGGCGAGGTCACCCTCGTGGCCGTCAGCAAGACGCACCCCGCCGACGCGGTGCGCGCCGCCTTCGCCGCCGGCGTCCGGGACTTCGGGGAGAACCGGGTGCAGGAGGCGGACCACCAGCAGACTGGCGGCTGCAAACACAAACGCGGCCCAGATCTTCGTGACCTGGGGACCCAGCGCCGCAAGTACCAGAGCCGAGACCGCGTCGCTTGCCACCTGAACCACGTAATATCGAATGGGCAGAGGATAGAAGCTATGCCGAAGCAAAGGAAGGCCCAGAAGCGGGTAGGTCCCGTTCGCCACGCTCCTGGCCAGGAAAAAGCTCAGCGCCAGCCCCCATCTCCTGATCTGCTCCGGCGCCGCGGAAGCGAGTGCGTGATCGGTCATTCCAGTCCCCGCAAAGCACCCTATTACACCACAGACGGTATCCCAAGAGGCCGGTGAGCAGCCCGCGTAATTCGGGGACCGGCGCGAATTTCGCCGCCTTTGCGAAATTCGTGGCCTGTACCCGAATTACCCTCCCCGCATTGCTCCGCTCAAGGAAACTGGGGAAGGGCCAGCACGCCCCGCATTGTCAAAGCTCCGCAGAGTGCGTGATAATGAGGTCAAGCGGTAGCTCACAGGATTAGTGTAGTCTTTGCGAGGAAGAGCACTCCCATGAAACCTCCTCTTGCTGCGACCTTGCTGGCCGTCGCGGCAGTGTGTTCGGCCCTGGCGCAGGAAACCCCGCCGCTCCGTCCCCGGGCCGGAAAAGTCGAGATCATGCGCTCCTCCGGGCTGAAACCCGGCATGAAGGGCTACCTCTGGACTGTCTTTATCGGGACCCAGCCGGAGTCCGTGCCCGTGGAAATCATCGGGCTGTGGAAGAATGCCTGGGGGCCAAAGCAGGACGTCATCCTGGCCAAACTGGGCGGCGTGGCGCTCCGCACCAACGTGGCCGCCGGCATGAGCGGCAGCCCCGTTTATATCGACGGAAAGCTGGTCGGGGGCGTGGCCCTGCGCCTGAGCGTGTTCTCGCCCGACGCTATCTGCGGAATCACGCCCATCGAGCTGATGCTCGAGGTCGGCGAGTTCGATAACTCGCAGCCCGCCGGCGCTCGCACTCCGGACCGGATTCAGGCCGACAATCTTCCGGCCATCCCCAGCGAGTTGCTGACGCAGGCGCTGGCGGCGGGAACTTCGCCCAATCGGCCGCAGCAGAATCCCGTGCTGACGCAGATCGAAACCCCGCTGGCATTCTCCGGCTTCGACCCCAGCGTGCTGCGGGAGTTCGGCCCGCTGTTCCAGCAATTGGGACTGGCGGCGGTCCAGGGCGGCGCCGGTGGCAGTCTCGGCGGCCCCAACCCCGCCCCAGGGTGGCAGAAGGCTCTCGCGCCGGGCGACGCTCTGGCCGCCGTCCTGGTCTCCGGCGACATGACCGTCAGCGGCTTGGGCACGGTCACTTATAACGACGGCCGCCGCGTGCTGGCCTTCGGGCATTCGTTCTTCAATCTTGGCCCAGTCAGCATGCCCATGAGCAAGGGCGAGATTCTCTTCACGCACGCCTCCAGCTTCCAGCCCATGAAGCTGGCCAACGCCACCGAAATCGTGGGCGCGCTCCGGCAGGATCGCCACAGCGGCCTGCTGGGCGTGCTGGGCGAGACCGCCGACATGGTGCCGGTTAACCTCACGGTGCGTTCCTTCTCCGAAGACAACCTCATCCGCAATAAGAAGACCTTTCAGTTCTACGTCTTCGTCCAGCAGAAGTGGACTCCTTATCTGATGATGGTGACGCTGTTCAATTCCATCTCGGGGTTGAACGATTTCCGCGAGGAATCCACCTACCGGCTCAGCGGCAAGGTCGAGCTGGCCGGCCAGCAGAACCTGGTGCTCTCCACCATGCAGGCTTCCGGCGAGTTGTCCGTGCCCGCGCCCATGTTGCTGGCCGGGTGGTGGGGAGACAAGTTCAACCGCCTGTTTCTGAATGCGGTGAGGATCCCCCGGCTGAAGCGGGTTGACGCCACCGTCGATCTGCTGCCGGAGCGCCGCGTGGCCGCCATTGAAAACGCTTGGATCGGGGCCGCGGAGGTCGATCCCGGCCAGGAAGTCTCCGTCAAAGTGTTCATGCGGCCCTATCGCGGCCCCCGCTTTGCGCGCGATTTCAAAGTGAAGATCCCGCTCGGCCTGGCCAAGGGCGAACATCGCATCCTGCTCAGCGATGCCGACACCCTGAATCGCATCGAAAGCGTCGCCGGCTTCATGAACCGGTTCATCGACCTGCCGCAGGCTGTCTCGCTGATCAACCAGGAGCGCACCAACGACAAGCTGTACGTCTCGCTGGTCGAGCCCCGCCCCACCCTCTACTACGACGACAAGACCCTGCCCAGTCTGCCCGCTTCCGTGCTGAACGTGATGCAGACTGGCCGCGCCGCCAGCCGCACCTTCGTCACCTCCGGTGAGAGCGCCCTCGAGCAAACCGCCATCCCCTTCGACTATGTCGTCACCGGCAGCTACGCCTTGAAGATCACAGTGAAATAACCTGGCAACCAAACTCATCCCCATGAAAACTTCTTTTCGGCTCTTCGTCGCTGTATGGGTGCCGGCGTGGCTCTGCTTCGCCGTCGAAACCAAGACCTGGTCGCAAAACGACTACTCCGATTTCGAGAAGGGCAATCTGAAGAGGCTGTCGCTCTCCAGCGACGGGAGGCTGACACTGGCCCCGGCCTTTCGGGAAATCTTCGATTCCTCCTCTGTGTATCTCTGGACGCTGGCCGAGGATTCCAAGGGGAACCTGTACGCCGGCGGAGGCGGCCCGGCGGGCCGGGCGCCAGCCTCTACATGGTTGGACCCGACGGCAAGGGTAAGGTCCTTGCCGAACTGGACGGCCTGGAGGTCCACGCCATCCTCATCGATAAAAACGACCACCTCTATGCCGCCACATCTCCGGATGGTAAGGTCTACAAAGTCGCGCTCAACGGAAAGCCCCAGGTCTTCTACGATCCGCGCGCCAAGTACATCTGGGGAATGGTTTTTGACAGCCAGGGGAACCTGTTCATCGGCACTGGCGATAAGGGCGAAATCCACCGAGTGACTCCGGAGGGCAAGGGCGATATCTTCTTCAAGACCGGCGAAACCCACGCCCGCTCCCTGGCCATCGACAAAAAGGACAACCTGGTGGTGGGAACCGAGCCCGGCGGCCTGATCCTGCGCGTCGGTCCCAAGGGCGATGGATTCGTGCTTTACCAAGCGGCCAAACGCGAAATCACGGCCGTGGCGGTGGCCAAGGACGGCTCGATCTATGCTGCCGGCGTAGGCGACAAACGGGCTCCCACCGCGCCTTCCCTGCCGTCGCCTCCCCCCGCCGCACCCACGCCCCAACCAGGTGCCCCCGCCATCACACCCCCCAGCAGCGCTCAGTTGCCGCGCCAGGTACCCATGGTGACGGCCCCGATTCCCAGCATCAGCGCTCCCTCCGTCTCCGGCGGCTCGGAGGTCTATCGCATCAACCCCGATGGTTTTCCGCGTAAGGTCTGGAGCCACGCTCAGAGTATTGCCTACACGATTGGCTTTAACGTGGAAGGTCGTCCTCTGGTGGGAACGGGCAACAAGGGCACCCTGTACCGGCTGGACTCCGACCTGATTTCGACCGATCTGCTCAGCGCTCCGCCCACCCAGGTCACCTGCCTTATAACTGGACGCGGTGGAAAGCTCTACGCCGCTACCGGCAACGTCGGCAAGCTATATCAAATCGGGCCGGAGCTGGAGAAGGAAGGCGCCATCGAGAGCGAGGCCTTCGACGCCGGCCTGTTTTCCTATTGGGGTCGGCTGTCCTTCCGGGGCGCAGCCGAAGGCGGGCAGATCGCCTTCGAGACCCGCAGCGGCAACCTGGATCGTCCGCAGAAGGATTGGAGCCCCTGGGCTGCGGTCACAACCTCGCCCGAAGGGGGACGCATCAGTTCCCCGTCGGCCCGCTTTCTCCAGTGGAAAGCCACGCTGAAGTCAGCCGGCACTACCCGCTCCCCGGAATTCCATTCCGTAGATGTCGCCTACCTGCCCAAGAACGTGGCCCCGGTGATTTCCCAGATCGAAGTCACGCCGGCCAACTACCGCTTCCCTCCGCAGGCCCTCACCATCACCCCTTCCCAGACTCTCACCCTCCCACCACTTGGCAAGCCGGCCCGCTCCACGCCGCCCTCGCTGAGCGTGGATTCCGGCGCCACCTCGATGCAATACGCCAAAGGCAACATTGGCGGCCGCTGGAGCGCCAGCGACGAGAACGCAGACACGCTCCTCTACACGGTCCAGATCCGCGGCGAGAAGGAATCCGAGTGGAAGCTCCTCAAGGACAAGCTGAAGGACAAGCACCTGAGCTGGGATTCCACCGCCTTTCCCGACGGCGAGTACCGCATTCGCGTGATCGCCTCCGACGCGCCCTCCAACCCGCCGGCCCAGGCCCTGACCGCCGAGCTGGTGAGCGAGGTTTTCTTCATAGACAACACGCCGCCCCAGATCTCCGGCCTCTCGGCCACCCCCTCGATCGGCAAGCTCGACCTGCGCTGGAAGGCCGCCGACGCGCTGGGTGTCATCGACAAGGCCGAGTACTCCCTGAACGGCGGCGACTGGACGGCAGTCGAACCCACCACCAGGCTATCCGATTCCCGCGAGCACGACTACCACCTGCTGCTCGACCGCCCCACCCCCGGCGAGCTGACCATCGCCGTCCGCGTCACCGACGAATACGAAAACCAGGCCGTCGCCAAGCTGGTCGTGCGGTAGCACAGCGCGGGATTGATCATTGCTGTGTCTGACGCAGCGGCATACTCCAATCGTCAATCGTCAATGAGCAAATCGTCAATTTGTCGGGGACACCGAAAGTGGCCAACACGTGGAATCTTTGCGACCCTGAACGAAACCCGGCGTTCGTAGTACTACATCTCCACCCCCAACCCGAAAGTGCCGTTAGTGAGGTCCTCGCCTGCATCCAGGTACCGCCGCAGCCGGGCCTTCAGGTCGCGCACCACGGAGTGGTGCTGCCCGGCCACGTTGGTCAGCTCCTGCGGATCCTTGCGCACGTCGTAGAGTTCCTCCAATTCGTGGCCGGCCCTCTTCGGGTTAATGCAGAACAGGTAGCTCCACTCCGCCGTGCGCACCGCCACGTAGTAACCGTACTGCATGACCACCGTGTCACGCAGCGCGGTCTTCGCGCCGGTCACCAGGGGCCAGAAGTTCTCCCCGGTCACCCGGGCCGGCGCGGCCATGTTCAGTAGATCGAGCAGCGTCGGCATCAGGTCGGTGTGCTGCATGAACGCCGACACCTTCTTCCCGCCATAGGGGGCCTTCGGGTGGCTGATGAGCAGCGGCACCCGCGCCACCTGCCGCCGTGTGCGCTCACCGTTGCCTTTGCGGATCTGGCCCTGCTCCCCCAGCATGGTCCCGTGGTCCGAGGTGAACACCATAATCGTGTTCCTGTCGAGGTTCAACTTCGCTACCTGGTCGAGCAGTCTCCCCACCTGCGCGTCCACTAGGCTGACCTCGCCCGCATACAGCGACTTCACCTGAAGTAACTGCTCCTTGGAGAGCTGCTCGGCGCGTGCGGGCGGGTTGATCAGCTTGGGTCCCCTGATCGGCCGGTGATACAGCCGGGCGTAGTGCTCCGGCGGGTCCCAGGGGCTCATGCGGATCGAAGCAGTCCACGTACAGGAAAAAGGGCTGGTTGTCCTTGTTGTCCACCAGCCACTGCGCGCTCTGCCGCATCACCCGCGCCACGAAGGTGTCGGCCTCACTCCGCCAGTTGCGGCGGTTCATCAGGTACTGGCGCAGGTTGCCCGACTTGCCGGGATCCAGCGAGTATCTGGCCAGCGGCACGTTCTTGGGCCCGGAGGCATACCGATCCGCCTCGTTGCCCCGAATGAACCGGAAGGCGCTGAAGCCGCGATGAAAATTCTTACCCGGCTTCTGCACGTGCGGCACGTCGGTGACATAGCCCGTGGTGTACCCGGCGGCCAGCAGCCACTCCGGCAGCGTGATGTCTTCATAGAAGAGCGGATGCCAGCCCGGCGCCTGGATGGAGTCGCTCTGCTGCGGATAAAAGCGCAGCGGCGCAGCGCGCCTTCCGGTCAGGATGACGCGGCGTGCCGGAAGCGTGGGCAGCGACTCGGGATAGCACTCGCTGAACAGCACGGAACGCCGGGCCAGGCGGTCCAGGTTCGGCGTCTTGATCCAGGAATTCCCGTAGCAGCCCAGGTAATCGGCACGGAAAGTGTCCGCAACGATCAGGACCAGGTTCAGCCCGTTGCCCTTCTTCACCGGCTCAATCTCGTCGCCCACGCGCAACGGAGGCGGCGTCATTTCGCTTCTTCGCCCGGTCGTCCCCTCCGGCGGCGCATCGAGCAACCGATCCCCGCAGCCGTCAGGCTAGCCAGCAACAACTCGCGGCGGCGCAGTCCTTTATCGGCCAATAACCACCTCCACTCTCGCGGCCAGCTCCTCGTAAGACATCGCGCCCGGATGGTACAGGCGCACCATCCCCTGGCGGTCGATCAAAACCAGCGTTGGCACGGTGCTCGCACCGTACACCTTGAAGTTCTCCTCGCTCACTGGCACGGGCATCTCCGAGAGATCCGAATACGACCGCCCGCGGACTTCGTCGATGTAGCGCAGCTCCTGCTCGGGCGGCGCTTCTCTACCGCGCTGCACGTAGCCGTAATGCTGCGTCGGCCCCATCAAGACCAATCCCCGCCCCGCGTACTGCCCCTGGAGCTTGGCCAGCACCGGCGCCTGGGCTTTGCAGTCCGGACACCAGTGCGCCCAGAAAAACAGCAGCACCGTCCGGCCCTTCAGCTCGGCGAGCGGCAGCGGCTTGCTGCCGAGCCATTCCCGGATCTCGAGCGGCGGCGCCGGTTTCCCTTCCAAGCTAAGCAGGTTGATGTTCTTTTGTATGCGCGCCCGGATCGAGGTCGCCCGGTAGGTCTTGAATTCCCGGGTGAGGAAGCTGACGGCCTCGGCACGCTGGCCGCGTTCGGCCAGCACAGCGGCCTGGACCTCGATCGACGCCCCCAGCGCCAGCGGCAGATGTTTGTCGGCATCCAGTTTTCGCGTTCGCAGTTGCTCCAGCGCCAGCCTGCGCGTCTCGGCCGCGTAAGCGTCCGCTTTGTCAAGCTGCTTGGAAGCAAGAGCGCCCCGGCCCAGCCAGGAGAGCGCCTCCAGCATCTCCGAAGTCACGCCGTGCTGAGCGCGATACGCATTCAACCGGCCTTCGGCCAGCGAAAAGTCGTCGCGCGCGATGGCGGCGCGAACGTCCGAGACGATGCCGGCGGTGGCCGATTCGAGCAGCAGCAGAAATGCGAGAACCTCCCCTGCCATCGCTCTGCCTCGCTCAGATCTTATCCAGCACCCCGCGCGTCCAACGGATGCTGGCTTCCAGGTCCTCGCGCTCGCGCTCCGCGGCAGCCTCCTTGGGCACGGGGGGCGCAGGCGGGCGGGGCGTTCCTTTTTCGGCCAGCGCCAGAAAGCGGGCGAACTCCCAAGCCGGCGTCTTGCGATACGCCTCCCAGAACTTCGGGTTCAAATAGTTGAAAGACCGGGGTTGGGTCACGATCACTTCCAGGGAAAGCGTCTTGCCGGGGCAGCGCTCGGCGAACTTGCGGATGTAGTCGTCAATGCCGACGTTGCCCTCTCCCATGCGCACCCACTGCACGGCCGCTCCCTCGGGCGTCCGCCACACGGCGCTGTCGCGGACATGGCTGGTGATCACGTAGGGCGCCAGCGTTTCCAGCGTGAGGTGCGGGTCCTCCAGCGTCCACAGCGGATTGCCGGAATCCAGGCAGGCCCCCACGAAGTCCGCTCCGGCTTCTTCGATCAGCATCCGCAGCTCGCGGGCCTGCATATCGCCGGCATGGTTCTCGATAGCGATCTTGAGGCCGTTATCCAGGACGCGGGAGCGCACCGCCCGCAGCACCCGCACCATGTTTTCGATATGGCCTTCGATCGGCAACGGCCCCATCCGGTCCGCCTGGCTGCCCAGCACCGCCCGGACGATGCGCGAACCCACCGTGCGGGCGGCCTGGATCATGCGCGTGAGCTGCTCCTCGGCCGTGCCCTGGGAGGCGTCGAACATCTTCGATGTCGGGCAGATCGAGCGCATGCCGATCTCGATCTCGATGCCCAGTTTCTCGGCGTGCGCCCGCACCAGCTTCAGATGCTCTTCCTCCAGCCCGCCGATGAAACGGATCTCGCTGAAGTGGACCACCTTCACGTCCCATTTCGCGCAGTAGTCAAGATGCTGGAACGGGCTCCAACCCTGCGAGCGCACGCTGAACAGATCGACTCCGAATTTCACGGCGGATTCCTTTCGCGAAAGGTTTCGAGCTTGAGCCAGGGCGGCAGCAGTCGCCAAAAAGCTTCTCCGGTGCATTTCAGGTCTCCCTTGGCCTACCCCACATGCTCGGCCAGCCAAATCACGTACCGGCTGTTGCGGCGGCGCACTTCCGCGAGCAGCTCCGCGGGCAGCTCATCCAGCTTCTCTTTAGAGAAACGATGGTCGCCATCCGGGGACTCGACGTCCCGGCTGCCCACCACGTTGCCCAGCCAGAACACCAAAAAGAGATTCCCGTCCACCCGGCCCCGCGCGGTGTCCCCCAGGTAAGAACTCCGCCCCATTTCCAAGTACTTGGCGGCCAGCTCGCTTTCCTCTCCGAACGCGCCGGCCGATGCGAAGCGGTTGCACCGCTCCACCATCCGATCGTAAAGCTGCCGCCAGTACGATCCCGCTGGCTGCTCCGAGAGCACGTCGAAGAGCTGGAGTTGCAGCTCGCCGGAAATTTTATAGTTCACCCGGCCCGCGGTGGCTTTGCCGATCTGCTCCAGCACCTCGGCCTGCTTGCCGCTGCCGGAGTGGATGCTCAGGGTGGCATTGAAGTGGCGCGCCACCGCGGCCAGTTCGCGCACCCGGTCCCCCAGCTCCTCCAGGGGCTTGCCCGAAAAGTCCCGCTCCACCCGCGGCAGCAGCTCCGGCCACATCTTATGGCGCGCATAATCGGCCAGTCCCACGCCGTGTTCCGGAGACGTCTCGATCGCCGCCGGATACGCTTGGCGCTTCTTGAAGCCCAGGTTGGGCGGAACCAGTTGCGCGGGCCGCCCCGCGCCTTCAGCCACTGCATGTAGAAGATCAGTTCCTTGGCCGTGGTGAGCGTCTCGGCCTCGTCCAGCGATGGCTCGAAGTCGAAGGCCCGCCCCAGTCCCAGCGCCCCCTTGGCCTGCCGGATGAAATCGAAAAGCTCCTCGTTCAGCTTCAGGCTCTCGCCGAACTTGACCGCCAGCCGCAGGATTTCCTCGCGCCCGAACTCGTACAGGGAATCCCCGATCCGATAAGGCCTGTCGAACTCGGCCTGGATCCACTGCCGCTCCTCCTCCGTGAACAGGGCTTCATACTTTTCGGCCACGGCGCTGTCGCTCCAGGGCTCCGGGTGCCGAGGGTCGGCCCGCAAATCGAACAGCCGCGAGGTATCGGTGGTGAACTTGGTGTAGCCGGCGGCATGCCGGATGGCTTCCCGGGCGCCCTCCACCGAACGGCTGATTTCCTCCGGCGTGTTTCCCGAGATGATGATGTGGTCGGCTTCCGCGGTGTAGCCTTCCCGCCACCCCGAGCGAATGGCGGCCCAAAGTCCGGCGTGATAGAGATGGCGGATCGAGACCCGGGTGTGGCCGGCAGCCGTGGGGTTCTCGCCGTCGCGGGAATCGAGCGCTTCCTCGGTCGTCATCTCCCGCGTGGCCGAAAGCTGGACCGTCGAAGCCAGGTTGATTCCCGTGTTCTTGAGAATCGCGCGGTAGGCCTCGAAAACCGCGGGCAGGCTGATCTCCGGGTGCCGGTTCCCGGCCGCGATGGCCGGCTGCGCTCCCTGCGGCCTCGGCAGAAACGCGCGATCCACCTGCTCGGCAAAGGTCCGGATGTTGGCGTGATCGGTCGAGGCGAAGGGGATGGCGTTGATCACCATTTCACCGCCCCGGCTGCCCCGCATGCGGCCGATCAGGATGGAGTTGGGAAACAGACCGCTGGCCGGCGAGGTGGCCGGCGCCAGCCGCAGCAACAGCGCCTGGGGAGCAGGCCCCGTCAGGGCATCCACCGCCACGTAGTAAGTCGAAGGATGGATGGGATCCTGTTGCAGCGACCCTGCACAGGGGACGAAGCTGGAGATTTCCAGCGCCGCCAGGCGGCCCGCCAGCCGCGCCCGCAGCTCGTCGTTCAAAGCCCGGCCCTCCAGGTGCTCAAAAATCAATTCCGCCAGCGCCGCCGCCTCGCTGGCCTTCAGCGGCGGATCGACACGTATGCTGCTCACCGCAACCCTCCATCCAAATCCAGACTCTTCAAGTACTCCCGAAACGCGCCTCCCAAATCGCTGCGCCGCAGCGCGAATTCCACCGTGGCTTTCAAGAATCCCAGCTTGTCGCCTGCATCGTAGCGTGTCCCCTCGAAACGGTATCCGTAAATTGGGCGGCTTCCGAGCAGATGCCTCAGCCCGTCGGTAAGCTGGATCTCGCCCAGCGAGCCCGGCTCGATGGCCTCCAGGGAGGGAAAAATCTCCGGCGTGAGCACGTAGCGCCCGATGATGGCCAGCCTGGAAGGCGCCTCGGATGGCTGCGGCTTCTCGATCAGGTTATGTATGCGATAACAGCCGGTCGCCGCAGCCATTGTGGTGGACCGGCTCCGCATCCACGATGCCGTAGGCGGAGACCTCTTCTGCGGGCACCTCCATCAGCGCCACCACCGAAGCGCCGAAAAGCTCGTAGACGTCCAGCAGTTGCCGCAGGCAGGGAACCTCCGCGTCGATCACGTCGTCGGAAAGCACCACCGCAAACGGCTCGCTTCCCACCATGTCCCGCGCCCGCAAGCACGGCGTGCCCCAGTCCCAGTGCTTCCTTCTGCCGGATGTAGGCGATGTCGACCATGTCCGAGATCTCCCGCACCGTGGCCAGCAGGTCCTTCTTGTTGCCGCTTCTCCAGCGGCTGTTCCAGCTCGAAGCTGACGTCGAAGTGGTCTTCGATGGCGCTCTTGCCCCGGCCGGTGATGATCAGGATGTTCTGGATGCCGGAGCGAATCGCTTCCTCGACTCCATACTGGATCAGCGGCTTGTCCACCAGCGGCAGCATCTCTTTGGGCTGCGCCTTGGTGGCCGGCAGGAAGCGCGTGCCCAATCCGGCGGCCGGAAACACCGCCTTGCGCACTTTAGCAATCATGACCTCATTGTAAGGAAGAAACGCCTCAGGTGTCAGGCCGGGGCCTCACCCCGCTGCGCTATGCTATAAGTAGGGTGTGACCTGCGATTCAGATACTGATACGGCAATGGGCAAAAACCGGGGACTGACACCATTTGCTGCCCCTGCAAATGGCTGTCTGTACCCGGTTTTTGCCGCGTTCCATGCGCACTGTCTGAATCGCAGTAGGGTGTTACAGAGGCGGTTGACGGAGGAGTGTATGGCGTATGTGATTGCGGAGCCTTGCATTGGGGTTAAAGACACGGCCTGTGTGGATGCCTGCCCGGTGGACTGCATTCACCCCAAGAAAGACGAAGCTGATTTCGCCAATTCCAAGATGCTCTACATCGACCCCTTAGAGTGCATCGACTGCGGCGCCTGCGTCCCGGTCTGCCCCGTTGCGGCGATTTTCCCCCTGGACGATCTGCCCGAGCAGTGGGCCCACTTCGCCCAGGAAAACGCCGCCTACTTCGGCAGGTAGGAGCGGATCTACGACGGCCGGTAGGCGGCCGTGGCGGTATCGGTTTCCCAGATCTTGACCTCCGCCAGGCGAACTGGGACCTCGCCGGCAGCGGACTGGAGGCCTCGCACCAACTCCTCATAGAAGCACTTGGCCATGTTCTCCGCCGAGGGATTCAATACATCGAACGGCGGGACATCGTTCAAAAACCGGTGATCCCACCGCTCGATCAAGCCCTGCATCAACCGCTTGACTTCGCTGAAGTCCAGCAGCAGGCCCCGCGAGTCCAGTTGCTCTCCCTCGAACGTCACCCGCACCCGGTAATTATGCCCATGCACTCGTTCGCACTTGCCCTGGTACCCGCGCAGCGAGTGCCCGGCGGCAAAGCTCTCTTCCACTGAAATCTCATACATCGAAGAACTCCTCCACGTCGCGCAGATCGGTGGTGAAGCTGTAGCCGGGCAGGCTGTCCAGGAAGACCTGGCCGTAGCGTTGCTTCGTGATCCGGTTGTCCAGAAGCACCAGCGCGCCGCGATCCGAGCGGCTCCGGATCAACCGCCCAAAGCCCTGTTTGAGCGCCAGGGCGGCCTGCGGAATCTGATACTCGTAAAACGGATTGCCCCCCTCCTCGCGCACCGCTCGGATGCGTGCTTCGACCACCGGGTCCGTGGGAACCGCAAACGGCAACTTGTCGATGATCACGCAACTGAGTTGCTGGCCTGGCACATCCACGCCCTGCCAGAACGAGGCCGTGGCGAATAGCACGCAGTGCGGCGTGACGCGGAACTCCTCCAATAACGCCGTGCGCGGTCCCGTCCCTTGCAGCAGCGTCGGGTACTCGACCTCCAGCGACACCCGGTCGTAGACCAGGCGCATCTGCTGGTAGCTGGTGAACAGCACAAAGGCCCGGCCGCGGCTTAGCTCCAGGATGCGCACCACCTCCTTGGCGGCCTCCTCCACGAAGTTGGCGCTGCGCGGGTCGGGCAGGTGCTGGGGGACGTACAACAGCGCCTGCTTCTGGAAATCGAAGTAACCCGGCACCACCAGCGTGCGCGCCTCCTCCAGTCCCAGGCGCCTCCGGGTATAGTCGAAATTCCCCGCCACCGCCAGCGTCGCCGAGGTCAGAACGGCCGCCTCCACCACCCCGAACAGTTTCTCCTTCAGGATGGATGACACGTCGATGGGCGTGGCCTGGAGAAAGCATCCCCGTCCGCGCCTCTCCACCCAGTAGACAAAGCTGCGCTCCCCGCCCGCCATCCAGAATTCCAGCGCGGCCCCCAGTTCCACGCTGCGCCGCAGCAACGGCAGAACCTCCTCCGGAGCGTTCTTGATCAGCCGCAGGTGGGAGCCGGTCAATTCCAGGCCGCACAGCACCTGCCGGTATTGCTCCCCATGTTCCTCCAGGAAGGCCTGCTGTTCCCGGAACGCCGAGCGGCCCTCCAATTGCCCGAACAACGCGAAGAACTGCGCGGCCGCCTCCCCCACCTGAACCAGAATCCGGTCCAGTTCCTGGGATCCGAACGTCTTCCGCCGCGCCACCGTGCTGATGTCCCGCTGCAATTCCTGAAACTGATAGTTGCTCACCGAAACGCCGAAGTACTGTCCAACCACATCTTCCAGCTCGTGCGCTTCGTCGAAAATGACGGCCGCGTATTCGGGGATGATCCCCGCATACTCCTCTTCCTTGACCGCCAGATCCGCGAAGAACAGGTGGTGGTTGACTATGATGATGTCGCTCTCCAGCGCGCGCTGGTGCATCAGGGTGATGAAGCAGCGCTCGAACTGCGGGCATTTCTGCCCGCTGCACAGCTCGCGCCGCGCATCGATCTTGCCCCACACCGTCGTGCTCTCCGGCAGGGTCTTGATCTCGGCCCGGTCCCCGGTTTGCGTGGTTTTCTCCCAGGCCCGGATGACCTCGAAGTCCGCCACCTCCTCCAGGCCCTCCAGAATCGGCTCTTTCTCCGCGTCGTAGATCTTCTGCCGGCAGGCGTAGTTGCTTCGCCCCTTCATGTAGCAGACCTGAATCGGCCTGGCGAGGTGTGTCTGGAGGAACGGGACGTCTTTGTAGAACAGTTGCTCCTGGAGGTTTTTGGTGCCGGTGGATATCACCACCCGCTTGCCGGAAATAATCGCCGGGATCAGGTAGGCCAGGGTCTTGCCAGTCCCGGTGCCGGCTTCCACAATGAGATGTTTCCGCTCAGCCAGCGCAGCCTCGACCGCTTCGGCCATCTCCAACTGCCCCGGCCGAAATTCGTATTTCGGATGGCACTGCGACAGCATTCCCCGCTGCGAAAAGAACTGCCGTGTAGTCAGCTCCCTGGTGTGCGCCGGCATTCCTAGACCCAGTATAGCCTTCAGCTATCAGCCTTCAGCAGGCGGCGCGTCCGTCGGGCCTTCAGCCCTCGGCAGGAAGTCTCTGGCTGACCGCTCTGGGAATGCAATGACCCAGGCTGACGTGCCCGCCATTATTACACCGTCGAGCTCGAATGTGAAGACGGGCTGCGGTTGCACAGCAGTGTGCAACTTTGTATAGTTGTATCAATGCGTGAAACAGAAACCGGGTTGTATGCCGTTGTCACCGCTGATGTCGTCGCCTCCACAGCAGTGCCCCAGTTCACCAAGCTGCGTGATCGCAAACTAGGGAAGCTCTCGGCCGCACATCTCGATCAGGGGCTCGTCCTCCAACCTTATACTGTCACCACCTGGGACGAATTTCAGAGCGTCCTGGCGGGTCCTTGGTGCGCCCCACAGGTAATCTGGGACCTCCGGCGAATCTGGCATCCTATGCCCCTGCGTATCGCCGTGGGAATCGGCACCATAATCGAACCCTTGCGAACCCCCATCAACGCCTTTGCCGGGGGGCAGGCCTTTGAATTCGCACGCGAAGCTTTGGATGAAATGCGGGGCGGAAAGGTTCAGAGATTTCAAAGGTTCACGCAGTTCCGATCCGTAAACAGCAGTTTCGATCAAATCGCCAACCTCATCTACGGTTTGCATGATACCCTCCTGAAGAAGGTGACCGCAAAACAGTGGGAGAACATCAACACGTACGTGGGGACCGGGAGCCAGGATGTCACCGCGAGGAGACTGAACGTGGGGAGGTCCACGGTATCGCGCAACCTCCAACGGGGATCCTACTGGCACATGAAAGAAACGGTGGAAGTCGTGCGGGGGATTCTGAAAGACCTTTTCTCGCCAGCCATTGCTGATGGAACTCTCCGCCGCGGTCCGCAAGTGCTACGGCGGATTCCGGAACACTCTCCGGGAGTTGCACAAAAACGTACAAGAGCGCGAAATCGCACGTGATTATGCAACCAGATATCGTTCCGGTTTTCCTGAGTTTGTGGCTCGGTCACTTGGTGGGTGATTTTGCCCTTCAGACAGAACGAATTCTGGAGCAGAAGCGGAATTCCTCGTTCCGGGGCTATTTGAAACACGGGGCGGTACATTATTGCTGTGCGCTCGCCTTCCTGCTTCTGTTCGCCGCTGTTCCCGTACTCTCGCTTCGTACGCAGTCGGTCCTTGCCGGTCTGGTCGCAGTTCACTTGCTCTCGGATTGTGGGAAGCTTGTGCTGGTACACAAAGGAAAAGTCCATGACGGCGCCTCGACCTTCATTGTGGATCAGGTCTGGCACACGCTTACTGTGGCAACGGCCGCCTGGTTTATCGCGGCGACCGGGTGGAGCGATTTTCGAACGACATTCCTGCGGTTCCAAGAGACTCCGAAGCACCCTGCTTCCGGTGCTGGTGGTCTATGTAGCGGTGATCTTCGGGGGAGGGTATCTGGTCCGGTATCTGACCAAGCCTTTGCTTGAGGGCTTCCGGAAAACCCCTGGCCAGACGATGTCGGCAGACAACATCAGCCAGCTTAGGAATGCGGGGATGTATATCGGTTGGCTGGAGAGATTCCTGATCCTCACGGCCCTGGTTCTGCAATCGCCGGCCACTGTTGGACTCATACTCACCGCCAAGGCGGTCATACGCTTTCCCGAGTTGAAGGACATACGTTTCGCCGAGTATTTCTTGATTGGAACCCTGCTAAGCATGAGCGTCGCGCTCGTCGGAGGCTTGATCCTGATCAAGACGCTGTACGGGACTCTTTCTTTGAAATAGGGCACTGCCTTTCACACATCCGGTGCGACGCAACGCCGGTGCTATGATGAGGAAACATGCCGCAGCCGGAGAGCCTGCCTGCGGTGGTCATCGTGGGCCGGCCGAATGTGGGGAAATCCACGCTCTTCAACGCCATCCTGGGATGGCGCCGCGCCATTGTCGGCGACGAGCCCGGTATCACGCGCGACCGCATCCATGGGGAGGCCGTCTACCGCGGCCGCCGCTTTGAGCTGATCGACACCGGTGGCCTCATCCCCCACGACTCCGAATACATTCCCGGCCAGATCCTGAAGCAGGCCCGGGTAGCCCTGGAGCGCGCCTCCCACATCATCTTCATCATCGACGGCCGCGCCGAAATCACCGGCGCCGACCGCGACCTGACCCAGATGCTGCGGCAGTTGGGCAAGCCGGTCTCGCTAGCGGTAAACAAGATTGATGCGGCCTCGCGCGAGGTCCTGGCGCACGAGTTCTACTCGCTGGGAATCCCCGACCTGTTTCCTGTCTCGGCGGAACACCGTTTGGGAGTCGATGAGTTACTCGAGCACGTGACGGCGCGCTTCGCCGGGGGCGGCGCCCAGAGCGAAGAGAAACCGCAGCAGACCACCAAGGTCGCCATCGTCGGTCGGCCCAACGTGGGCAAGTCCACATTGCTGAACGCGCTGGTCGGCGAGGAGCGCGCCATCGTCTCGCCGGTCCCCGGCACCACCCGCGATGCCGTGGACGCCGCCATCACTCAAGACGGCGTCACTTACGTTTTCGTAGACACCGCAGGCATCCGCCGCAAAGGCAAGACCAGGCTGATGGCCGAGAAGCTGAGCGTCGTCATGGCGCGCCGCCACATCCGCATGGCCAACGTGGTCCTGCTGATCCTGGATGCCTCAGAAGGAATTGTGGGCTCGGACGCCACCATTGCCGGTTATGCGCATGAAGGCGGCCGCGCGGTGGTCCTATGCGTGAACAAGTGGGACATCAGCCCCCAGAAGAGTCGGCGCGCCTTCGAGCAAACGATCCGCGACGAGCTCAAGTTCCTGGATTACGCGCCCGTCGCTTTCCTTTCGGCGAAAACAGGCGCCGGCGTCCAGGCGCTCTTGCCGCGCATCCGCGAAGTCTATCAATCCGCTTCGCAGCGCATCCCCACCGGCGAGCTGAACCGGTTCCTCGAGACCCTGAAATCGGAGCGGGGGCCGAAAATCCTCTACATCACGCAGCCCTCGGTCCGCCCGCCCACCTTCGTCCTCTTTACGGACCGCCCGGCGCCGCTCTACTTCTCCAACGAGCGTTTCCTGATCAATCAGATCCGCGCCCGCTTCGGCTTCCGCGGCACACCCCTCGTGCTGAAGACCAAAGCGAAACGAGCGTGAGCCGCCTCTACCTCACCGGAACGGTCTTCGGTTCGAGGCCCGCCTTGGCCAGCACCAGGTAGACCACGAAGCCAACGATGAAACTGTAGACCACTACAGGCTGGGCGTAGGTTTTCAGCTCCTGAGAAACCGGCAGGAAGGGGATGATCCCCACCAGGAATCCGAGCGCCCAAGCGATGTAGCCGGCCCAGTTGATTCCTTGCCTGGGGCCGGCCCAGCGCCTCCCCGACAGCAGGTAGTCCGCCGCGATGGCGCCGCAAATTGGTCCGAAGGAAGCCCCCACAATCGTGAAGACACCGACCAGGTTCGCCGCCACGCCGGTGATCGCCAGCACGATCGAGATGGTCACGCCCACCATGGTGCTGGTCATCCGGCGAATGCCGGGCAGCATGGTGGAAAAGCTGTTGCCGGCGATGAAGGCGCAGAAACAGGCCGGCACAATCGAGGCGATGGCAAACAAGAAAAACATGGCGGTGGCGAGGAATCCACCCACTGCACCGATCACCGCGTCGTAGCCGAAACTCTGCATCTCCGGGTGAAGCGCTCGTGCGCCGGCCACCGACAGCAGTGGCAGGCCGCCGGCATAAAGAATGGCCAGAGTGATTCCGACCAGGCCGCCCCAGCGAACATCCTTTCCATTACGGTTGTTCATGCCGAAATCCGCGCCCGCGGCCCCCGCTGTAGCAAAGAAGCCAATCACGCCCTGCACCAGCAGCGTGAAGGCGACGAAAGGCTCCGGATTGGCAACCGCGTGCTGCGAGATGCCCCCGCTGGTCTTCAGGAACACGAGCAACACCATCAGGAAGGCAATCAGGTTCAGGTACAGGGAGACCCTGGCGACGTATTGAATGCCTTTCACGCCCACGTACGCCATGGTGTAGCCCCACAGAATGGCGATCGCAGCAAACAGCAGGCTCCCGGGTTGCGCCTCGGATCCCAGCCCGCTCAGGATGTACTTGACCGAAAAGAATGTGTTCACTGCGAACCAGCCCACCTGCAAGACCCCCATCAGCAGCCCGGGCATCAGGTATCCGCCGTGCGTGCCGAAGGTGGAACTCCCCACCACGTACAGCGGATATCCGGTCTTCATGCCCAGCATGGCCGGCGCATAGTAGTACAGCGCATAGCTCAACAGGCCTGCCACGGCCAGCGCCAGCAGGCACAAGGGGAGGCCGGCTCGGCTGACGGTGCCGTCGGCGATGGTCTGGTAAAAAACCACCCACAGAAAGACGCCCGCATAGCTGGGCGCCGTGTTCACGTACCACGGAGCGCGTTTTTCCTTCGGATTAGGAACTGCTTTGGCGATATAGTCGGGCAGCATGATCACTCCTTCTCAGACGGTTCTCGGTTGTGGGTCGTGGGCGACTCGCAACCCGCTTGAGAGGCGACCAGTATACTATGTTTGCGCGGGCGCGGAGGGACGAATTTATCCGCCCTGAGAATCGTGTTCGCCGGTGCCGCCCAGGTCCTCGACTTTGGTGCCCCGGCAGTCGATGCGCTGCGGAACCGAGCCACGCACGTGCGC
>CAVRZY010000023.1:0-19871 GCA_963725415.1 uncultured Acidobacteriota bacterium | reverse complement strand
CAACTACAAGTCCACCACCCAGTTGATCCGCACCCTGGTAGACGTGGTGAGCAAGGGCGGCAATTTCCTGCTCAACGTCGGACCCACCCCCGAGGGAACCATCCAGCCGGAGTTCGAGGAGCGCCTGCGCGGCATCGGCGAATGGCTCAAAGTCAACGGCGACTCGATTTACGGAACGACCTACGGCCCCCTTCAGAATCTCTCCTTCGGCAGAACCACGGCCAAGGGCGACACCATTTACCTACACGTGTTCGACTGGCCCAAGGGCAGCCTGGAAGTAAGCGGCTTGAAGGGGCGCGTCTCCCGAGTAACCCCGCTGGCCGGAGGCCGGTCACTAAAGTTCAACCAGACCGCCGATCGTCTCAGCATTCAGCTCCCCGACCAGCCCTCCGACCCCCATGTCAGCGTGCTGGCGATCAACACCAAGTGAGCAGCGGGATTCCGACTGGCCGCCATATCCAAGCGAAAACGTCGCCATTCTTTGCCCCTCGGAGCAAAGAATGGCGACGCCGACGTTCAGTCTAGTGCATCGTCCGACAAGTGCTTTCTGGTATGTAGACCGCGCAAAACGGGGACAGGCGCCAATTGCGCAGTGGGCAATTGGTGGCCTGTACCCGTTTTGCCCCGAACCGGATACTCCAAAGGACTAATCGGACGATGCACTAGTTGCAGGCGTCTTCCAGCGTCAGCCAGGGGCTGACGCTGGAAGTGCGATGTGACTCACGGTGTGACGCTGTTAGAGATGACGGCTGGGGAGTCGGCGGACAGATGAGGATAGCCGACCGCTGGAGCGGCGTACGCCCTGGTGTAGCCGACCACATTGTTGGCTATCACCCTGTAGTAGTACGTCGTCCCCTTCTTTACCGTCGTGTCCGTGAAGGTCGTAGTTCCCGGCCCAACAGTAAACGTCGTCAGCCCTACCGTGAAGGCAGAGTTCGTGGCCCTCTGGATGGTGAAGCCGGTCTCGTTGAGTGAGTTGTCCGTCCAGGTCAAGGTCACGGCCGGCTTACCAGTAGGCACGGTGGCAAGCAGGTTAGTGGGCGCATCTGGTGGAACCGCCAGGATCATGGCGCGCATCATGTCGTTCTCTTCATGACCCAGGATGTGGCAGTGCCAGACGTACTCCCAGCCAAAGTTGGTCAGGTCGTTGGTGACAGTGGCTGGCTGGTTGGTTGGATCGACGTTGGTGAACGTCATGGTGGATGCGTAGCCCACCGGCTGCGTCACGTCCAGAGGCCGAACGCTGTTGGGAAGCCTCCAAGGAAGATTTTGCTTCATAGGACTCAGCGCGACGATGATGTCTTCCAACGGGTTCATCCGGACGGTGTCCTTCCAGCCCAGCTCGTTGGGGTCCGGCGGCTTGATCGCACCGTCCCAGCCAACCCGGTTGATCACCTGGACGTTGAACAGGTGGAAGTGGATGAAGTGGGTGTCCACGCCATTGTGGGTGATCTTCCAGATTTGGGTCTCACCGTCCTTGAAGATCTCGGTGGGCGGATCGACGTAGCCGTAGGGGATCGTTGTCTGGGTCAGGAAGTTGGTGAACGGCAGCTCGACCCCCAGTGTGGCATTCATGCGTCCATAATCCAGGGTAAAGAGCTCCTGGATGGCCTTGGGTAGCAGCGGCGTCACGGGCGCGGTTGCTATAGCGGCAGCGCCGGCGCCGCCACCACCCGTGATGCTGACCGTAGGAGCAGACGTATAACCAGTGCCTCCGTTCGTAAGCGTGAGGCTGGCAACGAAGGCAGGTCCTAACGTTGCTGTAGCAGCAGCGCCGGTGCCGCCACCACCCGTGATGCTGACCGTAGGAGCAGACGTATAGCCGCTGCCTCCCCTCGTAAGTGCCAGGCTGGCAACGGCGCCGGGTCCTAGCGTGGCTGTAGCAGCAGCGCCTGAGCCGCCACCGCCCGTGATGGTGACCGTAGGAGCAGACGTGTAGCCGCTGCCTCCGTTGGTAACCGTGATGGCAGTAACGTTGCGCTGTCCGTTACTTCGTATTGTTGCTGTAGCAGTAGCGCCGCTGCCGCCACCACCCGTGATGGTGACCGTAGGAACCGAGGTATATCCACTGCCTCCGTTCGTAACGGCGATGCTGGCAACGGACCTGGGCCCTAATGTCGCTGTAGCAGCAGCGCCGGTGCCGCCGCCACCCGTGATGCTGACATTAGGAGCAGAGGTATAACCACTGCCTCCGTTCCCAAGCGCGAGGCTGGCAACGGCCCTGGGCCCTAATGTTGCTGTCGCAGTAGCACCTGAGCCGCCACCACCCGTGATGCCGACAGCAGGAGCAGAGGTATAACCGCTGCCTCCGTTCGTCAGCGTGAGACCGGTAAGTGGGCCATTAAAGAAGGACATGGAAGTGTCCTGGATCCTCGCGTACGCATCGGTAAAGGCGCCACCATTCCCAGCCGGGTAAGCAGTTTCTGGCACGATGATCGGGTCCTGCGTCGTGGCGAAGATGCCCGGCAAAGCTGATTGCAGCGAGGCCAAGCTGAAGCTGGTGTTCGGAGTTCCCGCTACCTGGATTTGCATGATGGTCCGGGTGTTGGGACCGTAGCCCGGTATCGTCGATGGTGCGCCGCCCGTCGTGCTCTGATCCGGGTCGCCCGTGTAGTAGTCGCTGCGTGGGTCGAACGCCGGGACCGGCGCGGGCCCGTCGTTGTAGAGAATGAGGGTTTTACCGGCAAATGCGGAGAAGTCAACGATGACGTCCGCCCGCTCCGCGGGCCCCAAAAGGAGTCCGTGGCTGAAGATATTCAAAACTGTGATGCTTCTGCGATTGTATTCATAGCCCATCGGCGTGGAGGGGATCACGGCCGACTTCGGCAGCAGGCCGCCTTCGGTGCCGATTTGGATAATCGGCGGGCCCGCCGTGGTGGGATCCGGCACGCCACCATCCCTTCCATCCGTAGGCCAGGTCGTCGGCCAGCAGCCCCCTGGCAGACCCGTTCCGTTAAGCGGGAAGCCGCCGTTCACGGCGGCGATGGCAAGGCCTGCTCCGGCGCTGATCGCTGTGGCGGTGGTGCAGAGCGGCAGGGTCGACGCCGCCGTGTGCGGGACAGCATCAACCATTTTGACTTCCATATTGATCGAAGCAATGGCAGTAGCGCCTGTGCCGCCACCACCCGTCAAGGTGACAACGGGAGCAGAAGTCCAACCTGCCCCTGGGTTCGTAACCGTGATATCAATGACGGAACCAGCAGGCGTTATTGTTGCTGTTGCAGTGGCGCCTGTGCCGGTAACGTCCGTGATGGCGACCGTAGGAGCAGAGGTATAACCAGTCCCTGCGCTCGTCACCACGATGCCAGTAACGACGCCACTTGTCACTGCTGCCGTAGCAGCAGCACCGGTGCCGCCACCACCCGTGAAGGTGACAACAGGAGAGGTATAACCAGTGCCTCCGTTCGTAAGCATGACCTCAGTAACGGAACCAGTTGATATGGTTGCTGTAGCAACAGCGCCTCCGCCGCCACCACCCGTGAAGCCGACAGTGGGAGCAGACGTATAACCTGTGCCTCCGTTCGTAACGGCGACACTCAGGGGGTCGGCCACATAGAGCTGCAGGTTGAGCGCACGATCATTGCCGGCATTCAGGATCTGAAACCGGTAGGCTCTGGGCTCCAGCACGAGCTTGGGGTAGACGGTGCCGTTGACCACCGGGGTGTCCATGAAACCTTCCGGGGTGCCGGATGGGTTGGGCGTCCCGGGGCAAGTCAGAGTCTGACCCGGATAGGCCACGCTGGTGCACGGGACCGGAGGGCTCACCAGGGTCGCGGGGTTCTGCGGAGGCCAGAACCATGGACCGTAGTCCCACCGGCCATAAGCGTTTGCCCCGCCTTGGTCATATGGGTTCTGGTTAGGCATGTAGACATGGGGGAACCAGAGACTGCCTTTGCCCCCGAAATTCCCGACATCCCAGGTAGGATCCTGGGCCGCCAGTTGACCACCCGCGACGCCATTGTCGGGCACGAAGGTCTTGTCCTGGATGACCAAGGGAACAAGGTGTGCGAGGTCGGGGGTGGCGCCGACGGTCCCGGGAACGGTGGCAGCAGCCAGCAAGTCTTCTTGCGCCGGGTCAACCAGCAGGTAACCCGCGGCCTCGCCGGCGTAAACGTTCAGGCGGGTGATGCCATAGGCGTGGTCGTGGTAGAACATCAACCGGCCGCCCTGCTGGTTCGTCCAGTAGAACGTAAGCGACCCGGTCCCCGTAGCCGGCATATCGGGGACGTCCCGCGCGCTGAGGCCCTTCTTGAAGTTGGTCAGCTCTCCGTTAGGGACCGTCCACTGGTGCGGCGTCCCGTCGCTGATCCACGGAGTGTTGCCGCCATGGAGATGTAGGGTGGCGCGGTTCTGCGTGTAGGGAGTCCCATCGGGCCCCTTCCCCGCCCCCATGTAGGTGGTATCTGTGGGGATGAAGAGGTTGCCGGCGATGCCCGTGCCAAGGTTGTTGCTGAACTTCACGCGCACCGGCACGCCCTTCCGGGCCAGGATCAGGGGTCCCAGATACTGGTTGACCCCGAATGAACTGGCTGCCGGGTTGAGATCCGTATATCCCCGAAGTTTGGTGGCGGGCAGGTCGGTATGCATTTGCCGGAAATAGTCCTTCAACCCGATTTCGTAGTACTGACCATCCGCGGGGACCCCGGCCGGCGGAGCCGCAAACGGGGTCGCGAGGGGGATACACTGTCCGAGTTCGTTTGCGCCAGCCGTGCCCCAAGGCGAAACGCCACACAGACCTGGCAGTGTGTTGACAAACTTGCGGATCCCGCCCGTGATGGCCCCAGTGAGCGGATCGATCGCCGGCAGCGGGCTATTGGCCCAGTTCGCAACACCGAAATAATCCGGCGCTGCGAGGGGGGCGCTCATCGTGGCAGTCGTGCTCAGCCCCGCCGCAAGCGGGCTCAACGTTTTGGTGGCCGGGTTCACCCCTGCGAAAACTTTGCTCACGCCTTTCTTCTGTGGGGCCTGACGGGATCTGGCAGCTTTCCTCTGAGCTTGTGTCGTTCTCCGCATTTGTCCCGGCGGGGTCTTGCCATTCGGGTTTTGCGCGCGGATGCCCTGGTCAATTCCCAAGCAAGCGGCGACTAGTACCAATACCAGACGCATAAGCGTCAAGAATCTGTGCCTCTCCATGTTCTCTCTTCTCCTGTGTTTGTTCGAATTCGTCCTACGATGCCTTCCCCTTAGAGGCAAGCGGTTCTTGCCGGCAGTGTCATGGGGTCGTACACCCCGGGCATCTTCTGGTAGGTCCTGCCCAGCTCAAGCACCCCGTCCACAATCCGCTTGTTAGCACCAGCTCCCAGCCCCCCTGCCGTCTGCTCGGGAAGGAGTCCAGCCAAACCTCAGATTTGCTTCTCACCGGCGCCGGCCCAGAATTCCGAACCGGCCCCGAGATTCCCAGATTGTCTCCAACAGGGTCATGATGCCGCGGAAGGTCCGGCGCTCGCCAGTACCTCGTTGTAAAACGGTTGTACTCTATGCTAAAATCTGGGTGAACGTTTTTTAATACTGGGCGTACGTACATGTACGGGGGCTCGTGGGTGGCCCCTTATCCAACAAACATGGCTGAAGCGGGGGAGCGGTCCAAGCTACATCACCGAGGAGAGGTACCCGACGGGGCCGTCCGCGAGGAACTGGGCCGCATTTTGGCCAGTCAGGCTTTCTCTCGCGTCGAGCGCCCCCGCCGCTTCCTGAAGTTCTTGGTCGAGCACGCTTTGGAGGGGGAGGGCGGCAAGCTCAACGAATACACCCTGGCGATTGAGATCTTCAACAGGAAGCCTTCCTTCGACCCCGGTTCGGATCCCATCGTCCGGGTAGAAGCCGGCCGGCTTCGCCGCAAGCTACAGGAGTATTACCAGACCGAAGGCGGGCAGGATCCCGTGGTGATCGAGCTGCCGCAACGTACGTACGTGCCGGTTTTCCACAAACGACAGGCAGCGGCTCCTCAAGTCGGCCGGATAAGATCCTGGATGCCGGGTTCGGTGACCTGGAAACCTGCCGTGATCGTGGTGGCAGTCGGCATTGCGGTGGGATTGGCGGTCTACTGGGCAGCTCGGCCCTTCGGCCGGAAGTCCTCTCCCGAACCGCTCCAGGCGGGCGCCAGGGGCATGGGGAGCGCTCTGCCTCCCGGCGCCCGTTCCATCATTGTCCTGCCGTTCACCGACCTCAGCCCGGACCACGATCAGGAGTACTTCTGCGACGGGTTGACGGAGGAGCTTACCGAGACCCTCACCAAGGTCGAGGGCCTGCAAGTGGTGGCCCGCACGACAGCTTTCCACTTCAAGGGCAAGACGGATGACGTCCGGGAGATTGGCCGGCGGCTGAACGTAGGGCTGGTGCTCGAAGGGAGCGTGCGGAAGGCCGGAAACCGGCTGCGGATCACTGCGCAGTTGAATAACGCAGCCGACGGGTACCACTTGTGGTCGCGGACCTATGACCGGGAGATGAAGGACATCCTCAAGATCCAAGAGGAGATAGCGCGCGGCATCGTGGCTACTCTGTGGACCGAGCTCACCGCGCGCTGGCGGCGCCCGCTGGAGCAATACCCCACGAGCGTGGAGGCCTACAACTCTTATCTCAAGGGGCTCTATTCGGCGCGCCAGTGGACCACCGAACACCTGACACAAGCCGTCGGCGAGTTCGAACGTGCCGTCTCCATAGACCCGAGGTACGCGCCCGCGTACGCCGCATTGGCCCAGCACTACGCCCTGCTGGGCGTGCACGCGGACCTCGCTCCCAATGAGGTCATGCCCAAGGCGAAAGCCGCCGCGATCAAGGCGCTGGAGCTAGACGATTCTCTCGCACACGCGCACGCCTCGCTGGCTCTGGTGAAAGCCGTCTACGACTGGGACTGGACCGGCGCCGAGCGGAGCTTCCGCCGTGCCTTTGAGCTGGATCCCGCCGACGCCAATGTGCGTGAGATGTACGTCATGGGATACCTGGTGCCTAAAGGACGGCTGGATGATGCGCTCCAGGAAATCCAGGAAGCCAGGTCCCAAGACCCCATCTCTCCTCGAATCGAGTCGATTCTGGGCATGGTCTACTACTACCGCCGGCAATACGATCTGGCGATCGAACAGCTCCGCAAGTCGCTGGAACTGGATTCCCACCCCGAAGCCGCCCACCTCGCCGTGGGTTCGGCTTACGAGCAGAAGTCCAGGTTTGTGGAAGCGATCGCGTCCCTCCAGGAAGGCAGCGCGGCGTGGCGCTCGGGCATCGGCATGTCGATGCTCGGGCACACCTACGCCCTGATGGGCAGAAAGCCCGAGGCGGAGAAACTGATCCAGGAACTGGTCCAGCTTTCGAAGACGAGATACGTCTCGCCGGCCTATGTTGCTGCTATCTACGCCGGATTGGGAGACAAGAACCGGGCCATGGAGTGGCTCGAAAAGGCCTATGAGTTGCGCGCGACTTCCCTGGTTTTACTGAAGGTGAACCCGCGCTACGACAGCATGCGTTCGGATCCGCGGTTCAAGGCCCTGATCAAAAAGATTCACCTGGATTAAAGGCTCCGGAAAAACCTGGAACCTGCCCGGCAAGTCGCGCTAAGATTCCGCCCGCGGACCGGCCTGTCAGCTACACCTCACCTTGGCTCGATGGTGAACGAAATCTCTTGCCCGCCGCTCTGCAAAACTAGCGGCACCGAGAGCGCGCCCACGGCGTTTTCGATGCTGGTCTCGGGACCGTCGGCGTAGGGATTGAACGGATAGACGGGCCAGGTCAGCCGCGCCGGCGAATCGGTTTTCAGTGTCCAGCCGCGGTGCCGGATCCAGCCGCCCAGATCCTCCGCACCGAGCACAATCTTCTCGGCCCCCAGCACAACACGCCGCCCCGCCGCGGTCTCCAGTGTCTCGCCGGCCTTCAGTCGAAGCTGTAGCGTAAGCTGCGCCTCTTCCGGCCGCCCCTTCCGCGTGATCGCGAAGCGGAAGGTCAGCCGGTCCTCGGCAGGCGGAGCCACTTCGAGATCGCTGAAAAAGGTGTTGTAAGCCAGCGACAGCCGGTCGCCCTGATCCTCCATCCGCAGCCGGCTGGCCACCGGCATGTGGTAGACGCGCCCGCCAACCTTCTCCCAGAAGGTCGCCAGCTCCGGCTGGCGCTTCGAGTTCGCTCCCGTGATGATCAGCCCCAGCTTCTCGTGGAAGATACTCAGGCTGCCCTGGCGGTCCAGGTAGAACTGGCTCGTCACCGCCTGGGTGCTGATGAGCCCGGACAGGCCCACCAGCCAGGGCCGGATTTCCGGATCCCACCCGGCACGCTCATCTGATGCACGAAGCGCGGCAGGTCAAGCGGTATGGGCGCGGCGGGCCCCTCGTGATAGTAGAGCGCGTCCTGCGCGATCCGCCCCAGGTGTTCGAGGTCCACCTGGCCGGGACGGTAAAAGCCGGTCAGAAACTCGGCGTAGCGCCGCCCATCCGGAAAGTGCGAGAAACCGAAATGCCCCCAGGGACTGACGTAGACGTGGCGCCGGCGGTCGTCCATCAACTCCACCGGCGTGCCGTCCGGCCAGGTGAAGTACTTGTGAAACTGGGTGGAGCGTCGCAGGGCCTCCAGCGCGGCAGGATCCTTGCTGTGCTCGTAGTACAGCGCCACGCCGGCCAGCGTGAGGTAGTCGTAGCCCGCGGTCGGGCCGGAACGATCGTGCTCTCCCCAGTATCCGTCCGGCGCCTGCTCTTCGGCAGCCAGGCGATGCAGCACACGCGCGCCCACGCGCTCCCATTCCGCGTTGCCGAACACCCGGCCCGCCAAGTGAACCGTCGAGGCCCACAGCGAAAAGTGGTTCGGCGAGGTGACGATAAACGGCGAAATGTACGCGGCGCGGTCAGCCCGCTCGGCGGTCGTGCGCGCCAAGTCCGCCACGTTCTTCTCGAGCTCGCGCCGCCAGCGCGCCCTGCGCTCCGGTTCCAAACGGCTTTCCAGCAGGCGGTAAGCATCCAGCCACATGTAGAGATCGCGATGGTGGTCCCCCCGCTGGGTGAACCGCCCCTGCTCGTTCTCGCTGGCCAGCAGGTCCCCGATTCTCACGGCCAGCGCCAGCATCCTCCGGTCCCCGTAGCTGGAGTTGGCGGCGTGCGCCTTCGAGTACAGCACCGCCGCCATCAACAGCGTGGAAGGAAAGTGGCGCCAGCCGCGCCGCGCCTCCAGAGACTTCAAATCGGCCCCCGGCTCAGCGGCCAGAACCTTCTCGACCTGCGCCATTTCCGCCTGCATCAGCCGGAAATACGCGCCCGGCAGCTCGGCGGCTGCGGCTTGTGCGCCGCCCGCGCACACCAGCGCACAAACGACCACCCATCGAAAACGCATTGGACTCCTCACACCGCCGGGAACTCCCGCCGTCGGCGGTCGTTGTATATCTCGGGAGCGTGATCCAGGTTCCAGAGGGGCCGGTCAATGCCGTGGCCCGGATCGAGCCGGCAGAATCCTCCACTATCCGTGGTCTCGATGTAGTTGCTTCTGTTGCCGGCCGCGTCAATCAACCGGAAGGTGTTCTTGCTGCTGCTGAACACCAGGGAACTCCAGCTATAGCTGACCCTGAACGTCACTGTGCCCGACTTCTGCCCGCGCTTGTCGAGGAACGTGCCGGTGAAGGTCTTCGTACAGCCCCCTACGCTGTATTGAATGGTGGCGCTTCCCTGGGAGCTGCCGGTGTAAACGATGTCGCCGTCCGGGTCCTCGAACTCAAAACTGCCGCCCAGGATGGCCGTGTCCCCTTGCGGATAGTTATCGGTGAGCTTGAAGTTGTAGATCACCGGAGCGTTCGATCCCGCCTTGGGTCTCACCAGGAAGAACAACTTCTCGGAGGTGCCTGCCGGGAAAGTCACGAAAACCAACCGCTCTCCGAAGTCCGCATTGGCGGAGATGCTCACCTGTGCCGTCACCTTCGTAGCGGTCGCCTGGACATTGGTCACGCTGATGCCTGCCGAAGGCGAGAACTCAACTTTGGTGATGTCAGCGAGGTTTTCGCCGGTGATGGTGATGTTGATGGTTTCCCCGAGCCGTCCGCCATTGGGGTCCACGGCGGTGATCCGCGGCTGGCCTTCCATGAACAGGGTCACGACGTTCGCCGCTTTGCCGTCCACCTTCAGAGCCACCTCGACCTCGCCGCGCCCGATCAAGGTGCGCGGCAGGCGCACGTTCACTTGATCCAGACCGGCGAACTCGCCCTGCGGTCCGGCATAGAGCACTTCGCAGTCCTGGCCGCCGATCTTGACGCTAACGCCGGCCAGCCCGCTGTTGAACCGAAGGCCGGTTCCGAACAGCAGCAGAACCACCTGCTCATTTTGAGGACGGAGATCGATCGGGACAGCTACCCTCTTGTTCTGGGCGGCATCGTAGCGGAAGACCAGCTCAGTGGTCTGCGAGCCATCCGCCTTGGCCCGCACGGTCAGCGCGGCCGCCACGCCCTTGCCGTCCGCGTTGGCCGAAAACAGCCCCGGCGCCACGGCCTCGATGCGTATCTTGCCCGTGGTCGTGGCCCCACTTGCGCTGGTGATTGAGATCGTAGCAATCCCGGTCGCCGTCCCAGCCGGGATCAGCAAGTTAACCTGCCCCGGTGAGACGAAGAAGAGCTGGGCCAGGCGCTCGGCTCCCGCGCTGTCGGCGAGCTTGACTTTCGTCCCCGCCAGCTCCGTGGGAAGCGGGGTGGTGTCGGCCACCTGGGTGGCTGTGGCCAGATCCTTGCCGAACGCGCTGACGATGGACTCCGGGGCGATAGCCAGCCCGCTAAAGCTGGCCGCCGACAAAGTCGTGACCGCGGCGCCGGCGCTGGCCGGATCCGCAATCTTCACAACGAAGCCGTCTCCGCGCAGGCCCCAACTGCCAGGATCGGTTCCCGGCCCCCCGTAGACGGCCTGCACCACGCCCTGGCTGGTCGGGAAGTCGTTCGATTCGGTCTGACCGGCCACATAGAGGTTGCCGGAGGAATCCAGAGCAATCCCATTGCCGCGGTCGTATGCGGAACCGCCCAAATAGCTGGAAAACAGCAGCGCCGAACCCTGGGCATTCAGCGCCAGCACGAAGGCGTCAGAGCTTCCAGCCAGGCTAGCCTGAAGCGGGTCTCGCCAGCGGGAAGTTGGCCGAAGTGGTGCCTCCCGCGATGTAGGCGTTCCCGGAAGCATCCACCGCTACCGCCGCGCCTTCTTCGTTCTTCGCGCCGCCCAGGTAAGTCGAGTAGACCGGGGCCCCGGTGGGGTTCAGCTTGGTCACAAAAACGTCGCTGTCACCGCCGAAGGTCCGCTGGAGGGGATTGGATGTGGGGAAGTCGGTGGAATACGTCACCCCCGTCACCCAGGCGTTGCCGGCCGAGTCTGCCGCAATGCCCCAGCCTTCCTCTCCATTCGTGCCGCCCAGATAGGTCGAGTAGATCGCAGCCGCGCCCTCTGCATTCAGCTTGGTGACGAAGACATCCGTATAGCCGCCGCCATAGGTGGACCGGAAGGCCCCTGGCGTGGTTGGGAAGTTCGTTGAGCATGCCCTGCCGGTCACGTAAGCGTTGCCGGCCGCGTCGATCGCGATGGCGTTCGCCCAGTCATCCTTGTTGCCGCCCAGATAGGTCGAGTACACCAGCCTCGCCCCCGCCGGATTCAGCTTGGCGACGAAGGCGTCGTAGCACGGTATCGAGAAGCCGAGGAACCCGCAATCGCCCCCGCCGAAACTCGTCCGGTAAGCCCCAGTTGTGGTGGGAAAGTTGGAGGAACTGGTCTCCCCGGTCACGTAGGCGTTGCCGTCCTTGTCCACGGCGATTCCGTAGCCTGAATCGTTGCGATTTGTCCCGCCAAGGTACGTGGAGTAGATCAGCGCGGAACCGGTTGGGTTGAGCTTGAGGACGAAAGCATCGCTGCCTCCGCCGCTCGCGGTTCGGAGTGCGCCCGGCGTAGTGGGGAAGTTGCTGGATTCAGTGTAGCCCGTCACGTAGGCGTTGCCCGCCGCGTCCACCGCGACAGCAGAACCCCAGTCCCTGGAACCGCCGCCAAAATAGGTCGAGTACACCAGGGCTGTCCCGGTGCCGTTCAGCTTCGCCACGACCACGTCCCAATCACCCCCGGAAGGACCCCGGTAGGCGCCGGTGGTGGTGGGGAAGCTGGTCGGGTTGGTGACCCCTGTCAGGTAGGCATTGCCGGAAGCGTCCACTGCCAGCGCGTGGATGCGCTCGCCGCCTGAGCCCCCTAGGTAGGTCGAGTAGCTCAACACCGGGTCAATCACCAACGGCCGGCTTGCGTCGTGCCGCCCAATCTGGAACCCGACTTGACTCCCCTTCACCAGGTAGCGGCCCTCGATGGCCTTCCGAACCCCGGCCACTTCTTGGTAGACCACCGGCTTGAACTGGCGGATCTCGCCGCCCGCGGCCCGCACGATCAGGTCCCCGCTCGACTCCAGGCGCAGCTCCTCGGCCCCCTCAAACGCCATCCGGATGCGGCCGGGATCCGCGCCCGGAGCGACGATGAAGTCATACTCCAGGCGCCCGGCCGCGCCGTACAGCAGCAGGCTCACGCCGGGATAAACGTTGCGGTACCTCACCCTGGCATAGTGCGGTATGTTGGTGCGCCACTGTCTCGGATCGCTGCCCAGGAAATAGCTGCTCCTGGCGGCCAGTGGCTCAACTCCTTCCACCTCCGGCGCCCGATTGGCGTCTTGAAACTTCATCCGCACCGCGCCGCCTCGGCTGGCCAGCACCGTCCCTGTGGTTGTTAGGTACAGATCGTAATTCCGGCCGCGCGCCAGAAACTTGACCTCCGGCGCCGCCTGCCCGCGGTTGACCTCGAAGCTCACAGGGAGTTTCGCGTACGCGGGCTCGATCCTCATTCTTGCTGTCGCCGGCAGCGCCAGCCAAGCCAGCGCCACCGCCACCGTTTTGAGCAACTGATCGCCGAATCTCATCTCACCCTCCTCATCCGCCCCGCACCGGCGACGCTGGATGTACTGTCAGTCTACTACTCTTTCTGCCCTCCGCAGCCCGGCCCCCGCTGTGCCGCGCGTCTGCTATAGTAATCCTGCGCGTGGTAGTGAGTTCAGCGTGCCTAGCGCGTTTGCTTTTTCTAACGAGGAGAACACACTATGCCAACAACCCGGCGTGATTTCATCCTGGAAAGCGGCGCCGCACTGGCGCTGGCGGCCCAGGGAGCAGCTCGTGCCCAGGGCCGCCGGCGTCTTCGGGTGGCCATCGTGGGTACGGGAGGGCGCGGAACCGGCACTTGGGGAAGACCGGTGGCCGACGATTACAAAGATGTCGTCGAGATCGTCGGGCTATGCGATATCAATACCCGACGCGCCAAGGTCGCCCAGGCCCTGATCGGCGTCAGCGCCCCCACCTACCAGGACTTTGACCAGATGGTCAGGGAGACCCGGCCCGACGCCGTCATCGTCACCACCATCGACGCCACCCACTATCGCTACATCATCCGCGCCCTGGAACTGGGCTGCGACGCCATCACCGAAAAGCCCATGTGCACCGACGAGTTCCAGTGCCAAGCCATCCTCGACGCACAGAAAAGAACCGGGCGCAACGTCAAAGTGACCTTCAATGCTCGTCATAGCCCGGATGCCAAGAGGGTCAAGCAGTTGCTCATGGAGAAGGCCATCGGCGACATCATCTCCGTGGACTTCCACGAGTACCTGGACACTTCCCACGGAGCCGATTATTTCCGCCGGTGGCACTACCTCAAGGAGAACTCGGGCACCCTGCTGGTTCACAAGGCCTCCCACCACTTCGACCAAGCCAACTGGTGGCTCGATTCCCGGCCGGTAGAAGTCTCCGCCAACGGCGAGCTGAAGTTCTACGGCCGCAACAACCCCTTCCGCGGCACGCACTGCCGCACCTGCCCCTTCCAACAGCGGTGCCGCTTTTACTGGGACATCACCAAGGTCTCGCAGTATATGAAGCTGTACGTGGACTGCGAATGCGAGGACGGCTATCTGCGCGATGCCTGCGTCTGGCGCGAGAACACCAACATCTACGACACTATGTCGGTGCGGGTGAAATACGAGAACGGAGTCCTGCTGACCTACACGGCTAACACTTATCTGCCCTACGAAGGCCAGGCCATCTCGTTTAACGGCAGACGGGGACGGCTGGACGCCAACGGCTTCGGCGGGGGCGGCTTCGCTAACCAGGAGATCCGGCTGACCCGCAGTTTCGGGAAGTCGGAGGTGGTCCGCGATTTGGAAGCCCGCCGCGAGGGTGGTCACGGCGGCGCCGACAGCGGCATCCGCGACCTGATCTTCCGCGGGCAGGAGGCTCCCGACCCGCTGGGCCTGCGCGCCGATATGTACGCCGGCGCCCGCTCCAGCCTCATCGGCATCGCCGCCTACCGCAGCATCGAACGCGGCGGCCTCCCGGTCAAAATCGGGGATCTTGTAAAGTTGTGAGCGATCAACTCACCGCAGAGACGCAAAGGACAGAGAGGCAGCGCAGAGAATTCCCTGAATTGTCTTTCTCTGCGCAACCTCTGCGTCCTCTGCGTCTCTGCGGTGAAGGAATGCTACGAAAGAGGGTTCCATGCACAAATCTGTATTGCTTCTTTTGGCCTTAGTCGCCGCCTCCGCCGGCCAGACGCAGAAGCCCACCGTCAAGTACGGCGTCCGCGTCCAGGCCGGCCCCATGGATTCGATTCTGCTCAAAGACTACGCCCCGGCCTCATCCCTGGTGGTGCCGGAAACTTCCGTGCCCAAAGCCCGCTTCCCCGTCATTGACGTGCACACGCACACGTCGATGAGCGAAATCAAGACGGCGCAGGACGTGGCCGCCTGGGTGCGCACCCTGGACGAAGTCGGCATCGAGCGGTCCATCGTCTTCACTGGCGCCACCGGAGCACAATTCGACCGCCAGGTGGAGCTGTTCCTCAAAACCTTCCCCACCCGCTTCCAGCTCTGGTGCTCCCTGGATACCAAGGGCATCGACGCGCCCGATTATCCCCAGCGCGCCGTGGCCGAACTGGTCCGCTGCTACAGCAAGGGCGCGCGTGGCGTCGGCGAGCTCTCCGACAAGGGTTCGGGAATCCAGGGCGGCCCGCCCCTGCCCCGCAACAAGCGCCTGCACTTCGACGACCCGCGCCTGGACCTGGTCTGGAAAAAGTGCGCCGAGCTGAAGCTGCCCGTCAACATCCACGTGGCCGATCACCCCTCCTGCTGGCAGCCCCTGGGCCCTCATCAGGAGCGCACGCCCGACTTCCAGCATTTCAACCTCTACGGCCAGGACGTGCCCTCTTACGAAGAGCTGCTGGCCATGAGCGACCGCCTGCTCGCCAAACAGCCCAAGACCATCTTCATCGCCTGCCACTTGCGCAACCAGGGCAACGACCTGGCGACCCTGAGCAAGGTGCTCGATCGTTACCCCAACCTCTACGTGGACATCTCCGCCCGTGACTACGAAATCGGACGCCAGCCCAGGAACGCGGCCAAGTTCCTCGCACGCTACAAAGACCGCATCCTGTTCGGCACCGACATGGGCAACGCTAGGCAAATGTATCAAGGCTGGTGGCGCCTGCTGGAAACCGCCGACGAATACCTCCCCGGCCGCGTCTGGTGGCGCATCTACGGCCTGGAACTCCCGCCACCCGTACTCGAAAGCCTCTATCGCGGCAACGCCCTGAAGATCCTGAACTGGGAAAAAGTGCAATAAGCCGCAAACTCGTCCGGGGCAGGGAGCGGTATCGTAAGCTCAGAGGAAACTATGCGTGCTTGTTTGGTATTGACTCTGCTGCTAGCCGCCCCGGCGGCGCCCCAGATGACCGTGAAGGTCAACCGCGGCGGCCCGATCGTAATCAAGACCGCCAAGGCGGAGTTCGAGTTTTCGCCCGCCGGCTATCTCCGCGGCTACCTCCTGAAAGACGGCGCACGGCTCACCCTGGACGATCCTGCCCCTACAGACACCAGCGATAGTATCCGAATCGACGGCCAGCCGCTCGGCCCCTTCAGCATCGACTGGCGCCGCGTGCGGACCAGCAGCAGGCGCGTCGAGATCCCCGCGCGCAGCAGCGGCCTCGCGCGCACCACGGTTCTCGAAGCCCTGCCGGAGTACCCTGGAATGCTGCTCTCCACGGTCAGCTACAAAAACACCGGCGCCACTGCGCTCAAGCTCGACGAGGTCCTCACCCAGCAACACCGTCTCAACGCCTCCCTCACCGACCCCAAAGCGCGCCCCTATCAACTCTGGTCCTTCCACGGCTCCAGCTCCAAGTGGGGGCTCGACGACGTGCTCGAGATCACGCAGAGTTTCTCCCGCCCCAACCTGATGGGCGCGGCATTGCCCAACGGTTACGGGGGCGGCGTACCGCTGGTGGCCTTCTGGACCGGCCGCGCAGGCATGGCCATCGGTCACCTCGAAACCTTGCCCCTGGCGCTTTCCATCCCAGTGAAGGTGGCCGACGATCAGCACCCGCGCGCCGCTCTGAGTTTGCAGCCCGGCCTCACCCTGAGCCCCGGAGAAACCTACTCCACGCCCCGCACCTTCCTGATGGTCTACTCCGGCGACTTTTACGAGCCGCTGCGCACCTACTCGCTGGCTCTGCAAGGCCGGGGCTGGAGACTCCCCAAGCCCTCCGAAGAGGCCTACAACATCAGTTGGTGCGGCTGGGGATACCAATTCAACGTTACGCCCGCCGAGATGCTGGGCGTGATACCCAAGCTCAGGGAATTCGGGATCAAGTGGGCCACCCTGGATGACCGCTGGTTCGACACCTACGGCGACTGGAACCCCCGTCCCGATACCTTTCCCGGCGACTCGATCAAGAAAATGGTGGAGCAGTACCACCGCGACGGCATCCTGGCGCAGATCTGGTGGCTGCCCATCGGCGCGGAAATGCGGGGTCCCAAGTACTCCTCCCACGCCTACATCGATTCAAAAGTGGTCCAGGCGCACCCCGACTGGCTGGTGCTCGACAAGGACGGCAAACCGGTCATCATGGTGCGCCAACTCGCCACGCTGTGCCCGGCGCTGCCCGAGGTGCAGCAATATCACAAGGAATTGACCGAGAAGTTCATTCGCGATTGGGGTTTCGACGGCCACAAGCTCGATAACATCTACACCGTCGCTCCCTGCTACAACCCGCGCCATCGCCACAAGTCTCCCTACGATTCCGTCAACGCCATGGGCGAGGTTTACCGCGTGATCTTCGAAACCACCCGCGCCCTCAAGCCGTACAGCGTCACGCAGTCTTGCCCCTGCGGCACCCCGCCCAGCATCGCCTGGCTGCCCTACATGGATCAGGCCGTCACCGCCGACCCGGTCGGCTCGGCGCAGGTCCGCCGCCGCGTCAAAATGTACAAGGCGCTGCTGGGCCCGCAGGCGGCCGTCTATGGCGACCACGTCGAGCTCACCGAAGTCACCCGCCGAGCCGGGCGCAAAGAAGACACCGGCGACGACTTCGCTTCCACCGTGGGACTCGGCGCCGTGATCGGCACCAAGTTCGTCTGGCCCCAGACCGACCCCGGGTTTCGGAGAGTAACTCTGACCCCCACCAAGGATCCACTTCTTCCAGAGTTGATCCTTGGTGGGGGTCAGCGTTACTCTCCGAAACCCGGGGTCGGTCTGGGGCCAGACGAACTTGGTGCCGATCACGGCGCCGAGTCCCACGGTGGAAGCGAAGTCGTCGCCGGTGTCTTCTTTGCGCCCGGCTCGGCGGGTGACTTCGGTCAGCTCGACGTGGTCGCCATAGACCGCCGCCTGCGGGCCCAGCAGCGCCTTGTACATTTTGACGCGGCGGCGGACCTGCGCCGAGCCGACCGGGTCGGCGGTGACGGCCTGATCCATGTAGGGCAGCCAGGCGATGCTGGGCGGGGTGCCGCAGGGGCAAGACTGCGTGACGCTGTCCGGCTTGAGGTCGCGGGTGGTCTCGAAGATCACGCGATAAACCTCGCCCATGGCGTTGACCGAATCGTAGGCGAGTGGTGGTGGTGCGCGGGTTGTAGCACGGGCTACCGTGTAGATGTTGTCCAGCTTGTGCCCGTCGAAGCCCCACTCCCGAATGAACTTCTCGGTGAATTCCTGTGATATTGCAGCACCTCCGGCAACGCCGGACACAGCGTCGCGAGTTGGCGGACCATGATGGAGGGCTTGCCGTCCTTGTCGAGCACCAGCCAGTCAAGGTGTTCCCGGACCACCTTCGAGTCGATGTAGGTGTGGGATGAGTACTTGGGGCCTCGCATCTCGACCCCGATGGGCAGCCACCAGATCTGCGCCAGAATGCCCTGGCGGTGGTACTCCTCGACCATCTTCTTGATCGAGTCGCCGGGGAAGGTGTCGGGACGCGGGTTCCAGTCGCCGTAGGTGTCGAACCAGCGGTCATCCAGGGTGGCCCACTTAATGCGGAACTCCTTGAGCTTCGGAACCACGCCCAGCATCTGCTCGGCTGTCACGTTGAACTGGTAGCCCCAGCCGCACCAACTGATCTCGTAGGCCCTGGGAGGGCTTGGGGAGTTTCCAGCCCCGGCCCTGCAAGGCCAGTGAATAGGTGCGCAGCGGCTCATAGAAGTCACCCGAGTAGACCATCACAAAGGTGCGGGGCGTCGAGTAGCTCTCGCCCGGTTGCAGGGTGAGTTCGGGGAGCAAGCGGACTGCGGTGCGCGGGCGCTGGTCCTCCGCCACCCGCACCGGGATGGAAAGCGCCAGGGGCCGGGTCTCGAGGTGGCCGATGGCCATGCCCACCTGTGCGGTCCAGAAAGCCACCAGGGGCACCCCGCCTCCGTAACCGTTGGGCAATGCCGCACCCATCAAGTTCGGCCGGGAGAAACTCTGGGTGATCTCGACCACGTCATCCAGCCCCACTTGGACTGGAGCCCTGGAAGGACCAGATTTGATAGGGGCGCGCTTTGGGGTCCTAGGGAGGCGTTGAGACGGTGTTGCTGGGTCAGGACCTCGTCCAGCCTGAGCGCCGTGGCCCCGGCGTTTTTGTAGCTGACCGTGGAGAGCAGCATTCCAGGGTACTCCGGCAGGGCTTCGAGAACCGTGGTGCGCGCGAGGCCGCTGCTGCGCGCGGGGATCTCGACGCGCCTGCTGCTGGTCCGCACGCGGCGCCAGTCGATGCTGAAGGGGCCGAGCGGCTGGCCGTCGATTCGGATGCTGTCGCTGGTGTCTGTAGGGGCAGGATCGTCCAGGGTGAGCCGTGCGCCGTCTTTCAGGAGGTAGCCGCGGAGATAGCCGGCGGGGGAAAACTCGAACTCCGCCTTGGCGGTCTTGATTACGATCGGGCCGCCGCGGTTGACCTTCAAGGTCATCTGGGCGCCGCCGGGGCGCTAGCAGCAGAGTCAATACCAAACAAGCACGCATAGTTTCCTCTGAGCTTACGATACCGCTCCCTGCCCCGGACGAGTTTGCGGCTTATTACTGTTTCCCAGTTCAGGATCTTCCGGGCGTTGCCGCGATAGAGGCTTTCGAGTACGGGTGGCGGGAGTTCCAGGCCGTAGATACGCCGCCAGACGCGGCCGGGGAGGTGTTGGTTCAGCAGTTTCCAGCAGCGGCCGCCGTGGCCTTGATACATTTGCCTAGCGTTGCCCATGTCGGTGCCGAACAGGATGCGGTCTTTGTAGCGTGCGAGGAACTTGGCCGCCTTCCTAGGCTGGCGTCCGATTTCGTAGTCACGGGCGGAGATGTCCACGTAGAGGTTGGGGTAACGATCGATTTTGCTGAGGGTCCGCCCGGTCGTTGCCCTGGTTGCGCAAGTGGCAGGCGATGAAGATGGTCTTGGGCTGTTTGGCAGGCGAGCAGGCGGTCGCTCATGGCCAGCAGCTTCTTCGTTTCTGGGCACGTCCTGGCGGTAAAGTAGAAATGCTGGAAGTAAGGCGTGCGCTCCTGATGAGGGGCCCGGAGCTACCAGCAGCAGGAGTGATCGGCCACGTGGATGCTGACGGGCAGAGCTTCAGCTCGGCGCCGCTTTTTCCAG
>CAVRZY010000022.1:0-51294 GCA_963725415.1 uncultured Acidobacteriota bacterium | reverse complement strand
TCTAAAACGCGCCCGGAGCGGGCGCGCGGCTCTCGCGGCTCCGTGCGCGGTTTCGGGGAGATGGCCCGCTTCCTGGGCGATGATTCGGCGATTGACTTCGTCAGCGATGCCCGCCACGCGCGCCTCCGCCAGAACCTGGCGCGCTTCGCTCAAGCCCTGCGCTCTCTGCGAGACCACCCGCTAGGTACCCAGGAACTGGACGCCGCCTCCGACCGCCTGTTCGGCGAGTACTTTTGGGCAGCGTGAGTTCCGGCTTGTAGCCTGGAGCCTGTAGCCTGTAGTTTAGAAGTATGGGCAAGCGCACTTCGGGATACCTTGGCGCAATCCTGCTGATCGCCCTGGCGATAGCACCCTCCCTTCCCGCCTCAAGAGATCCAAACGCCTTTTCGGCCACGGACTTCAAGAAGCTGCTCCAAACCGTCGCGGACGGCTGGAACCAGGGAAATGCCCGCAAATCCGCCGACTGCTTCGCGCGAGACGCCGTCTACACAGTGGCTTCGTTAGGGCTGGTCAAGAACGGCAGAGAAGCGCTATACGAATACTTCGGTGGGGATAAAGGGATCGGGCATCCGGTGGTGATGACCTGGCACCACGTGGTTTTTGACCGGGACCTGCAACTTGGCGCCGGGGAATTCACCTTCGAAATGAACGGACGCGGCCACGGCATTGTGCTGGTGAAGCTCCGCGACGGCAAGATCAGCAACTGGAGGGAGTACTTCACCAAGTCAGATCTGGATTGGGCGGCCTTCGAGGGCGAAAACAAGTTCCAGGACTGACAGGCAAGACACGTTTCGCGCAAAGACGCCAAGAACTTGCAAAGAACGCAAAGGCAGAAAAGAGTTTTCTTTGCGTCTCTGCGCGAAAGCTTCAGCCCTGCTTCGGGAACTGCTCCCGGCAGCCGCTCGATGTCAGTCCTGAATCACGGCCGGCGCGATGTCGCGCTCCCTCCGTCCAGAGAGGCTTTTGCGATGCAGCAGCAGCACCCCCGCCTGGACGGCACCCAGAAGCAACTTGACCGCTTCCGCGGTTGAGTAAGCGACGTGGAAGTTCCAGAGCCGGGTGCGGTCGGGGGAGGGCTGGTCGGTTGGAATGAAGTCCACGACACGGCCCAAGCGTGCGATCTCCGGCGTCAGGAACCAGTGCATCACGGCGACCGTGGCCAGCATCAGCACCGCAGGGAGTAGCCCCCGCAGATCGCGGTGCTTTCCCCACAACATCACCAGTAGCAATACACCTCCCCAGATGAGCTGCACTTCCTCCCAGGCTTCAGAGGACGAGCGGTTCTGTTCGGAGGCCGCGTGGCGCAGCAAAGCGCCCGCCTGGGCCTGACCCAGGTTCTGGATCGCTTGAGCAGCTTCGGCGGGCGGAGACTTCAGCAACCGGTCCACCGTCCGAAAGTTTTGCGTGGCAAGCAAAAGCACAGCGAGGCTAACGGCGAGCCATCCGCCCAATAGCAGGGCGGCCAATCGGCGAATGTGCATAGCCCAGTCCGATTCTAGCGCATCAAGCCCAGGCGCTGGTGCGCAACCGCAGGTTAATTCTGTGTCACAATCGCAGCATGAAACATGCAGGCAACCCCTGGATCTCCCGTCGCGCTTTGTTGGGGGGTGCGACCGCCTCCCGGCTCTCTGCACAAGGTGCTCCCGAGCTACTCCGGCTACCCAGGAAGATTCGGCTCGCGCTAATAGGTCTGGACGGCCACACCGCGGAAATCCTCAATCCGCTCCCCAATTTGCCTGACGTGGAACTGGTCGCCCTTTGCGATGCCGACCCCAAGGCCACCGCGCGTGCGGCCCGAAATCCGCGCCTCAGCTCGGCACGCCAATACACCGATTTCCGGCGAATGCTGGATCGGGAACAGCTCGACATGGTGGGCGTCTGTGGACCCAACGGGGGGCGTGCTGCCGTGATTGTGGCGTGTGCCGAGCGCAAGCTGCACATCGTCGCCGAGAAACCGCTGGCCATTGAACTCGAGGAGTTGGCGCGGGTCAAGCGGGCCGTGGCCCGCTACGGTGTCCGCCTGACGATGCTACTGCCTATGCGATTCTCGCCTACTTACCTGGCCATGAAGCAGATTGTCCAGGCGGGCGAGATCGGAGAGGTGGCGCAGATCGGCGCCCAGAAGTCCTACAAGCTCGGTGACCGCGCTCCTTGGTATCGAGAGCGGTCCACTTACGGCGGCACGATCCCCTGGATCGGCATCCACATGGTGGACCTGATGCGCTGGTCCAGCGGACGGGAATTCACCGAGGCAGTTTCCTTTCAAACCCACATCGGCTTCCCGGAACTCGGCGAGATGGAGAACGTCACGGCCTCGCTCTTCCGACTGGATAACGGAGGCGTCGCGACCTTGCGGATGGACTACCTACGCCCTGAGCCAGCACCCACTCACGGCGATGATCGCCTCCGCTTGGCCGGGATGAAAGGGATCGTCGAGTACCAGGCGGCCACTGGGGTTACCCTCATGACTGGCAAGGGAAAACCCCAGGTGATCCAGAACCTGCCTACTGCCGGCTCCTTGTTTGTAGACTTCCTGGAATCCGTCTACAACAGCAAACCGGGCACCCTGGCCCTCGAAGACATCTATCGAGTCAACGAGATCGTGCTGATTGCCCGAGAGGCAGCCGACCGCCACCAGATTCTGAAGCTGGCTTAATCTGGTCTCTTGTCAGCGCCCTCCTCGCCGCGGGGCTACGGCCTCCGGTGACACCAAAGCTCAGATTATAACTCCTTTATTTCCCGCAGATAGACCTCCAGGTTGACCCCTCATCCGCTCGTTCCACCGTAAGCTCAAGACGCAGGCATGGGCCTCCAGCCCAGCCTCTGGGACAACATGCAACCAGAACCCATCATTATCATTGTCGACCCGCCTGGTTTTTGAGTAGTCCCAAGCCAATCGGTCACCTCGGTGCGCAACGCGGGCGCACGATAAACACTTCAAAGACAAGGAACCTGCCCCATGTGGGCATAACCCTGGTGCGGTTCAGGGGTGGTACTCTCGAAACGGGGTACCACCCTGAACGCCAGTGTCCCGAAGTGGGGTAGGCATTGTTGCCTGTGGCCGTCACTCAGGCCGGCTTGCTCGGCGCCCAACCCTGGAAGCTTACTTCGCCATCCCCCTGCTCGCCATTCGCCGGCTTTGTAAAGCGGTACCCCCAAGTGACTGTCTGCGGCCGCAAAGGCAAAGGTGGAAGGCTAAAAAACTGCCATCGAACATCAGAACTCTGATATGATTTCCTGGAGGTATTCCCGGTGGAATACTTCCAGAGGGTAAGTGTCTCCTACGCCCTGCCAAGTCAAACGGCTCGTAAAGGTCAAAGCCTTTTTGGTTTCTCTCGTTGCTGTATTGCTGGGTGTCGCTGTGCTCGTTGGTGGCGGAGTCTTGACCAGGAGTTTGGGGACCGTTCCGGCAGCACGACTGCGCAATCCCCCGCCATCGCCCGAGAGGAAACAGCTCCGGGAGCTGGGTTATCAGGGAAACCGCCTGTTCCAGGCGAGACGTTACTCAGAGGGGGCGGAGGTCTTTGAGAAGGCCCGCCAGCGTGCCACCGAGCTAGGGGATACCGCCTCAGAGATTCACTTCCTCAACAACTTGGGCGCCTGTCGGGTGGGGATGTTTCAGTATCGCCGAGGCATGAACGCCTACCTCGAGGCTCGGGAGCTTGCGCAGAGGATGGCAGACCGCGAGATGATCGTCGTCCTCGCGTCCAACATCTCTGCTCTATACCTCGAGATGCTGGAGTTCGATGCAGCGCTCCAGGCGGCCGAGCAGGGATTGGCTGGTCTGAACGACAAGCTTGTCTCCAAATACCGGCCGAAGTTCCTGGCCCAACTGGCCCGGCTCCGCGCCCAAACCGGGGACATGAAGGGTGCTGTTCCCCTTTTCTACCAAGCCATCGAGGAAGCCGACCGGCAAAGAGATTCTGCCACCCAGGCGCTGGCGTGGAATCAGCTTGGTTATGAGCTGTTGTTGAGGGGAGAACTGGCTGCCGCAGAGAGCCCTCTGCTGGAAGCCTTCCGGCTCCGGAAGATGACGCGTGACAAGGCCATCCTTCTCTCCTACCGGACCCTGAGCTTACTGCGCCTGGCCCAGGGTGATCTGGCTTCCGCTGGCACACTGATTGAGCAGGCCATCCTGGCGGCACCGCACTCACCGCCTCTGGTTCCGATTTGGCAGCTCTATTACGACCGCGGCCGGATCAGAAAGGCCCAGGGGAAGCTGGCACAGGCGGCGGAGGACTTTCGCGCCGCGCTCGAATTGGCCGCACGTTGGCGCCTGGAGGTGCTGCCCGCCGATTCGGTGCGCGTCAGTCTCGAGGTGGGGCTCCACGGGATTTACTCCTCCTTCATCGAAGCTGGGAACCTGCTCTATTCCCAGACCGGCCGGAGCGAGCTTGTCAGGGAAACCTTCCAGGCGGCCGAGGAGAACCGGGCTGCCAGCCTACGCGGTCTGCTGGCCGAACCGGAGGACTGGCGCCGCAAACTGCCCCCGCAGTACGGCGAGACTCTGGGCGAATTGCGCAGCGCTGAGATCTCCTTGGTCAGCAAGGACACGCCCTCCACAAGAGACAGGATTCAACGGCTGTTGAACCGGCTGGGAGAGATGGAGCAGCAGGCCGGTCTGGATTCTGCTGCCCCGTCCGGCCTCCCGCGCAGCAGCCCCTCATGGTTGCTGCTCAGAGACCCAGAGAATTCTGCGGCCTGATGAGGCGTTCCTAAGTTTCCACCTCGGGGAGGCCGAATCCTACCTCTGGGGGCTGACACGGGAGGATTTCCAGCTCTGCCGGTTGCCCTCGCGCAGTCGCATCCGGGACCAGGTCGGGCGTTTTGTCCGGGCCCTAATGGGCGGTTCCGATGACGCTTACGTGCTGGGAAAGAGCTTGTATGAGGGACTCTTGGGTGGGCTTAAACCGACTGCGCTCAGGAAGCCGAACTGGTTATTGGCCTTGGATGACGTCCTGTTCGAGCTGCCATTCCCGGCGTTGGTGATGGGCTCCGTGCAAGGCCGTCCCTTGTTCCTCATCGAACGCCATGCCCTTGAAATCACGCCCAGTGCTCATATGCTCACTTCCACGCCGCAAAGCGGTTCCCAGGCTCCCTGGCGGTCCGGCCCTTTCGTTGGACTCGGCGATCCCATTTACAACATGGCTGATCCCCGCTGGCGCGGCGGCCCCTCGGGGGTCGGCGGCGCCTCCGGCCAACTGCACCTCGAGATGGCTCGTTTGGCGGGCAGCGGCCGCGAGATCAGAGCCTGCGCCCGACTAGGGAGTCCAGCCTCCGTTGCCCCCGTCTTCCTCGAGGGCCACGACGCTTCCTTAGAGGCGCTTCGAAAAGCTCTCGAAAGAGGGCCTTCGGTTCTCCATCTCGCAACCCATATCATCCCTAGACAGAAGCGGGGTCTGATTGCGCTGAGCCTGCTTCCCGGCGGAGAGGCGCAACTATTGAGTCCTCTCGAGATCGCATCCTGGCGCATTAAGCTGGGTCTGGTGGTACTGAGTGGTTGCAGTTCCGGGCAGGCTGAGGCGCTTCCGGGCTCTGGCCTAATGGGTCTTACCCGGGCCTGGCTGGCGGCCGGTGCTTCCGCCGTGGTCGCCAGCAGATGGCCCACCCCGGACGATTCAGGAGAACTTTTTCTCGCATTCTACAAACACTTACGCCCACCTGGTAAGAGTGATTCCTTCGCGCGCCCGGGGCTGGCTCTCCAACGGGCGCAACTGGAAATGCTTCACTCCCGGACTTGGCGTTCACTTCCAAGGTATTGGGCTGCTTATTTCTTGATAGGGAGCGGGCGAGGCTAGGATGCTGGCGACATGTCACATGCCTCCCGAAAACGGTCCCCAGCAGTTCGGGCTGCGGCCTGGAGGCCCGTCTGAGGAGCCTGAACAGGCCCCCACAAAGGAGCAGGCGCCGAATTCGCCGCCCCCAAACCCCGACTGGCCTGAGTTGGTGGCTCGAATCCGGGCCGGTGACCAGCGCGCCATGGAGGAGCTTTATGCCTTGTTTTCCAAAGGAATCCGGTTCTACCTGTGCCGTCAACTAGGGCCCCAGGAACTCGACGACAAGGTGCACGATACTTTCTTGATCGTGGTCCAGGCCATCCGCGACGGCGACCTGCGCGAACCGGAACGCCTGATGGGCTTCGTGCGCACGGTGGTTCGGCGGCAGGTGGTGGCTCACATCGATAACGCGGTCCAAAGCCGCAGAGAACAGGCCGGTCTACAGAGCGGGCTGGGCATCTCCGACGGCCGCAGCAATCCTGAGGAAGACGCCATCGCGCAGCAACGCCTTGAGATCATGGAGAAAGTCTTGCGCAGCGTCTCGCGCCGCGACCGGGAGATCCTGACTCGCTTCTACCTGCTCGGGCAATCCCAGGAGCAGATCTGCGAAGAAATGAACCTGAGCGAGACTCAGTTCCGCCTGCTGAAGTCCCGTGCCAAGGCGCGCTTTGGACAGTTGGGTAAGCGTAAACTGAGAAGGCGGCCCATTCCTCCATTTTTTTGAGAACTTTGGCGATTATGATAGACTAGCTACGATGGGGCACTCTGAGTCCATCGGACACGGGGTGCGCGATCACGATGAAGCGCGGGAAAACCGCTGCCATGCCCAGTTTTCTTGACCGCCACGCTCAAGAAGAAACGCTCGAGCAGTATTCGATGGGGAGGCTCTCGGAGGCCGAGGTGGGGCCTTTCGAGGAGCATTTGCTGATTTGCCCGGTTTGTCAGGACCGGCTTGAGGAAACGGACGCCTTCATTCAGGCGGCCCGTCTGACGACCCAGAAGCTAAGAGCTGAACCGCTGCCAGTCCGCGAGCACTGGTGGCGTAGGCTGGCTGTGGGCCTTCCCAAGCCGGCCTGGATTTCCGTTGTGGTGGGAACTGCCCTGCTGGTTGTTGTGGTGGCCGGTGCACGGGGGATCTTCCGAACAGCGACTGCACCGCCGGTGAGCGTGATGCTAGAGTCCGTGCGCGGCATCGAAGGCCCGGGCAACGCTCGTGTGCCAGCCGGGAAACCGCTAGTCCTGCTCATCGACTCCACCGAACTGCCTCAGTTTTCCAACTACCATCTCGAACTGGTTGACGCTCGGGGCAATCCAGTCCTGGAATCCTCCGCCGGGCCAATCCACCAGCGGGTATCCTTCTTGGCGCCCAGGCTGGCCAAGGGAAGGTACTGGGTTCGCCTCTACGATCCCTCCCCGCGGAAGGAGTTGCTCAGAGAGTTCGGGCTGGAAGCGGAATAAAGCACTGAAAAATTGAGTCATTGAGCCATTGATTCAATGTTCAATGAGTGAATTCCTCAGAAGTTTCTTCGCGTCAGCCTTGCCACGTTGAACTTGGCTGTGTCGGCTATGGCCATGACCGCCATGACGCCGGCCTGAACCGGGTCGGTGACGACGAAACCGGCGGCCTCCGGGACGCTGCCGGCCATGTTCAGGCTGATCACCAGCAGGCCCTGCGCTCGGACTTCGCGGACGGCGCGCTCGATCTCGCCGCCCATCAAGGAACCGGCCAGCACCAAGGCGCGAGCGCGCGGCAGGCGAGCCACCGCACGGACCGCATCCGCCAGCGAAGGGCCCGCCCGGGATGACGCATGCCGCGTAGCACTGTTCTCAATGTGCGCCGGGCCTGTAGAATGAATGAACGGAGAGTGATGACGGGGATACCCTACAACTGGAAGCGGTTTTGGTGTCGCAGGGAAGGCCGGATCAACTTATCTGACGGGGGCTTCCTGGTGGACCCGGGCCCACGCTTCCGGAGGCGCAGGCGTGCTTCGATGCTCAGGCGGGAAAATTATCGAGTGGGGCTCGGCGCATCAAGGCTCTCGTGCTGAATACGGCGTTGCGGTAGCAGCCCGCGGAACGAGTCCTCGAGCGTCCCCGCAGAGTCGCCCCGCAGGAGTATAATGGGCCGTGGGGTGACCACATGCGCATCAGTTCGGTGCGGGAGTTCCGGGACCAGGCCACCGGCCTGCTGAAGTCGAAAGATCCTATCCTGGTGACGCGGCGGGGACGGCTGGCCGGGGTGTTCTTTCCGTGGCCGGAGGCTACGTTTCCCCTGGAACTGAAGCGCGAGCTGTTTGCCGTGCTGAGCACCGAGGTGGCACGTCAACTCAAGAGACGGGCCCTCCGAGAAGACGACATCCTGGCGGACTTCAAATCCTGGCGGAAGGCGCGCCGTGAGACTCGCCGCCGACGCTAACGTCCTCCTTTCGGCTGTCCTGGGCGGGAGGGCCAGGCTGATCTTGGAGGATCCCGAGGTAGAGGTGCTCACCTCGAAGGCGACGTTCGCCGAGGTGGAAGAGTACGCCGCGCACCTGGCCAAAAACAGGGGCCTTCCGCAAGACGTCCTGCTGCTCGCTGTCGCGGCGCTGCCGGTCGCAGTGATTGAAGGGGACCTCTATGCTGCGGCGGTTCCCGAAGCCGCAAGGCGCATCGGGGGCCGCGATCCCGATGACGTGGAGATCCTGGCGTTGGCCCTATGCCTGGACGTTCCGATTTGGTCGAATGACCGCGATTTCGAAGATGCGGGAGTGGAGTGGTACACAACCGCACAATTGTTGAAGAGACTGCGCGCGGGTGACTGATGATCGGCCCGCTCCTTAGAACACCCGCCGCGTCAGCCGCGCCACGTTGAACTTGGCGGTGTCGGCCACCGCCATGACCGCCATGACGCCCGCCTGAACCGGGTCGGTGACGACGAAATCGGCAGCCTCCGGGACGCTGCCGGCCATGTTCAGGCTGATCACCAGCAGGCCCTGCGCTCGGACTTCGCGGACGGCGCGCTCGATCTCGCCGCCCATCAAGGAACCGGCCAGCACCAAGGCGCGGGCGCGCGGCAGGCGGGCCACCGCACGGACCGCATCCGCCAGCGCCTGCTCGCCCACCAACGGAATGGTGTCCACCGAGATGTGTTCCCCGCGAATGTTGTGCCGGTCGGCCTCCGAAATGGCGCCAATGGCCACCTGCCCCACCTGGGCGCCCCCGCCCATGATAATGATGCGCTTTCCGTAGATCTTCTGAAAGGTGTTCACTAGCACCGCCTGCCGGACCACAGAGAGGCCTTGCAGTTCCTCGAGCAGCTCCGCGGCAGGGGAGGGCAAGTCGATTTCAAAGTAGATGCGGGCCTCCGGCGGGCGGTTCTCGATGATCTCCACCAGCGTGATGTCGCCCTGGCGGCGGGCAATCACTCCCGTGAGCTGATGCAGAACCCCAGGACCGGGGGCCGCATGCACCAGGATGCCTACGGTCTCGCTCATGGGATGACCTCGTACTTTTCGAGAATCTCCTCCCAGCGTCCCTGGGCTTGCAAGATCAGTTCCACGACTTCGCGCACCGCGCCGTTTCCGCCAGACCTCTCGGTGACCAGGTGCGCACAGCGCTTAGCCTCCGGTCGCGCGTTGGCGGTGGCGATGGCCAGCCCCACCCGCCGCATGATGACCACGTCGGTGAGATCGTCGCCGATGAAAGCCACCTGCTCTGGCGTCACGCCCGCCTTGGCGAGGATTTGCTCGAAGATCGGGATTTTCTCGACGTGCCCCTGGTAAACGTAGCTGAACCGGCACTGGCGGCAGCGCTCCTCGGTGGCGGGTGAAATGCGCCCGCTGATCGCCCCGGTTTGAATGCCTTTTGCGGCCAGCCACTGGAGCGCAATGCCGTCCTGCGAGTCGAAGCCTTTGGTTTCGACGATCTTGCCGGTCGCATCGGGCAGGTTATACAGCTTTCCATCGGTAAGTACGCCATCCACGTCCATCAATAGCAGCTTGATCTTCGCCGCCAGCTCGGTAACATTCTCAAACACTTGGTTGCGTTCTCCCTAAAGTATTTACCGCAGAGGCACGGAGACGCGGAGGAACCCTCGAAGAATTCCCTCAGACCGTGTAGGTGCTGGCCGACACGGCGCCGCCGCGGCCGGTCCAGTTGGTGTGGAAGAACTGGCCGCGCGGCCGGTCCACCCGCTCGTAGGTATGCGCGCCGAAATAGTCGCGCTGCGCCTGTAACAGGTTGGCCGGCAACCGCTCGCTGCGGTAGCCGTCGTAGAACGCCAGCGCCGTGGTGAACGCCGGAACCGGAACGCCCATCTCGACGGCCTTCATCACTACTCGCCGCCAGGGTTCCTGGCAGTTCTCGATTACGCCGCCGAAGTAATCGTCCAGCAGCAGGTTCTGAAGGTTCGGGTTCTTGTCAAAGGCTTCCTTGATCTTCCCCAGGAACACCGAACGAATGATGCAGCCGCCGTGCCACACCAGCGCCACGCCACCGTAGTTCAGGTTCCAGTGGTACTCCTTGGAAGCCTCCCGCATCAGCATGAAGCCCTGGGCGTAGCTGACGATCTTGGAGGCCAGCAATGCCTTGCGGATGTCCTCGACAAACGCCTTCCGGTCCCCGCTGAACTTGCCCTTGGGTCCCTGGAGCACCTTGGATGCGGCTATGCGCGCGTCCTTCTGCGCGCTCAGACAGCGCGCATACACGGCCTCGGCGATCAGCGTCAGCGGCATCCCGGCGTCTAGCGAAGCCACCACTCCCCACTTGCCAGTACCCTTCTGGCCCGCCGTGTCCAGGATCTGGTCCACCACGTATTCACCGTTTTCGTCCCGGTAGCCCAGGATGTCGCGAGTGATCTCGATCAGGTAGCTGTCCAGCTCGCCCCGGTTCCACTCGGCGAAAACCTCGTGCATCTCCTGGTTGGTCAATCCGACGCCTTCCTTCATCAACTGGTAGGCCTCGCAGATCAGTTGCATATCGCCGTATTCGATGCCGTTGTGCGTCATCTTGACGAAGTGCCCGGCGCCGCCCTCGCCGATCCAGTCGCAGCACGGTTCCCCGACCGGCGTCTTGGCGCACATGGCCTGAAAAATATCCTTCACCAGCGGCCAGGCCTGCGGGCTCCCTCCGGGCATCATGGACGGGCCGTGTCGCGCGCCTTCCTCGCCGCCCGAGACGCCGGTGCCGATGTAGAGCAGGCCCTTCGACTCCAGGTACTTGGTCCGGCGGATGGTGTCCGGGAAGTGCGAGTTGCCGCCGTCGATGATCAGGTCGCCGGGCTCCAGGTGCTTGAGCAACAGCTCGATGAAATCGTCCACCGCCTGGCCCGCCTTGACCATCACCATCACCTTGCGCGGCTTCTTCAGCAGGCTGACCATCTCCTCCAGCGAGTGCGCGCCCAGAACGGTGCCGCGTCCCGCGGCGGCGCCGTTCAGGAAATCATCCACCTTGGAGACGGTGCGATTGTAGGCCACTACCGTGTAGCCGTGGTCGTTCATGTTCAGGATCAGGTTCTGGCCCATGACGGCCAGACCGATCAAAGCGATGTCGCCTTTGGGCTCCATATGATTGCTCCTGGGCTGGCGCCTCTTTTCGGCGCAGTCGGAAGGATTCCGGTCGAGTCCCTTTCGAGGCTCACTCTCCCTTATAGCATGTTGCCGCCGGGCGGAGCGAAGCTGAACCCTTTGGAATACAATGGCTCGGAGGCGAAGACCTCAACGCCTCCTGCTCTGAGGAGCCAGGTCATGGTCGGGCGAACCATCTCGCACTACCGCGTGCTGGAAAAACTCGGCGGCGGCGGCATGGGCGTGGTCTACAAGGCCGAGGATACCCGGCTGGGCCGCCTGGTTGCCCTGAAGTTCCTGCCGGAAGACCTCGTCAAGGACCCGCAGGCGGTGGAGCGCTTGCGCCGGGAGGCCCGCGCCGCTTCCGCGCTGAATCACCCTCACATCTGCACCATCCACGACATCGAGGAACACGAGGGCCGGCCCTTCATCGTGATGGAGTACCTAGAGGGCCAGACGCTCAGGCGCCGGATCGCCGGCAGGCCCCTGGACACCGAGCAGATCCTGGAGTGGGGGATTCAGATTGCCGACGGCCTCGATGCCGCGCACTCCCGAGGGATAGTCCACCGCGACATCAAGCCGGCCAACATTTTTGTGACCGAGCGCGGCGACGCCAAGATCCTGGATTTCGGGCTGGCAAAGCTGCTGCCGGAGAAGCCGTGGGCGGTGGAGCCAGCGGAACGGGCGGACCAGCCCACGGTGACCGAAGATGCCCTGACCAGCCCGGGCGTGGCGGTGGGCACGGTGGCCTACATGTCGCCGGAGCAGGCCAAAGGGGTGGCGCTGGACGCGCGCACGGACCTGTTCTCGTTCGGCGCGGTGCTCTACGAGATGGCCACCGGCCGGCACGCCTTTCCGGGAGACACTTCGGCGGTGGTGTTCGAGGCGATTCTGAACCGGACGCCGGCATGGACGCCGCGGGCGGACGTGCCTGCCGAGTTGCAGCGGATCATTTTCAAGGCGCTGGAGAAAGACCCCGGATTGCGGTACCAGTCTGCTTCAGAACTCCAGGCAGACCTGAGGCGGTTGAAGCGTGACCGGGATTCGGGCAGAACGGCCAGCCAGGCTCCGGCGACTCGGCGTGCCGGCTCAATCCCCCGGCATCCTGCGGCTGTGCCAAGGGGGGCGGGGACGCGCGGCGTTGAAAGCCTGGCCGTGTTGCCTTTCGAAAACGCTGGCGGAGATCCGGACCTGGAGTATCTCAGCGACGGCCTCACCGAAAGCCTCATTAGCGCGCTCTCACAACTGCCAAGAATGCAGGTAATGGCGCGCAGCACCGCGTTCCGTTTCAAAGGGCATGGCGATCCGCTCGACGCGGCGAGGCGCCTGAATGTCCGCACGGTGCTCACCGGGCGGGTCGCGCTGCGTGGCGACATCCTCATTGTCTCGGCCGAACTCGTGGACGCGCAGCGCGGCTCCCAGATCTGGGGTGGGCAATACCGGCGCAAGGGGGCCGATATCTTCGAGGTGCAAGACGAGATTTCTCAGGAAATCACGGAGAAGCTGCAACTGCGGCTGAACCGGGAACAGAAGAAGCGCCTGGTGAAACGTCCCACCGCCAACACCGAGGCCTACCACCTGTACCTGCGGGGCCGGTACCACTGGAATCAATGGAACCCGGATGGGTACCGGAAGGCGCTCGAGCACTACCACCGGGCGCTCGCGATCGATCCCGGGTATGCGCTCGCCTACGCTGGGCTCGCTGACGCCTATGCGTCGCTTGTATCTTCCGAAGATGCCGCACTCACGGCCGGGGAGCGGATTGCGAAGGCCAGGGAGGCCAGTCTCCGCGCTCTACAACTGGACGAAAGCCTCCCGGAAGCACACAGCTCGCTGGGAATGATCAAACTCTGTTACGACTGGGAGTGGGCCGTGGCCGAGAGGGAGTTCCGGCGCGCCCTCGAACTCAATCCCAACTGCACGAATGCGTACCACTGGTATTCGCACCTGCTGGTGGCGCTGGGGCGCTGGGACGAGTCTCTTGCCGTGAGCCTTCGAGCGTACGAACTCGACCCGCTGGACGTCGAGATGACCGTGCACCTTGCCTTTCATCACATCCACGCCCGCCAATACGATGCGGCGATTGAGGACTGCCGGAATGCAGTGAGAATCGATCCCAACTTCCATGAAATCTACTGGTTCCTAGGCTGGGCCTACGGCTTGAAAGGGTTGTTCGAACAGGCGATCGCAGCACTCGAGAAATCCCTCAGCTTCTTCGGAGGCACTGTCGCGGAGCGGGGCACCCTGGGTTGGGTCTACGGGCAGGCGGGCCACAGGCAGGATGCGGAGAGGGTGTTGGATGCACTTGTCGCGCTCTCTATGAAGCGTTACGTATGCCCCTATTACATGGCCATGGTTCACATTGCTTTGGGAAGGGCCTGGCAGGCAATGGATTGCCTGCAGAGTGCCGCGGACTCCCGCTCTAGCTGGATACCCTACATCAACGTGAGCCCCGTATTTGACCCGCTACGATCCGAACCGCGGTTCCAGGAACTGCTTCGTCGCGCCAAGCTGTCATGACTGGGAGTACGATCTCGCACTACCGCATCCTGGAAAAACTCGGCGGCGGCGGCATGGGCGTGGTCTACAAGGCCGAAGACCTCAAGCTCAAGCGCACCGTCGCCCTGAAGTTTCTGCCGCAGGAACTGTCCAAGGACCTCCATGCGCTGGAGCGCTTCCAGCGCGAGGCCCAGGCGGCTTCTGCTCTCAATCATCCCCACATCTGCACCATTCATGACATCGACGAGGCCGAAGGGCAGCCCTTCATTGCCATGGAGTTGCTGGAGGGCGAGACGCTTAGGCAGCGAATCGGGCGCCGGCCGCTGGAGACCGGTGAACTGCTGGAGCTGGCCATTCAGATCGCCGATGCGCTGGAGGCGGCGCACCGCAAGGGTATCGTGCACCGCGACATCAAGCCGGCCAACATCTTTGTCACCGAGCGCGGAGAAGCCAAGATTCTGGACTTCGGTCTGGCGAAGCTGGTGGCCGAGCGGCGGTTGGGGCCGGAGGCGCCCACGCTGACGCTCGAAGAGGCCCTTACCTCGCCGGGGACGGCGGTGGGGACCATCGCCTACATGTCGCCGGAGCAGGCGCGGGGCCAGGAACTGGACGCGCGCACCGACCTGTTCTCGTTCGGGGCGGTGCTCTACGAGATGGCCACCGGGCGGCGGCCGTTTGCGGGGACCACCACGGCGGTGATTCACGATGCGATTCTGAACCGGCGGCCCGCTGGGGTGCGGGAGTTGAATCCGGCCCTGCCTGCTGGGCTGGAATAGACCATCAGCAAGGCGCTGGAGAAGGACCGGGAGGTGCGCTGCCAGTCGGCCGCGGAGCTGCGCGCCGACCTCAAGCGCCTAAAGCGGGACACCGAGTCGCATCCCACAGTCACGGCCATGCCCAGGCCCACGCGCCGCAGGCTGTGGCCCGTTATCGCAGCAGTCGTACTGCTTGCTGTGCTGGGACTGTGGTTCTGGCGCAGCTTGCGTCCAGCCCCGGCGCCCACCCGCAAGGCCATCGCGGTGCTCTACTTCACCAATCTCTCGCAGGACCGCGCGTTGGACTGGCTGGATCGCGGCCTCACGGAGATGCTCACCACTAACCTGTCGCAGGTGAAGGGCATGGACGTGCTTTCCACCGAGCGCATCGCCGCGGCGCTCGAGCGCATCGGAAAGAAGGACTCGCCCACCATGACGCCCGCCCTGGCACAGGCGGTTGCGCGCGATACCGGCGCCTCGGCGTTCGTCTCCGGAGCGCTGCTGCGCATCGGCCCCAGCCGCCTCCGGCTGGACGTTCGCGTGCAGGACTCCGTCAGCGGCCAGGTCCTCTGCTCCGAGAAGGTGGAGGGCGAGAACATCGACGCCGTCTTCCAGATGGTGGACTCGCTTACCGCGCGCCTGGCGGAGCGCTTTCTGCCCGCCGGGAGTCTTCCCGGAAACGCCCCCGCCCTCGAAGAGGTGGCGACCTCCAATGTGGAGGCCTATCGTCACTACCAACTTGGACTCGACGCTTACCGAAGATTCGAACAGGTAGAGGCGTTGCGGGAGTTCGAGGAAGCAGTCCGGCTGGACCCGCAATTCGCTCTCGCCTGGTATCAAATCGCCAACTACCGTGTCCAGTACGGACCTCAGCGAGGAGCCTATGAGATCTGGCAAAAGCTCGACGGCATCGAGTCCCGTCTGCCGCGCAAGACTCAACTGTCCCTCCAGGGAACGCGGGCGATGATGGGAGCCGACTATGATGGAGCCCAGCGCGCCTATGAGGCTCTGCTGGCCGAGTTTCCCCGAGAAAGCCTGGACCGCAATCGCCTGGCTGGAACTCATATGCGCAGCGACCGATTCGAACGGTCGGTCGAAGTCCTACGGGAAGGGGTGAGGCTCGACCCCAACGACCATTTCCTCTGGAACCAGCTTTCCTTCGCCCAGGTCGGAACCGGAAACCTGGCCGCCGCGCTGGAGGCCAACGACCGCTGCCGTGCGCTCCTGCCGGGACACCCCTTCCCGCCGGCCAGCCGCGGGGACCTCTTCTTCCTGGCTGGCCGCAACGAGGAAGCTATCCCGGCGTATCAAAATTCCCTGGAACTGGGACCTGCGTCAATTGACTACTGGGTTCATTTTGCTCTGGCCTTCGTCTACACGGATCAGAAGAAGTTCTCCCTGGCCGAGTCCACCCTGCGGGAGTACGGCCGCCTATCGAAAGATCCACTGATCCTGTTCTACGAGGCGCATCTGGAGGAGGCGCGGGGACGGCTGGAGGCGGCCCGGGACCTGTATCGAAAAGCGATTGTTTAGCATGCCAGCGCAAACCGCAACGAGGTCGCCGGACAGGCGCTTCTGGCGCTGGCCCACATTTCGCAAGTGCTGGGAGATAGCGCCTCGGCTCTCGCCTTCGCCCGCCGGCAGAGACTGGAGGGCGAGGAACAGTTGGCCATCTCGTTGCTGGAGGCCGTCGAGGGTGACTCGGCCGCCGCCGAACGCAGCCTCCAGCAGTTCGCCTCCGCGCGTCCATGGTTGAGGCCGCCAGGGGTGCAATTCTGGCGCACCCAGAATCAGATGGCTACCGCGCTCCAGCGCAACGACCCACGGGTGCCACCAGCATCTGAGCTGCATCTTCCGGTTGCGAACGAATGCTGGATTCCGTTGTATGAGGCGCGGGCCGCACTTCTCCGGAAGGACCATGTCGCCGCCGAGCACCTGCTGCGCCGTGTTCTATACCTTCAGCGCTGGCTCCTTATGTGGTTGGGCACGATTCACACCCGCTCGCCGCTGCTGACCCTGCTGTGCCACTTCTATCTGGGCCAGGTGTACGAGGCCACCGGCAAGCGCGAGCAGGCCGTGAGCGAATACCGCGAGTTTCTCTCGCCCTTCGAGGGCTCCGCCAGGCGCCTGCCGCAGATCTCTGAAGCCCGTGCCGCGCTGAAAAGACTGGGCCTGCAATAGCCTCGGGGGCAATGAGGCCAAGCGCGGAGGCGAAAAGTGGGGACAGGCACCATTTTTTCCTGCGCGACAGCGGCGGAGATTCATTTTGGGACTGGAAAAATGGCTGCCTGTCCCCACTTTTCGCAGATCTCAAGTCCGGTCCCCGAGACTGAGGCATTGCGGATCAGGGATGAGAACAGTTGTTATCTATTAAGACATCTGGTACGATGGACTCGGAGCTAACCATCGGCAGGGACATGGCATGACCACCGTTACCATTTCGTTGCCCCAGGCGTTGCGGAAATTCGTCCAGCGGCAAGTGAAAACGAAGGGCTACGGCAACGTTAGCGAATACTTCCGTGGGCTTCTCAGAGAGGCAGAATGCCGGGAGGCTGAGGAGCGCCTCGAAGCACTGCTGTTAGAAGGGCTCGAGTCCGGCGATGGCATCGAGCTGGACCGCAAGTTTTGGAAAGAACTGAAGACGGAAGTGGCCGGGCTCATCGAGAAACACAGAAAACGCGCGTGAAGCTGATCCTTTCCCCAGCCGCCCGCGGAGACATTCTGAGTCAGGTTCGTTTCCTGCTCGAGGAATTCGCATACGGCGCCGCCGCTCTCCGGATCTACTACTTGCAGCCGGACCGTCACACGATCAGGGTGGTACGCATCCTGCACGGCAAGAGAGACGTCGGGCGGATTCTGGAGGGTGAGGGGGAGTGAGGCTGTCGGCTAAACCGGCGGCGCCAACGAACGGAGCGCGTGAGGAGAATAAGGGGATAACCCGCTCCCCCGTTCTTCCCGCAGCCTACAATGTTGGTAGTGTTGGAGCACGTCGAGCAAACCATTCTCCGCTACGGCATGATCGCCCCTGCGCAACGGGTGGGCGTGGCGGTGTCCGGAGGGGCCGATTCGGTCTGCCTGCTGGATGTGCTGCATGAATTGGCCCCACGCTGGGCACTGGAGCTGGTGGTGTTGCATTTGGATCACCAGTTGCGGGGAGAAGAGTCGGCCACCGACGCCGAGTTCGTTCGCGAGCTGGCTCAGAGGCTGGGCCTGCGCGCGTATTTCCGGCAGGTTGACGTGCGTGGCATCAGCCAGGCCACCGGCGACAATCTCGAACAGGCCGCCCGCCGGGTGCGCCGCGAGTTCTTCCTGGAATTTCTGAAGGACGGACGCCTGGACCGAGTGGCCCTGGGCCACACGCGCTCGGACCAGGCCGAAACGGTGCTGTTCCGGTTCCTGCGGGGCGCCGGCACGGCCGGACTGGCTGGCATGCGCCCGGTGACTCCGGAAGGCTTCGTTCGCCCGCTCCTGGAAATTGACCGCGCCGAAGTGCTGGCCTACCTTCGCCAGCGCGGCATCCCCTGGCGTGAGGACTCCTCGAACGCCGACCGGGGCTTCGCCCGCAACCGGATTCGTCACGACCTGCTGCCGGCGCTCATGCGGGAGTGGAATCCGGCCCTGGCGCAGACTCTGGCCCATACAGCGCAGTTGGCGCAGGACGAGGAGCAATACTGGGGTAGGGAAGTCGAGCGACTAGCTGCCACTCATCTGGAGGTGCGTCCCCCGGCGGTGTTCCTGCGCGCCGGAAAGCTCAAGGATCTTCCTCCAGCCCTGGCCCGGCGCCTGGTTCGAAGGGCCATCGAGCTGGCCCGGGGCGACCTGCGCCGCATCGGTTTCGCGCACGTCGAGCAGGTGCTCCGGCTGGCTGGGCTGGAGAAGGGGCATGGCCACGCCCAGATCCCCGGTCTGGATGTGCTGCGGTCGTTCGACTGGATCCGGCTGGTCCCCTCAGGGCAAGGCGGGCGGGAGAGGCGCAATGACCGCCTCACGGTCTCGGTACCCGGCCGATATGCTCTTCCGGGGAGCAGTATTACGATCGGGCTGGAACTCATAGAACCATTCCGAGGCGATGAAAAAGCGCAGCCGCCTTCCGGAACCGGTTATAATACAAGAGGAAGCGAATTGGACTGGCAGCGGGTCTCCGGTGCACTGGAATTGCGCAACTGGAGGCCGGGAGATCAATATCGACCAGTCGGGCACACCAGCCAGGTAAAGATCAAGCTCCTCTTCCACCGGGCGCGAGTGCCATTGTGGGAACGGCGCGGGTGGCCGATCATCACCTGCGGGGAGGCAATTGTCTGGGCGGCGCGGTTCGGACCGGCAGCAGATTTCGCCGCGAGCCCGGCCAGCCGAACCGTCCTGAGAGTGCAGGAAATTGGTGAATTCACTGAAAACTAGGAATCCTGCTTTCTGGTATAAGCGTCTTATAATCAGGATGTTGCTTGAGGAGGCGGCACTACCCATGGCGGGTAAGAGGTCTCGATGAATGCCAACGTGAAGACAGCAGTATTCTGGGTGATCCTGATCTGCGTTGTGGTCCTGCTATGGACCGTGGTGCGGACCGGGAAAACCCGGGCCGAGCGGCAGCTTACGTTCTCTGAGTTCTGGAGCGAGGTCGAAGCCGGCAGGATCAAGTCGGTGACCGTCAGCGGCGCCGATGTCCACGGCCAGTTCAAAGAGGAGAGTCTCGCCCTGCGCACCACCATCCCCAGCAACTACCCGGACGTCTACTCGCTGCTCCGCGCCAAAGGCGTCAACGTAGACATCAAGGAAGCCAGTTCCGGGAACTGGCTCTCGGTTCTGATCAACGCCATTCCGTTCATCCTGCTGCTGGCGTTCTGGATCTTCATGATGCGGCAGATGCAGAGCGGCGGCAACAAGGCCCTGAGTTTTGGCAAGAGCCGAGCGCGCCTGCACTCCTCCCAGCAAAAGAAAGTCACCTTCAAGGACGTGGCGGGTGTCGAGGAGGCCAAGGAAGAGCTGCAGGAGATCATCGAATTCCTGCGCGAGCCCCAGAGATTTCAGAAACTGGGCGGGCGGATTCCCAAGGGCGTGCTGCTGATCGGGCCGCCGGGCACCGGCAAGACCCTGCTGGCCCGGGCCATCGCCGGCGAGGCCAGCGTCCCCTTCTTCTCGATCTCCGGTTCGGATTTCGTCGAGATGTTCGTGGGCGTGGGCGCCAGCCGCGTGCGCGACCTGTTCGAGCAGGGCAAGAAGAACGCTCCCTGCATCATCTTCATCGACGAGATCGACGCCGTGGGGCGGCACCGCGGGGCCGGCCTGGGCGGAGGCCACGACGAGCGCGAGCAGACCCTCAACCAGCTGCTGGTCGAGATGGACGGCTTCGAATCCAACGAAGGCGTCATCCTGATGGCGGCCACCAACCGGCCCGACGTTCTCGATCCCGCCCTGCTGCGGCCCGGCCGCTTCGACCGCCGCGTAGTAGTGGCGCGCCCGGATGTGAAGGGCCGCGAAGCCATCCTGCGGGTGCATACCAAGAAAATTCCCCTGGCTGACGATGTCGATCTGATGGTGCTGGCCCGCGGCACCCCCGGCTTCGCCGGCGCCGACCTGGCCAACCTGGTCAACGAGGCGGCCCTGATCGGCGCCCGTCAGAACCGCAAAGTCGTCATCATGTACGACTTCGAGGTGGCCAAGGACAAGGTGCTGATGGGCGTCGAGCGCAAGTCCCTGATCATCAGCGAAGAGGAGAAGCGCAACACCGCCTATCACGAAGCCGGCCACGCCCTGGTGCTGGCCGTGCTCCCCGACGCCGACCCGGTACACAAGGTCACCATCATCCCGCGCGGCATGTCCCTGGGCGTGACCATGCAGCTGCCCGAGGACGACAAGCACTCCTACACCCGGGACTACCTGGAGGCGCAACTGGCCGGATTGATGGGCGGCCGCATCGCCGAGGAGAAGTTCATGCACCACATGACCACCGGGGCGGGCAACGACATCGAGCGCGCCACCGACCTGGCCCGCAAGATGGTCTGCGAGTGGGGCATGAGCGACCTGGGGCCGCTGAGCTTCGGCAAGAAGGAGGAACAGATCTTCCTGGGGCGCGAGATCGCCCAGCACCGTGACTACAGCGAGGCCACCGCCATCAAGATTGATGAGGAGGTCCGCAAGACCGTCGAGCGGGCTTACGAGCGTGCGCGCCAGGTCATCGACGACCGCTCCGACGCCCTGGTGCGGATCGCCGAGGCCCTGCTGGAGCGCGAGGTTCTGGACGGCGCGGAGGTCAAGCTGCTGATCGAAAACCTGTCGTTGCCGGCCGTCTCCGCTGGCGGTCACGGGCAGACGCAGCAGGTCCTGCGGCCGGAAGGCGGCCGCCGCGTGCTGGGCGGGGAGCGACCTCAGCCCGCCTGATGCCGCACATCCCCGCTTTTCCTGTTTACCTGTTCGACATCGACGGTACCCTGCTGGACTCGGCCGCCGACATCTGCGGCGCCATCCTCGACGTTCTCGCCGAAACTCCCTGCCAGTCCATCGATCACTCCGGCTTGAAGAAGTATGTCGGGGTGCATCTGCTGGACATGTTCCGGGAGTTGCTTCCGGAGTACACCGAGGAGCAGTACGAGCACCTGATCCAGAACTATCGCGTCATTTACCCGGCCCGGCAGCACCGCCAGACCCGAGTGTATCTGGGGGTGCGGGAAGCTCTGGCGGCCCTGAGAGGGCGCAAGTCCACCGCTACCACCAAGAACACCTTCAACGCCCGAGCCATTCTGGAACACTTCGGATTGATCCACTACTTCGACCACGTGCAGGGCACCGACGGATTTCCCTACAAGCCCGCCCCCGACGTAATCCAGGCAGCTCTGACGGCCCTGAACGCCCGCCCCGAAGACTGCCTGCTGGTGGGCGACGCCCCCGCCGACATGCAAGCCGGCTGCCGCGCCGGAGTCAAGATCTGCGCCGTGCGCTACGGCTATGGCGGCCTCGAAGACTTGGCCCGCTGGGCGCCAGACTACTGGATCGACGACTTGCGGGAACTGGTGGGGTGAGCGTGACTGTGCTGACTATGCGGGATCTGGATTTTCGGCTCTGCTATAGTTGAAGCGAAATGAGGCCCGCGGAGGAATTCACGGACACGGATCCGCGCGCGTTGGAGGTGTGGTTGTCTCTCCAGCGCCGGATGCCCTTGGGCGACAAGCTCCTTGCCGTGCTGGAGGCGAGCCGGTTCCTGTTGCAGATATACGAGGCGGGCGTACGACTGGATCATCCACGCGCCAGCGAGCGGGAGATCTTCCTCAGGACAGCGGCGCGCCACCTGGATCGGAGTCTGATGATCCGCGCCTACGGCTGGGAGCCTGCGCTCGATGATAACCCCGGCAGACGCCCTTAAGCGCCTGGTCGAAGTTCTCGACGGCCTGGCCATTCCCTACATGGTCGGCGGCTCGGTCGCCAGTTCCATTCACGGAATTGCCCGCCCGACCATGGATGTTGACCTGGTCGCACGCCAGCACTTTCAAGTTCGACATCTTTCCGGCTCTGCCGGATCCGTACCACCAGAGCCAGCTACGGCGCCGGCTGATGGCGGAAGCGACACAGTTCGGCAATGTGTCCATCCGCTGCGCGGTGGCCACGGCGGAAGACACCCTCCTGGCCAAGCTGGAGTGGTATCGCGTCGGCGGTGAAACCTCCGAGCGCCAGTGGAACGACCTGCGGGGAATCGTCCGCGTGCGAGGCCCGGCGCTCGACTTGGAGTACCTGCGAGAGTGGGCGCCGCAACTTGGTGTGCAGGACCTGCTGGAGCGCTTGCTGGCCGAATAGGCGGCGCCTCGGCCGCTATCGCGCCACCTCGCGGGAAGCTGGTCCATGAGGAAGTCCGCGACCGGAAAGTGCCGTGCTGCTGCCTGCCCCCGGAGCTCTCTCGAAAATCTCGCCATTCTCATCTGCGCCAACCCGCGTAATTCGGGGACAGGCGCGAATTTCGCCGCCTGTGCGAAATTCGTGGCCTGTACCCGAATTACCCCCCCGCACTAACCCGCGTGATTCGGCGACTGGCGCGAATCTCCCCATTTTCATCTGGGCGGCTGAGGGCTGCCTCATCCAGGCCTCTCTCGAAAATCTCGCCATTCTCATCTGCGGTAACCGGCGTAATTCGGGGACTGGCGCGAATTTCGCCGCTTTCGCGAAATTCGTGGCCTGTACCCGAATTACCCCCCCGCACTAACCCGCGTAATTCGGCGACTGGCGCGGATCTCCCCATTGTCATCTTGGCGGCTGAGGGCTACCTCATGGAGGACTGTCCCCGAATTGCCCTTGCCGAACCGCCCCGCTCAGGAAAATGGGTGAGGGCAAGCCCTTGAAGGCGTCTCCGGAGGCAGTTTGCGGAAGCGTAAAAACCTGCCGCCCCACGGTCACACACGGCCCCGGGTTTCCCAGGCTCCCGCGCCGCCGGAATTGCTAGTATAGGAGGCATGAATCGCCGCACTTTTCTGAAGAGCACAGGACTGGCTACTGCTCCTCTTGCGAGCGCTCCCGCGCGGGCCGCTGAGCAGAAATTCCGCATCTCGCTGGCCGAGTGGTCCATTCACCGGGCCATTGGCTCGCGCCTGATTACCAACCTGGATTTCCCGCGCATCGCCCGCGAGCAGTTCGGCATCGAGGGCCTGGAGTTCGTCAATGGGTTGTGGGAAGCCCCCACCGAGGACTACATCCGGCGGCTGAAGTTGAACATGCAGAAGACCGGCACCAAGGGCGTGCTACTAATGTGCGACGGCGAGGGCATGATGGGCCATTCCGATCGGGGCACCCGCATGCAGGCCGCAGTGAATCACCGCAAGTGGGTCCAGATCGCCGCCGAACTGGGCTGCCACTCCATCCGCACCAACATGTATCCGGAGAAGCAGCCCTCGACTCCGGCTGAGATCGACGACTTCGTCAAGCGCTGCTCCGAGAGTTTCAACAATCTCTGCGGGTACGCTCAGGCGTACAAGATCAACGTGATCATCGAGAACCACGGAGGCATTTCCTCCGACCCGGACGTGGTGGTCAGGCTCATGAAGCTGGTGAACCTGCCCAACTTCGGCACGTTGCCCGACTTCGGGAATTTCCCCAAGGAGATCGACCGCTACGAGGCGGTACGCAAGCTGATGCCCTACGCCAAGGGCGTCAGCTTCAAGTGCTATGACTTCGGCCCGGATGGCGGGGAGACCACCATCGACATGAACCGGATGATGAAGGTCGTGCTGGAAGCCGGCTACCACGAGTGGGTCGGGATCGAGTACGAAGGCAACCGGCTCACCGAGTTCGAAGGGATCCAAGCCGCCAAACGGCTGCTGGATCGTCTGTTATCGGCGTAAGGCCTGTAGCATTTCCGGCCTGCGCTCCATAGCTCAAGAAAGGAGAGACAAAATGAGAATTCGGGCGCTCGTACGGGGCGTTGCCGTGATCGCAATTCTTCTGACGGCCCTCTGGGCGGCGGATGTCAGCGGCAAGTGGAAGGCCGAGTTCACCACGCCGGATGGCCAAAGTCGCACCACTACCTTCGCCTTCCAAGTGGACGGCGCCAAGCTCACTGGGACCGTCGGTAGCGCCATGGGAGAAGCCAAGATCGACGACGGCAAGGTCAGCGGGGATGAAATCTCTTTCTCGGTGACGCGCAACTTTGGTGGCAACGACGTCAAGATGCTCTACAAGGGCAAGGTGGCCGGCGACGAGATCAAGTTCACCGTCAGCATCCCTGAGATGGACCGCACCTTCGAGATGACAGCCAAGCGGGCCAATTGAGTGTCTGAGTGACAGCCCTGTCGTCGCTCACGACGGCAGGAACGCTATGTTGTCTCACCGGCTCCTTTCAAGATCACTTCGATCGTGTGTTTAATGACCGGAAGGTCGCGCTCCACCATGGCCCAGATTTCTTCCAGATCCAGAGCGAAGTATTCGTGCACGAGAATATGGCGCATCGCGATGATCTGCTGCCAAAGGGGGTCCGAATGGTGTCTTCGGAAGCCTCGGGACAGGTGCCGAGCCGCCTCTCCGATGGTCTGAAGTTGGTGGATGACCCAGGTCTGCACAAGTTCGTCACTCTCAAAAGCCTGACGGTCTCGCCCCGCGTGTTTTTCGATTCTCTCGATGGCTTCGAGGATGTCTCGGAGGCGTTCTGAGTCGTCTCTCAAAGCGGAATGGCCTCTCGGAGTACACGCTCGCGCATCCGCGGACGAAGTCCGCGTGCGCTCACAACGTCGATCTTGCGGCCAAGCAGTCTGTTTAGGTCGATGGCAAGCGCGGCGTGGTCCAGCAGGCTTCGTCCCGGCTCCAGGTCGATAAGCAGGTCGATGTCACTGCGCCGATCAGCATCTCCCCTTGCCAGTGAGCCGAATATGCGCAGGTTCGAGGCGCCGTGCCTGGCAGCGGCTGCCAAGATCTCTGTGCGCTTTGCCCTCAGCAATTCCTCAACACTCACCTGCTGCCTCCGTAAGCATATTCTAACCGGACTCCGCCTTCGCTCGCTGCCCCTGGCGCCGAAAGGGCTGCAACTGTAATGCGAGTGCCCTGCTGTATACTCGGGGAGTGCAACCGGAATTGATCGCGCTGTCGATGATTGCTGCCTTGGGGATGGCCGCGCCGCGCATCGCCGTGCACGGGCACCGGGGCGCGCGGGCTGTGTTTCCGGAGAACACCCTGACGGCCTTCCGCCATGCCCTTCAGGCGGGCGCCGATTTCCTAGAACTCGACGTGGCGGTCACCAGGGATGACGTGCTGGTGGTGTCGCACGATCCCGGATTGAACCCGCAGATCTGCACCGCGCCGCCCGGCAGCCGCGTGATTCGCGAGCTGACCCTGGCGGAGCTGCGCGCCTGGGATTGCGGCTCGCTCAAGCACCCCCAGTTCCCCAAGCAAACGCCGGTTCCCGGCAGCCGCGTCCCCACCCTTGACCAGGTGCTCGAGCTGGGGCAGGGGAACAGCATTCAGTTCAACGTCGAGACCAAAATCTTCCCGGAAAAACCGCAGTACACGCCTTCGCCGGAACGGTTCGCGGGCTTGCTGCTGGAGGCCATCGACAGGCACAAGATGAGGGCGCGGGTGGTCCTGCAGTCCTTCGACTTCCGCACCCTGCACGCCATGAAGAGGCTCGCTCCGGAGATCCGCCTGTCCGCGCTGTACCAATCCGGCGACCGCGATTTCGTCTCGCTGGCGCGCGAAGCCGGCGCCGGCATCATCTCGCCTCAGCACAAGCTGGTCACGGTCGAAAAGGTGCGTGCTGCCCACGCCGCCGGGCTGGAGGTAATCCCGTGGACCGCCGACACGCCCGAGGAGTGGGACAAGCTGATCCGCGCCGGCGTGGACGCCATCATCACCGACGATCCCGCGGAGCTAATCCGGTATCTGAGGGAGCGAGGGCTGCGGTAGGTCAGCGCTTGCGGCTGGGGGGGCTGGCAACTTGCAGAATTACTCGATCCCGCTCGCCTTTTGACCATGCGTCCTGAATGTCTTTATCGGACCAGCCGGCGATGCGGCCCAGCACCAGGTAGGCGGGCAGGGCGTGGGCCAGGGTCTTCCATTGCGCCATTTCGACCAGAGAGGGCAAGGCGCGCTCGCGGAGCTGCTCGAGGACGCCGGGATTGCGGCTCTCAGTGAGGTTGACCAGGGCGGTGGCCGCGCGCTGGCGGTCGGTCCAGACGATCGAGTTGAGCATCTCGATGAACCAAGTTGGCGAGATGCGCAGGTCGCTATCGGGCTCCCGCGCGGCGAGCACGGCGATGGCCCCCAGAGCCCGCATGGCGTTGGCCCGCACGTCATCGTGGGCATCCTGCATCGCATACAGCAGGTCGTTGACGACACCGCGTTTCTTTGGGGCGTAGCCGATCACATAGGCCGCGACGGCTCGCTGCTCGTCGTCTTTGGCCTCCCGCAGGACCTCGTGAAGAAGTTCCACGTTCTGTTCGGCGAAGGCCCGGAATTGCTCCTGAAGGGCGCGGCCCTCGGGGTCGGCCATCAGGGAGTAACCGTGCGTGAGGTCCTCCGCGACAGTGCCACTGCGCGCGACCCGTTCGAAGGCCTCCAGGAACTTGCGATAGGTCTCCACCAGATCGGGTGGCAGGGTGGTGTTGGAGCTGGGCGGGAGGCGATAGTCGAAGTGTGGCGCGCCCTTCTCCTCGATGCCCACGTAGAGAATCGCGCGGTCGCCCTCGCAGCACACCGCCTCGAGCCGCGCCCGGACCACGCCAGGTATCCTCTCGAGGCGCTCCTCGACGTCCACCTTGGAGCGCGGGAGCGCATCTTTCTCGCTGACCCCGAGTGCGCTGCGGACGCGGGCCTCCGGGAGCTTGCGGAGGCCGTAAAAGTCGATCACCCCGATGCGGGGAACCTGGCCCAGCAGCAGGCCGGGCGCCCAGAGCCAGAACCAAAACAGCCGCACTTTTCTTAGACGCACCCGAGCGGGTCTGCGGCTACGCCTGTTTATCGGCGATCGGGCCGATCACCGGCAGCACCCATTTCTGGTTCTGGTAGGCCTTGACCATCAGCAGAATCCAGAGAATCAGACCCCCCAGCCAGACGAGCAGGCCGATCAGGCCCCACAGCAAGCCCAGCCCGTAGGGTAACGCGAACGCCAAGAAGCCGCCCACGATCATATACAGGATCCAGATCACGATCCAGGCCACACTGAAGAAGATGGACTGGAAGGCGTGGAACCTGACGGTCTTGCTTTGGTTGTAGGGAGCCAGCACCAGGAAGATGATCCCCGTGATCAGACCTGCCAGGTAGCAGAGAGCGGAAGCTACGTTTTCGGTGAGCCCCTCCGCCCGAAGCCGGCGGTTGAGGCGCCGGCCCGCCGGGTTGGCCTGTTCGAGGCGCCCCTCCCGCAAGTGGCGTCCCGCATTTCCCACAGAACTGCCCCTCGACCGGGGCCCCGCAATTCGCGCAAAACGGCATAATGCCTCCTTGTCCCCAAAAAGCATTGAACTTTGCTCGAAACTCTCTAGCCCGGCGCGGCTATTGCTCCGTGCCCGACTCCTTCTTTCCTTCACCAACAAGACAAATTCGCTGCCCGGTGCGAAGGTCACATTGGCGCCTTTCACAGCCATTTGGATGAACACCAGGGAGGCTGCCGCTCCGACCCCGGCCCCGATAGCGGCTCCCTTGGCGCCGCCGGCTGCGGCGCCGATCAAGGCGCCAATGCCTGTCGCCAGGGCAGTCTTGCCCAGGTTGTTCTTCTTCTCCACCACCCGGCCTTCCTCATCGGCATTCTGCACGCCCTTCGAGTTGGCGACCGATTTGACCTGCGACTGGATGGGCACCTGGGCGCCCGCGTGGTTCAGCGTCTGAAAGGTGAAGTTGAGAACCGACCGGCCTTTGACCTTGCCGCCGCTCTTGGATTCCCTCACTTCGCCCTCGATGATGTCTCCGTTGAATTCCTGGGGGCTGACCACCTGCGCCGTGATTTTGTCGCCCTTGCGATTGGTCTCGGTGCTCAGAGGCGCCAGCAGCTTGGCGTGGAATTCGGAATCCGGCGGGATGGTCTGAGCCTGGAGCGGAAGTGGAGCCAGAAGCACCGGGGTCAGCACTGCCCAGAACAGGTTACAGATTCTCATGCGTTTCCTTTCATTGAACCACCGTCCACCGGATGGTGACGACGGAGTGTTTGCGAGTGCGGCTGCGAAGGACCAGGCGCTTCCAGCCATTCTGGGGGCTGGGCGCCTCGGCCACGCCAATGTCCTTTGGATCGATGTCCACGAGTACCGCCACGCCCGGCAGCTCGCCGCGCAGCGAGCCGAAGGAGGCAGTCGGTCCGTTGATTTCGACCAGCCCGTTCTTCTCCAGTTGTCCGGACCAAATGATCACACCAGAGCGCGGGCCGCTGTAGGCCGGCGTGGAGCGGACTGGCCCGGCCCCCAGTCCGGGGGACGGCTGCGGCCGCGGAATCTCGATCTGCTGGCGCGGTAGTGGAGGGGCCTCGGGCGCAGCCACCGGTGCGGGCGAAGCTTCGCGTATCGGAACAGGCGGGCTTTGGGTCTCCGGCTGCGGCGGAGACTCGACCGGCAGCGAAGTGGGCGGCGACCACGAGCGTGGCGAGCCGGTCCGGGGTGCTGGGGATGGACGCTTCGGTGGGCTGGCTGAAACCGGCGGCTCGGCTGCCTGCTGCGGCGGTGGGGGCGGGGCTGCCGTCTGAGGTTCCGCGGCCCCGGGGACAGCCGCGGGCGGAGTCACCTCCGCTGGCGCCGGGCTTGTCGCAGCAGGCGCAGAGGGCTTCTGAGCCACCTCAGCGGGCGTGTCCTTCTGGGAAGAGACCTTGTAGATGAGCAGGCCGGTCGCGCCAACCAGCAGCAACAGACTGGCCACCAGGAGGGCGGTTCGCACGCCGTGCCCTTGCGGCGCGGCCTCCGGAGCGGGTGGCGAGGGAGCAAAGGGCGGCGGAGGCGCGGAGACATACAGGGTGGCTGGAGGAGGCGGAGCAGGAGCAAACGGCGGCGAAGGCGCAGCAGAAACAAGCAGGGCGGCCGGCACGGCTCCAGGCAGCAGCGGAAGGCCGCAGCCGACGCAGAACTTCTTCCCCGGCGCTCCGGCGGCGCCGCATTTCGGACAACTCATGACGGGTTCAGCGGCGCCGGCGCCGGCGGCCGGAGCCGGGGCGGCGACGGGAGGGGCAAGCGGGCTTCCACAACCCTGGCAGAACTTCGAGGGAGCGCTGTTTTCCCTTCCACAGCGCGCGCAGCGCAGGGTGGCGGAGGCTGCCACTGTGCCGGGGGCTGCTTTTCTCCTGCTGGTCCGCATCACCAGCACGAGGATCGCCGCCAGTGCCGCTACGCCGCCGATCAACAGGATGATCATGCTGCCAGACAAGAAGCCGCCGGTTTCAGACTGCACCGCGATGCCGCCCGGACGGTGCAGGCTGTCAAAGTAAGCCACGTTGCCGCTGACCGAGTCCGCATTCGAGTTGACGATCTTTCCCGGCATGTGCACCTCCACTTTGATCGTCAGCGGCACCATCTGGGCGGCCTGCGGCCTCGATCCGAAACGAACACTGCTTCCCGTCGGGGTTCTTCTGGAACTCAATCGCCAAATCTTTGGCACTGATCTCCTGCACGTTCTCGAACGGAACCACCGCGGTCAGGATCTGGTTGCCGTTGGGGGCCCGGCCGGCGGTGATCTGCACGTTGCGGCCCCGGAACTGGCTGTCTTTTAGAAGCTCCGCCTTCAGCTTGTCGGTGGTCAGGCCGAGCGTGTCGGCGGTGGTTTTAGGGATTTCGATAATCCACGTCGCTGTGCCGCTGCCGGTGTCTCGAAGGTCGAATTTCAACTGCACCTCGAGGCAGCCCGTCAGCAGCAGGGAGAGCGCGACGACGACAGCCCCGGCCAAGAGGGTCTTTACTGGATGGTTCATCGCTATGGGGATCAGACCACCCGCGCGCCGCAATTCCCGCAGAACACGCTTCCCGGATCCAGCGGCGCGGAACAGGACGGGCATCTTGGAGTGACCGGTCGGGCGGGTGGCGGGACCGGTGCGACCTGGGGCATGGGTGCGGCCTGGGGCATCGGCGCGGGCTGGGGCGCTGCCGCCGCCGGGGCGGCTGGGGCCACTGCTCCCCGGAGCAGGCGAATGTTCATGGCGATATCCGGCAGAAGTAGGGTGGATTCGGCGAGGAAGTAGAACACGACCAGCATCACAAACCCCACCAGGCACAAGTAGACCATGAACAACAGGCCGCCCACGAAAGTCTCCTGGGCCAGGATCGTGGGCATGAACTCGCCCAATCCCCCTAGAAGAGACAGCGGGTTGGCCTTGGCGAGCCAGACAAACAGGCACCCGCCCACGCCGATGGCCACGCAGAGAGTTGCATAGATCTCTCCGACCGCGCGGAACAGGATGGAGACAATCGGAATCACCGTGAAGGGGGAATCCACCAGTTCCTTGACTTTGCCGGCGCGGTAGAAGAAGATCTCCGCCACGCAGGCTACGGCGGCCAGAAAGATCAGGGCCAATAGCAGCCCACCGAGGGTGAACTCCGTGGTAGGCGCCTGGAAAGATACTTTGAGGATGTTAACGAGCGCATAGAGTCCTCCCAGCACCGTGAGGATGCCGAGAACCTGGAGGGCCAGCGTCACGGCCTTGCGGATGACTTTCCCGCTGCTGAGCGCGTCCAGCACGGGATAAAAGAAAGTGAGAGCGGACATCGTAAGCTCCTTCCGGTTTCAAGCTGCGAGAGACGGAAAACATCTCTACCTGTCAGACTCTATCGGAATCGGCGCCCGAGGGCAAGCGGCTGAGCTGCTTGCCCTCCCCCAGTTTCTTTGACCGGACCAATGCGGGGACGGTAATTCGGGTACAGGCCACGAATTTCGCGACGGCGGCGAAATTCGCGCCGGTCCCCGAATTACGCGAACCGGGAAGGCACCGGGTGTGAATCTGGGGGAGGGCACGACTGAGCTGTGCCCCGGCTTCCCCGGCTAGAGGACTCCGCCACCCAGGATCAGCCGGATGAATCCGAAGAAGGCCGCGGCCGCGCACAGCACCACGCCCGCGATGGCGGCGCCCTTCCTGGGGTCCAGAGAGGTCACCAGCGCGATGATGCTGATGATCAGGCCGACCACCGAGAATGGAATATTGATCCAATTCAGAGAACCGAGGCAGGGGAAGAAGGCGACCACCATCCCGCAGATGGCCAGGATCCCCCAAACCAGGCTGAGGACTTGCATGACGACCCTCCTTTTCTATGAGCCTCTGAAGTAGCGGTAACGGGAAGCGACATCCCTCAGCAGAAGCAGCACCATCAGCGGGAAGACCGCCATCACCAGTTTGTTGTAGGCGAGCGCGGCTGCGAGGTCTCCATGCAGGAGGCAGGAAATGGCTCGAGTCATCCCGCAGCCCAGGCATTGGATCCCAAACAATCGCTGGTAGGTGCACAGAGATGGAGCGCGCTCCAACCAAGCCGTTGGGATGGCGGCGAAGCAGGCCAAACCCAGAACGAGGAAAAGCGGCCGTGCCACCCACAGGGCGTGATAGATTCGGTGACGCATGTCCAGGCTCAGTCCGCCAGGGGTAGTCCCTGGGCGTCCTTGGAGATGGAGCCGGTAAGAATCATGATGCCTTCGACCAGGCCCCAGATGGAAGCTGCGATGGTGGTGATTCCGCAAGTAAAAATGCCTGCCAGCCCCAGCACGAGCTGGGCGACCGCGATGCCGGTGTAACCCAAGTAGAAGCGGTGAATCCCCAGCCAGCCCAGGAAGATCCCCAGCAGTCCGGCCGCCAGCTTGGATTTCCGGCCTCCCAATCCAGCCGCGGCCCCTCTTGCCAAAGCGGCCCCGCACTTGACGCAGAACTCTGCGACGGGGTCCGTCTCAATGCCGCAGTTCTGGCAGAATTTCCTGCCATTGGCAGGAGGAGCGCCGCAACCTATGCAGATGACCGCCTGCTCGGAAACCTCTTTGCCGCAATTTCTGCAATACATGATTCCCTCCCGGAATCGGCAGAATCAAAGACAGCCTACTCTGCCAGACTGTATCGGATTTCGACTGTCGGAGGCAAGGGGCAAAAACCCTCGCCCTCCCCAGTTTTGCCGCCCGCGACAGTGGACTCAGCGCAATTCGGGGACTGGCGACGAATTTTGCGTTTTAAAATTCGTTGCCTGTAGCCGAATTCCCCTTGCCGAACCGCCCCGCTCAAGAAGCTGGGGGAGGGCGAGGCAAAAACCGGCAATCCGGTTGCGGGATATCTCCCTCGATTCTGGATGTAATCACCCGGCCGGAACTGTCCTGCGCGGCGAGCAGTCCCGGAGGTCGCTTAGCCGAGACGCGGTGCGGCTGCTGCTGCGGCATTTTGTAGCTAGGCGCTTGGAAAAGCAGGACGGCGGTTTTGGGCGGCCCAACCCGGATGGTGTCCAGGCAGCCGCACCCGGCTCACGGCAAGAAAAGCGGAGGAAAAGATCCTATACTGGAACTTAACGGAACTCGCGCTCAGATCGAGCCAACGGATTCACTCCCAAAAAGACTGAACTCAAATGACAAGACCAAAAGTAACCATCGATGGTAACGAGGCGGCAGCCTACGCGGCCTACCACGTCAACGAAGTCTGCGCCATTTATCCGATTACGCCTTCCTCTCCGATGGGAGAATGGGCGGACGAGTGGTCCGCCAAGAAGAAACCGAACATCTGGGGCGCGGTGCCCACGGTGATCGAGATGCAGAGCGAAGCCGGAGCGGCCGGGGCGTTGCACGGCGCGCTGCAGGCCGGCGCACTCTCGACAACGTTCACCGCGGCCCAGGGCCTGCTGTTGATGATCCCGGACATGTACAAGATCGCGGGCGAGTTGACCGCAGCCACGATCCACGTGTCGGCGCGGACGGTGGCCACGCATGCGCTGTCGATCTTCGGCGATCACAGCGACGTGATGGCCACGCGCCAGACGGGCTGGGGCCTGCTGGCCTCCAACTCCGTGCAGGAAGCGATGGACTTCGCGCTGCTCGCGCAGGCCGCCACGCTGGAATCCAGAGTGCCGTTCCTGCATTTCTTCGACGGTTTCCGCACCTCGCACGAGGTGGCCAAAGTCGAGGAACTGACCATGGAGGACATGCACGCCATGATCAGCGACGAGCTAGTGCGAGCGCACCGTGCGCGGGCGATGTCGCCCGACCGGCCGGTGCTAAGGGGGACCGCACAGAACCCGGACGTCTTCTTCCAGGCCCGCGAGGCCATCAATCCCTACTACCTGGCCTGCCCCACCATCGTCGAGAACGTGATGGATAAGTTCGCCCGGGTGGCCGGGCGCGAGTATCATCTGTTTGACTACGTGGGCGCGCCGGATGCGGATCGCGTAGTGGTGCTGATGGGTTCGGGCGCCGAAGTGGCGCATGAACTGGTGGAATTCCTGGTGGAGCGCGGTGAAAAAGTGGGTCTCCTGAAGGTGCGGCTGTACCGGCCCTTCTCGGTCGAGCACTTCATCGCGGCACTTCCCAGGACGGTGAAGAGCATTGCGGTTCTGGATCGGACCAAGGAGCCCGGGGCCACCGGAGAGCCGCTCTACATGGACGTGGTAACGGCGGTCAGCGAAGCCGTGGCGGGAGGCGCTGCGCCGTTCTCCAGCTTCCCGCGGATCGTCGGTGGGCGCTACGGCCTCTCCTCGAAAGAATTCACGTCGGCCATGGTCAAGGGAGTCTTCGACGAGCTGTCGAAGCCGAACCCGAAGAATCACTTCACGGTCGGGATTGAGGACGACGTAACACACACCAGCCTAGCCTACGATCCGGAGTTCTCGACCGAGCACCCGCAGACGGTGCGCGCGCTGTTTTACGGCCTGGGCGCCGACGGAACGGTGGGCGCCAACAAGAACTCCGTGAAGATCATCGGCGAGGACACGGACAACTACGCCCAGGGCTATTTCGTCTACGACTCGAAGAAAGCTGGGGCCATCACCATTTCCCACCTGCGGTTCGGCCCCAAGCCGATCCGCTCCAGCTATCTGATCAACCAGGCCAGTTTTGTGGCCTGTCACCAGTTCACTTTTCTGGAACGGATTGACATGCTGAAGGCCGCCGCGCCTGGCGCGACCTTCCTGCTGAACAGCCTGTACGGCCCGGATGAGGTATGGGACCACCTGCCGCGCAAGGTGCAGCAGCAGATTATCGGCAAGAAGCTGCGCTTCTTCGTGGTGGACGGCTACAAGGTGGCTCTGGAAGCTGGCATGGGCACGCGCATCAACACCATCATGCAGACCTGCTTTTTCGCCATCAGCGGAATTCTGCCGCGCGAGGAGGCGATTGCAGCGATCAAGAGCGCGATCCAGAAGACCTACGGCAAGCGCGGCGAGGCGATCGTGCAAAGGAACTTCGCCGCGGTGGACGCCGCCTTGGGTCATCTTCACGAAGTCAAGGTGCCGGGCCAGGTGACGGCCACGTTCGACATGCGGCCGGCGGTGCCGGGGGAAGCTCCGGAATTCGTCCAGAAGGTGCTCGGCCCGATCTATGCGGGCGACGGCGACTCGTTGCCGGTCAGCGCGTTCCCGGTGGACGGCACGTTCCCGACCGCCACAGCGCAATGGGAGCGCCGCAACATCGCGCTCGAGATCCCGGTGTGGGACGAGGTGCTGTGCATCCAGTGCGGCAAATGCGTGCTGGTTTGCCCTCACGCCGTAATCCGCGCGAAGGTGTACGACCCGAAGCACCTGGCCGGCGCGCCGCCCACCTTCAAATCCGCTGCGGCGCGGTGGCGCGAGTTCAAAGACATGAAGTACAGCTTGCAGGTGGCCCCGGAGGACTGCACGGGCTGCGCGCTGTGCGTCGAGGTCTGCCCGGTCAAGAGCAAGACCGAGGTGAAGCACAAGGCTGTCAACATGGAGCCGCAGCCGCCGCTGCGCGAACAGGAGGGAGTGAACTGGGAGTTCTTCCTGAAGCTGCCGGAGACGGATCGGGGCGCACTCAGCTTGACCCAGGTGAAGGACGTGCAGTTGCTGCGGCCGCTGTTCGAGTTCTCGGGCGCCTGCGCGGGTTGCGGCGAGACGCCGTACGTCGAGTTGATGACGCGGTTGTTCGGCGATCGGGCGCTAATCGGCAACGCCACCGGCTGCTCGTCGATTTACGGCGGCAATCTCCCCACCACTCCTTACTGCTTCAACCAGGAAGGGCGGGGCCCGGCCTGGAACAATTCCCTGTTTGAAGACAACGCCGAGTTCGGCCTGGGGATGCGCCTGGCGCTCAACCAGCAGGCCAGCTACGCCGTGAATCTGCTGGCCGGCTTGGCGTCTGTCGTCGGTGACGAACTAGTCGCCGCGCTGGTGAACGCCGATCAGTCCACCGAGCAAGGCATCCAGGAGCAGCGCGAGCGGGTTCGGCTGCTGAAGGAGAAGCTGAAGCGAATCGACGCGCTAGAGGCGCGCGATCTGCTGGCCGTTACCGACGCTCTGGTGAAGAAGAGCGTCTGGGTGGTCGGCGGAGACGGCTGGGCCTACGACATCGGCTACGGCGGGCTGGATCACGTCCTGGCTTCCGGCTACGACGTGAACATGCTGGTGCTGGACACCGAAGTCTACTCCAACACCGGCGGGCAGGCCTCCAAATCCACGCCGCTGGGCGCGGTGGCCAAGTTCGCCTTCGGCGGAAAACCGCAGCCCAAGAAGGACCTGGCGATGATGGCCATCAACTACGGCAGCGTGTACGTGGCCCGGGTGGCCTTCGGCGCCAACGATATGCAGTGCGTCAAGGCCTTCCTGGAGGCGGAGGCCTACAACGGGCCGTCGCTGATCATCGCCTACAGCCACTGCATCGCGCACGGTATCACGCCCGGAGCTGCGCAGGGTCGCGAGCTGATCCACGGGCTGGAGCAGCAGAAGGCGGCGGTGCAATCCGGCTGCTGGACGCTGCTGCGCTTCAATCCCGACCTGATCAAACAGGGCAAGAATCCCCTGCAACTGGATTCCAAGGCGCCCACCCTGCCGCTGGACAAGTACATCTACAACGAGACGCGTTACTCGGTGCTGAAACGGAGCCAGCCGGAGGCGGCCAAACACTTGCTTGAGCTGGCCGAGGAGGACGTGCGCCGGCGCTGGAAACAGTACGAGTACCTGGCCGCGATGCCCGCTCAGGGAGTGGCGGAGCCGGTCGGCGCCGCCAACCCGGGTGAGAGCGCCACGAAGGAGGAGCAATAGCCATGGATCTGACGACAAAATACCTGGGCCTTACTCTGAAGACACCTCTGGTGGCGTCGCCTTCGCCGCTGTGCGAGGACATCGCGAATATCCGGCGGATGGAAGAGGCCGGCGCCGGAGCGGTGGTGCTGCACTCGCTGTTTGAAGAGCAGATCGCGGTGGAAAGCTACGACCTGGACCTGGCTCTCTCCCATGGAGCGGAAAGCTACGCCGAGTCGCTCTCCTACTTCCCCGACCTGACCGGCTACAACCTGGGGCCGGAGGGTTACCTGGAGCACGTCGCCAAGGCCAAGGCGGCGGTAAAGATTCCGATCATCGCCAGCTTGAACGGTTCTTCCAGCGGCGGTTGGATCCGGTACGCCAGGAAGATGGAAGAGGCCGGCGCGGACGCGTTGGAACTCAACATCTACACGGTCCCCACCGATCCGGAGCTGACCTCGGCGGAGGTCGAGCAGGCCTACTGCGACCTGGTTCGCGAGGTGAAGTCCAGTATCAGCATTCCGGTAGCGGTGAAGCTGGGGCCGTACTTCACCACCACGGCGAACCTGGCGCACCGGCTGGCGCGGGCGGGCGCGGACGGGCTGGTGCTGTTCAACCGGTTCTACCAGCCGGACTTTGACCTGGACAGCCTGGAGGTAGTGCCCAGCCTGCACTTGAGCACTCCGGTCGAGCTACTAACGCGCCTGCACTGGGTGGCCATTCTGTACGGGCGCGTCCGGACAGACCTGGCGATTACCGGCGGCGTCCACATGGCCCACGACGTACTCAAGGCCATGATGGCGGGAGCCAACGTGGCCATGATGACGTCGGCCCTGTTGAATCACGGCATCCAGCATCTGGCCACGGTGCTCTCGGAGCTGAAGGCCTGGATGGAAGAGCACGAGTACGAATCCATCCGCCAGATGCAGGGCAGCATGAGCCAGCGCTCGGTGGCGCACCCGAACGCCTTCCTGCGGGCCAACTACCTGAAGGTGTTGAGCTCTTACGTGCTGCGGCAGTAAGGGCCATTCGCCCGCTGGCCCGGAGAGGCCGGAACCAAACAGACTTGCAGCAGGGCCACGGCAAAAGTCAAAAGGAACCAGCTATAATCCCCACTTGAAGCTCGGGCGCCTTTCTCTCCTCTGTCTCACGCTAGTAGCCTGCGGGCAGGCTCCAGCACAGGTTCGCGGGCGGGTACTGGATGCGCAGAGCGGCGAGGCGCTGGCCCGAGTGCGGGTGCAGTTGACCGCCAGCCCTTTCCAAGCGGTCACGGATGATCAGGGCTGGTTTGAGTTCACGGGGGTCGAAGCTGGCGAGTACGTTCTTCAGGTTTCCACGGTGGGCTACCGGCTGCTGAAGAAAAGCTTCTCGCTGGCGGCTGGGGAAGTGAAGGAGTTCGAGGTTGCCCTCAGCCCGGACACCTTCCGGCAGACCGACTCGATCGAGGTGCGCGCGGACCCGTTCGAGCTGGCGCGGCAGGACAGCCCGTCGCAGTTGACGCTGGAGGGCAACGAGACCAAGAACCTGGCCAGCGTGCTGGCTGACGATCCGTTGCGTGCGGTGCAGGGCTTGCCGGGCGTGGCCTCGAACGACGATTTCGACAGCCGGTTTTCGGTGCGGGGCGCGGAGTACCGGCGGGTGGGCCTGTACCTGGACGACGTGTTGCTGCACACCCCGTTCCACACAGTGCAGGGGGAGGCCGCCACCGGCTCGATGACCATCTTCAACGGCGACATGGTAGACAGCCTGGCGTTGCACAGCGCGGCGTTTCCGGTCCGCTACGCCGACCGCACGGCGGGGATTCTGGACGTGCACACGCGCGAAGGCAGCCGTGTTCAACGGAGTGTGCGGGTGGCGGCCAGCGCGTCGAATGCCGGGGTGATGGCGGAAGGGCCGCTGGGCAAGACTCGGCGGGGAGCCTGGATGGCGGGGGTGCGCAGGAGTTACCTCCAATACATCATCCAGCGCACCGCCAAGTCGGAGCCTACGCTGGCCTTCGGGTTCTTCGATTCGCAGGGCAAGCTGAGTTACGATTTGGGGCGGAAGCACCACCTGAGCCTCAGCGTGGTGGATGGACTCTCGGACCTCGACCGAACGCGGAACCGCAGCCGGCTGGGGGTGAACTCGGTCATGACCTCCAGCTATCACTTCACGCTGGCGAACCTGGGGTGGCGCTACAGCCCGCACGAGCGGTTTATGGTGAGCAACCGGGCGGCGTTTGTGCGGGAGCGTTTCGACAGTCAGAGCCGGGACAGCCTGGACCTGACGGCGGGCTACTACGGCGAGTGGAGTTGGAACGGCAACGCCACCTGGATCTGGCTGGGCCAGCATCCGCTGGACTTCGGCTGGACGGTGCGGCGCGCGCGCGACGACGGCTTTACCAACTGGTACCAGTTCAACCCCTTTGCGGTGCGGCGCGTGGACGTGTACCGGGGCCATGGCCTGCTCTCGGGGGGGTACATGCAGCAGTCCTGGAGCGCCGCGGCGGGCCGGGTACAGCTTGTTGCGGGACTGCGCTGGGACCGTTTGGATGTGGATCAGACGGCGGCGCTGTCGCCGCAGGTGTCGGTCGGCTTCCTGCCGCATCCCTCGACGCGCCTCCAGCTTGGCTGGGGGCAATACGCGCAGTTTCCCGAGATCCAGTGGCTGTTTTCCAAGCTGGGCAGCCGCCGGCTGCTGCCGGAGCGGGCGATTCATTACGTGGCGGCTCTGGAGCAACGCCTGGGCGCGCGAACGCGGTTACGGGTGGAAGCCTACCAGCGGCAGGATCGCGATCTGCTGTTTCGGCCGTTCTATGAGCCGCGCCTCGTCATGGGAAAGGTCTTCATTCCGCCGCTCGACCCGCCGCTTCACAACTCCTCGCGCGGGTATGCGCGCGGGGTGGAAATCTTCTTGCAGCGCCGCAGCGCCAACCGGCTGACCGGCTGGGTTTCCTACGCGCTGGGATACGCCCGGCAGCGCGACGGCGAAGCGAGCATCGCCTTCCCCGCGGAGATGGACCAGCGGCACACGGTGAACGTCTACGGGAGTTACCGCGTGCGCCCAACGGTGAATTTAAGCGTGAAATGGCTGTACGGCAGCGGCTTTCCGATGCCCGGCTTCTATCGGCGCGACGGCGCCACCTACTTCCTCTCCGAATCGCGCAACGCGCTGCGCCTGGACCCCTACCAGCGCGCCGACCTGCGCATCAACAAAGCCTACGTTTTCGACCGCTGGAAGCTGACGCTATATGGTGAAGTCGTCAATATGCTGAACCGTCACAACTACCGCTTCGACAGCTTCGGCAGTTACAACACCCGCACCAGCCAGATTAACGTATACCTGGACCGCATGTTTCCGATTCTGCCCTCGGCGGGCGTGGTGCTGGAGTTTTGAGTGACGCCCGGCCGGCGAAGTGCCTGTCCAGTCCCCTGAGGAAACACGTCCAGGGTAGGCTGAATCAGAGGGAAGAAAGCGAGCGCACCGGGCCACGTATATATGGCGAAGCTGGTAGATATCAAGGCGGCTATCGAGGAGTTGCCCGAGGAAGATAGAACCGCCCTCGCGTCCTGGTTGGCGAACCTTGATCATCAGGCGTGGGACGCCGAGATTGCACAGGACTTTTCTGCTGGCGGCGCCGGCATGGAGCTACTGGAGGAAGTCGATGAGCGCATCGACCGGGGGAACTTCGGGCTATTAGGGTAGCCCTGCGGCTATTCCCTCCTGGGTACAGGGGTAGTGCCGAAACCTCAGGCCCCCCGGCTGCCGCCTTAGCCTTGGCCATCATGGGCCGGAGGATCAGGTTCACCAGGATCATGATCACCGAAAAGATCGGGATGAGCAGCAGGGCGGTCTTGAGCTGGGCCGGGTCGGGTTTCACGGCGGTGCCGGCGATGGCGCCGATGATGCGGGAGCTGACGGCGAGGCCGATCCAGCCTGCGGTGATGACAATGCCCATGGCGGTGGCGGTCATCTTGGGGAAGGCGTCGCCGACCATGGCCAGGGTGGTGGGGAAGACGGGGGCCATGGCCAAGCCGGCGCAGAAGACCGCAATCCACACCAAGGTGACGCCAGTCGCCTGCAACATGAAGTAAGTGGTGATGGCCATCAGGACGGCGGCACCCAGGGTGACCGTGGGCGCGCGCACAGCCATCAGGATGCGCGAGACCACGACACGGCCCAGCAGCATACCGAAAGCAAAGCCCAGGGAGAGCACGCTCTGGGCGGTGCTGTCGGGAATGTTCTGGGCCACCAGGAGCTTGGTCAGCCAGTTCCAGACACCCACCTCGCAAGCCACATAGAGGAACAGGAAAGCCGACAACAACCACAAGACGGGCCGCTTGAGAACCAGGCCGGCCTCAGCGGTCTTGAAGCCGCGGGTGCCGCTGGGCGGGGGCATAGCGGTGGCGGCATGGAGGACCAGGACGGCGGAGATCACGATGGCGGCCGGGTAGATGAGTCGCATGGCATTCCCGGCGAAGATGTAGGAGGCGACAAAGGGAGTAGCCATCCCACCCAGGCCGAAGAAGAGATTGAGGAGATTCAAGACGGAGGCGCGCCTCTCCTCACTGATGTCACTGACCAGGGCGTTGGCCGCGGTGACAATGATCCCGCCTCCGAGGCCGAGCAAGAAGAGGTAGGCCATCAGCGTGCCAAACCCCGTCGCGTTCGGAAGCAGAAACAGAGCGATGGCGATGAGGGCCAGTCCAAGGACCAAAGCGGTTTTCTTTCCTTTGTTGTCAACCAGGGGGCCGGCGGACAGGGAGGCAATGATGAGGCCTAGAGCCTGAGCGAGAGCGATGTAGCCGTTTTGCTCCGGCGTGAGCTGGAAACTCTTCGACAAGCCGGGCAGGATGGTGCCCAGCATGGCGGCGATGACGCCGTACACGAAGATTGCCAGGATGGCAGCGACGATCAGGCGCGGGGTGGAAACTTTCGCGGGCATAGAGTCCTCCACAAGAAAACCGCAGACGGGGCAGGGCAAGCTGAAGCATGCCCCACAGCCTGCGGTCTCAGATCTTATCAGATCGACAAGCCCTACGAGAAGCGGTACTTCTGGGTTTTCTCGTCCCAGTAGACTTTCTTGTCGTTGCGGAAGGAGAGGGTGGCCAGGTGGCCGGAGATGGCGGCCTGCTGGCCCACGGTGACCGGGGCGATGACCTGGGCCTTGCCGAGGATGGCTTCGATGAAGTTCTTCGCGTGCGCCTGGACAGCGTTGTTGTCGTTGCCGGGAATGGCGAGGCTCAGTTCCTTGCGGGCGGCGACCTGGGCGGGCGGTTTGCCGCCGAACTTCTCGGGATAGAAGTTTAGGAACTGGCGGTGGATCACCTCGATGGTACCTTCGTTGCCCATGAACTGCTCGCCGTAGCCGAAGTGATCGTTGCCGAAGTAGCAACTGTAGTTGATGTGGAACTTGTCGGCGTACTCGTAGATGGCGCTGAAGGTGTCGGGGACTTCGCGGTCGTCGTCCGGATCGGTCCAGCGGTAGATTCCGCCGGAAGCCATGCAGGAAACCGGGACGGTCTTGCCGCAGACGAAGTTGGTGATGTCGGTCTGGTGGACCAGCAGGTCGGTGGAGATGCCGCCGGAGTAGTCCCAGTAGAGGCGCCACTGGCGGTAGCGGCGCGGGTCGAAGGGGCGCTTCTTGGCTGGCCCCAGGAATTTGGCCCAGTCGGCGGTCTTCTCGCTCAAGTCGGGCGAATACGCATAGCGCCAGGCGGGATCGTTGGGCAGCGAGTTGCGGTACCAGAAGGCGCGTACGTAGTGGATATCGCCGATCATGCCCTCGGCCACCATCTCCTTGGCCTTGATGTAAAGGGAGTTGCTGCGGTTCTGCGTGCCCACCTGCACGACCTTGCCGGACTTTTCGGCGACCCGGACGATGTCGGCGCCCTCCTCGATGGTGTGGGCCAGCGGTTTCTCGAGGTAGATGTGCTTGCCAGCCTTCAAGGCCGCAACCGCCATATCGTGGTGCAGGTGCTCGGGCGTGGTGATGAAGACGGCGTCGATGGAGGCATCCTGGAGCAGTTCCCGGTAATCGACGTAAGTTTTAGGGCTGTTCTTGCCCTGGGTCTGGACGCGGTCCTTGCCCTTCGCGAGGTTGCCCTGGAAGGTGTCGCAGACGGCTGTTACGACCACGTTTTCTGGGACGGCCTTGTACATCATGTCCATGACGTAATTGCCGCGGCTGCCGGTGCCGATCCAGCCGATGGTCACCTTGTCGCTGGCGCCCCGTGCTGGCAGCACCGCGGGCCCCACCGCCAGAGCTGCGCCAGTCATGAAATTGCGACGCGATAAACGGTCGGTCATAAGCACTCTCCTGTTTGGCACCCGTTAGCCATTGGCCCTCAGCCTTCAGCAGTCGGCCCGCAGGCCCGGAGCTAATAAGTCCTTAGGATATCACTGGCGAAGCCGCTGGTTTCCTGGGCGCTGGCCACGGGTGTATAATAACTTTAGGTGTCGAGCCGCGGAAGTGGGCGAAAGCCCACTTTTTTGTTGGGCGTCGATCTCCAGGAAACCATGAGAGAAGCGGTGGTAGCCCGGGTAACGGAAATCGCCGAACGTGTGGGACGATCGGAAGGCCTTGAGATTGTGGACGTGGAACTTCTGGGCGGAGGCAACGGGCGGGTGCTACGCATCTTCATAGACAAGCCGCAGGGGGTCTCCCATGCCGACTGCGAGCTGATCTCGCAGCAGGTGGGAACCATCCTGGACGTGGAAGACGTAATTCCGGGCGGCCGCTACACGCTGGAAGTGAGTTCCCCGGGGTGGAACGGAAGCTGAAACGGCCCCGGGATTTTGAGCGAAGTCTGGGGAAGAAAGTGCGGGTGATGCTGCGCGAGCCGGTGGAAGACCGGCGGCAGTGGGAAGGGGCATCCTGGTGGGGTTCTCGGCGGGCCTGGTGACGCTGGAAGCGGCGCCGGGCAGGACCATCTGTTTCGATTTCCATCAGGTCGAAAAAGCAAACCTGAAATTCGATTGGTAATCTCCGAACAGTCTGGAAAGAGGGAAGCAGCTTTGGGAACGATTTATCAGTCCATAGAGATTCTGAGCAAGGAAAAGGGAATCGACCCACAGATCGTGGTGGAGGCGGTCAAGGACGCGATGCTGGTGGCGGCGCGAAAACACTATCGCACCAATGAGGACCTGATAGCCGAATTCGACGAGCAGACCGGCGCGATTCACGTGTTTGCGGTGAAGAAGGTGGTGGCGGAGGTGCAGGACCCGGTCAACGAACTGACCCTGGAGGAAGCACGGAAGATCAATCCGGCAGCCGAACCGGACTCCCAGTTGCGAATCCCGAAGGCCACCGATCTGCTGGGCCGGATCTCCGCCCAGACGGCCAAACAGGTCATCCTCCAAAAGGTCCGGGAGGCGGAGCGGGAAACCGTCTACCAGGAGTATTCCGGGCGGGTGGGGGAACTGGTGAACTGCACGGTCAAGCGGATGGAGGGGCAGGACCTGGTAGTGGACATGGGGAAGACCGAAGCCCGGCTGCCAAGGAAGGAGCAATCGAAGCTGGAGAACTTCAGTGTGGGCGATCGCGCGCGCTGCGTCATCAAGAGCGTGGAGAAGGCCGGCAAGAATCCGGGGGTGGTGGTTTCCCGCGCCGCGCCGGAGCTGGTGATGCGGCTGTTCGAGCAGGAGGTCCCGGAGATCTACGACAACACCGTGTCGATCAAGGGTTGTGCGCGCGAGGCGGGCGAGCGAACCAAGATCGCCGTGCAAAGCCGCGATCGCGACGTGGACAGCGTGGGCGCCTGCGTGGGGATGAAAGGGATGCGGGTGCAGTCGATCATCCGCGAGCTGCGCGGCGAGAAGATCGACATTATCCAGTACTCCGACGACCCGGTGGTTTTTGCCACCCATGCCCTGAGCCCGGCCAAGATCAGCAAGGTCAGCATCGTGGATCCGAACGAGAAGCACATGGAAGTGATTGTGGATGACTCGCAGTTGTCGCTGGCTATCGGCAAGAAGGGGCAGAACGTGCGGCTGGCGGCGAAGCTGATGAGCTGGAAGGTGGACATCAAGAGCGAAGAAGAGAAGCGCCAGGAAGTGGAATCGCAGATGGCTGCCATGGCGGTATCCGGGGCCCCGGTCTCGGTGCTGGTGGATCACGGCCTGAACGAGAAGGTGGTCGAGAAACTGATTGAAGCTGGTCTGGCTACGGTGGAGAAAGTTGGCGAGATGACTCCAGAGCAACTCGAGGAGATCCCCGGCATCGGGCCGAAGACCATGGAGGCGATCCACAACGCGGTGAACAACTACTATGCGCAGTTTGAGGAAGCCGCCGAGTTTGCGGCTGAGCCGGCGCTGGCCGACGAGGCGGCGGGCAGCGAGGAACCAGCCGCGGCCGGCAGCGAGGAACCAGTCGCAGCGGGCAGCGAGGAACCAGCCGCGGCGGCCGGGATCGAGGTAGCTGGCGTGACGGCTGCCGGACAGGTTAGTCCGGAAGCGGCCCCTGCGGAGCCGGCCGAGGCGGCCGAGGCCCTCCATCCGGGTGAACCCGAGAGTGAAGCCTCGGTTGGGGAAGGCGGCGTTTCTGAATCGGGTCTCATTGAATCTGATACGATAAAGGACTCGAATTGAGGAATCCGGAGGTTAGCAGCAGAGACATAGGGGGTGTGGGCGGCGAGTCGGCGAAGAAGCTGCCTCGCAAAGGTTCTGGTGTGTGTGTGAGGTCGCTACAGACTGAAGTATGAAGAAAATCCGGATCAACGAGCTGGCTCGGGAGTGCGAACAGCCGAACAGCGCCATTATCGCGCTGTTGCCAGAGTATGGCGTCACAGAAAAGAAGACCCACTCCAGCTCGGTTGACGAGGATGTCGCAGACCAAATCCGGCGGCATTTCGGGGTGTTCGTCGAGCGTGCGGAAGCCGCTCCCGTCGAGGCTGAGAAGAGAGCCGTCGAACCCGTCGAAGCGGCGGCGGAAGCGTGGGCAAAGGCCCAGGAGCGAGGTGCGGCGCCTGCCGGGCAGGTCATGGCGGGCGTTGCTGCACCGACGCTGGCGCCCGTGGAAAAGGAGCCGTGGAAGGCCGAGGGCGAGGCGGCCATCTCGGTTCTGACGCCGGAGGAGATGCTGATCGCGCGGCCGGCGGCCCATCCGGTGCGGCCTCCGCTGGCTTTGAAATACGTCCAGGAAGGGCTCGCCGTGGGTGTAGTGCCGGTGCCGGGTGTGGCGGCGCCACCCATACCGGCCAAGCCGCTGCCGACTCCCAAGCCCGGGCAGATTATCTCAGGGCCGCGTCAACCACTTCCCGGGGTGGTGGTTGAGGCGCCACGCCCTGTATGGCTGGCTGCCGGCACGGCCGGTCCGGTCGCAGTTCCTCAAGCGGCTGCGCCTCCAGCCGCTCCGGCAGCGCCGAGCAGCGTGGTGCTGGCGGGAAAGTCGGCCCTGGCAGGGCAACCCGCAGCGCGGCCTGTGGTACCGCCCCGGCCTGACCTGGTAGCGCGACTGGCACAAACCAAGGCCATGCCCGGCCAGCCCCAGCCCCGCCCCGCCATGCAGGTCCGTCCCCAGTCCACGCCCACCCCCGGCCAACCGATTTACAGGGGACCGATCCGTCCGGGCCAGCCGCTGGTGGCCAGGACGCGGGCGGTGGCTGGGGGAGCTGCGGCGGCCCGGGCGCGGGGACTCCATCCCACCACGCCGCTGCGCCCCGATCAGGTGGTGCAGTTGCCTCTAGAGCAGCAGCGGCGGGCCCAGAAGGAGCGCCCCCGTGTGGTGGACCGCGAACTCGAGCGGGAGGAGAAGCTGCTGCGGCTGCCCACCGCCCGGCGGGAAGAGCTCAGCAAACTGGCCGAGGGCCGCCAAGTCACGATTGCCGAAGGCATTACGGTCAAGGAGCTTTCCGAGAAACTGGGGCTGAAGGCCAATCTAGTGATCAAGAAGCTGGTGGACCGGAAGATCTTCGCCACCATCAACCAGACGCTGGACGTCGCGCTGGCCGAGGAGCTGGCGCGGGATTTCGGCGCCCGGACCTCGATGGTGAGCTACGAGGAAGAAGCGATCCAGGAGGTGGAACGCGCCGAGGACGTGACGGGGCCGGTGAAGCGCGCTCCGGTGGTCACCATCATGGGCCACGTAGATCACGGCAAGACCTCCCTGCTGGATGCCATCCGGCTGACCAACGTGGCGGAGAAAGAGGCCGGCGGGATTACGCAGCACATCGGCGCCTATTCCGTCGAGAAGAATGGGCGCCGGATCGTCTTCATCGATACCCCGGGCCACGAGGCGTTCACCCGCATGCGGGCGCGGGGCGCCAAAGTGACCGACATCGTGGTGCTGGTGGTGGCCGCCGACGACGGGGTGATGCCGCAGACCCTGGAGGCCATCGATCACGCCCGGGCCGCCAAGGTGCCCATTATCGTCGCCATCAACAAAATCGACAAGCCGGATGCGCAACCGGAGCGGGTCAAGCAGCAACTTGCGGACCGAGGCTTGCTGCCCGAGGAGTGGGGCGGGGACACGGTCATGGTGCCGGTATCGGCCAAGGTCAAGCAGAATCTTCGAGCTGCTGCTGGAGATGATTCTGCTGGTGGCGGACTTGCAAGACCTGAAGGCCAACCCGGACCGGCCGGCAGTGGCCACCGTGCTGGAAGCCAAGCTGGACCGAGGGCGGGGTCCGGTAGCCACCGTACTGGTTCGCAACGGCACGCTGCAAGTGGGGGACTACTTCATTTCCGGATCGGTGTTCGGAAAAGTCCGCGCTATGTTTGATGACCGCGGGCAAGCCCTGCGAGAGGCTGAACCTTCCGTGCCGGTGGAGGTGATCGGGTTGGAATCTCTTCCCGAGGTGGGTGAAACCATGCAGGTGGTCACCGATACCGCCAAGGCCAAGCAGATCGTCATCTACCGGGAGTTCAAGGCCCGCGAACAGGTCATGGCGAAGAGCAGCCGGCTCACCCTGGACCAGTTGCACCAGCAGATCAAGACCGGGCAAGTCAAAGAACTCCCGGTCATTCTCAAGACCGATGTGGGCGGCAGCGCCGAGGTGCTTGCGGACACTCTGCAAAAGCTCTCCACCGACAAGGTCAAGATCCAGGTAATTCACTCCGGTGTCGGCGCCGTCACCGAGACCGACGTATTGCTAGCCTCGGCCTCCAATGCGGTGATCATTGGCTTCAACGTGAGGCCGGACCGGAACGCCGCGCAACTGGCCGACCAGGAGAAGGTAGACATCCGGCTGCACACTATCATTTACGAACTCAGCGACGAGCTCAAGCGGGCCATGAGCGGGATGCTGGAGCCGGTCTTCAAAGAGGTGTACCGCGGCCGGGCCGAGGTTCGGGAAACCTTCCGCATCACTAAGGTCGGCACGGTGGCCGGGTGCCTGGTGGTGGACGGCTCGATCAAGCGGGACAGCGAGGTACGGGTGCTGCGCGACAACGTGGTGGCCTATACCGGGAAGATCGGCTCGCTCAAGCGTTTCAAAGACGACGCGAGCGAAATCCGAAGCGGCCTGGAGTGCGGCCTGGCGATCGAGAATTTCAACGACATCAAACCCGGCGACGTGATCGAAGCGTTCGTTACGGAACGGGTGGCGGCCGAGGTGCTGGTTTAGAGGTCAGGAGTCAGAGCTCAGGAGTCAGAAGGGGGGCGTTCGGCCTTCTGAACCTTGACAACTGACTTCCTTGTTCGAGGATGGCGACTGTCGGCGTACTCACCTTGGAACTACGTCTGGATCATTCCCACTCGCTGAAGGACAAGCGTCACGCAGTGCAGAGCCTGAAGGAACGGCTGCGGCACAAGTTCAACGTGGCGGTGGCCGAAATCGAGTACCAGGATCTGTGGCAGCGGGCCGTAGTGGCCGCGGTCACGGTCTCGAGCGATCACAACTGCGCGGCGCAGGTTCTGCAATCTGTGGAGAAAGAGGCCGCGGCGCTCCTGGGCCGGAGCTGGTGAGCGCCACGGTGGAATGGTTGGAGTGATCGATGGATGCGCGCCGCGTACAGCGGGTTTCGGAGGCGCTGCGAGAAGAACTGGCCCAGATCATCGAATACGAGATGTCGGACCCGAGGCTGGCAGCGGTGACGGTCACCGAGGTTCACGTCACCGCGGACTTGCGTGTGGCGCGGGTCAGGGTGCTGTGCGGAGATTCCGATCTGGAGGCGGCGCTGAGGGCGCTGGAGCGCGCCCGGCATTACGTTCGCCGGGAACTGGCGGGGCGCCTGCGCCTGTGGCGAATCCCCGAGCTGCACTTTGAAGCGGACTCCTCGATGGGTGCGGAGGGACGGGTGGAGGAACTGCTCGAGCGGGTCAAAAAAAGTCGCGAAGAATTGCAGAAATCGCCCGAAAACACGCCTTAGGCATGTTACATTTAGTTGTACTTCTGTGGCTGGCGGGGCAGGCGGCGGGCTTGTCCCCCGAGCTGCTGCGCTTGGAAGCCAGCGTGGATGCCATGGGGTCCACCTACTCGGTGGTGGTCTATGGCAAGGATCGGGGCCAGATGGAATCCGCGGTGGACGCGGCCTTCGAGGAAGTGCGGCGCTTGGACCGGATGCTGTCTAACTATCGGCGCGACAGCGAGCTGAGCGAAGTGAATCGTTTTGCCGCCGAGCGGCCGGTCAAGGTCACACCCGAGCTGTTCCGACTGCTGTGGGCCTGTGTGGAGTACAGCCGCCGGAGCGAAGGCGCATTCGACATCAGCGTGGGGCCTCTGATGAAGGTATGGGGGTTCTACAAGGGGAGCGGCCGGCTGCCGCACAAGCAGGAAGTGGCCAGCGCTCTGGAAAAAGTCGGGTACCGCAACATCCTGCTTGATGCAGACACCCGGACGGTGCGGTTCGCACAGGCCGGCGTGGAGCTGGACCCCGGCGGAATCGGGAAAGGTTACACGGTGGACCGCATGGTTGAGGTGCTGAAGGAGAATGGCATCACCTCGGCCTTGATCTCGGCCGGGGGCAGCAGCATCTATGCGCTGGGAGCGCCGGGCGCCGAAAGCAGAGGTTGGCAGGTGAAGATTCGCGATCCCAGGGAGGGCAGGAAGACGGTCGAGGAACTGTACCTGAAGGATGAGTCGCTGGCCACCTCGGGGAGTTACGAGAAGTTCTTTGTGGCCGAGGGCAAGGTCTACAGCCACATCATGGACCCCCGCAGCGGGTATCCGGCGGCGGGGAGGTTGTCGGTTTCTGTAATCGCTGGCAAAGCGCTGGAGAGCGAGGCCTGGACCAAGCCCTTTTTTATTCTGGGCCGCGAGTGGGCGGCCAAACACAAACCGAGCGATCTACGCGTCTTTCTTTGTGAGGACAAGGTGGAGACAGCATGCGCGTGGCTCCAATGAGCAGCCGTTTTTTGGATGCCTGCCGGCGCCGGCCCACGGACTTCAGGCCGGTGTGGTTCATGCGGCAGGCGGGAAGATACTTGCGGGAGTATCGCGAGATCCGCGCCAAGCACAGCATCCTGGAGATCTGCCGAAGGCCGGATCTGGCGGCCACGGTGACTTTACAGCCAGTGGAGATTCTGGACGTCGATGCCGCCATCATCTTTGCCGACCTGCTGCTGCCGGTCGAACCCATGGGTCTGAAGTTAAAGTTCGTGGGGGGCGAAGGGCCGGTGATCACCAATCCGGTGCGCAGCTCCGAGGATATCGACACCCTGTCAATCTCGAACACGGACGATCTGGGTTACGTGGGCGAGGCGATTCAGAGCGTGGTGAAGGCGCTGGCGGGCAAGGCGCCGGTGCTGGGTTTCGTGGGCGCGCCGTTCACTCTGGCCAGCTACATCATCGAGGGCGGGCCGTCGCGGACCTTTCTGCGGACCAAGCAGATGATGTACAGCAACGAAGTCCTGTGGCGGCGGCTGATGGGCAAGCTGGTGGACGTGCTGGGTCCCTTCGGCATCCTTCAGGTGGCGGCCGGCGCGCGGGCCATCCAGGTGTTTGATAGCTGGGTGGGGGCCCTGGGTCCGGACGACTACGTTCGCTTCGTGGCGCCATACTCCCGCGCGCTGATCGAGCGGATCCGTTCGACCGGCGTTCCGGTCATTCATTTCGGCACTGGCGCGGCCGGATTCTTCCGGGAACTGCACGCTGCCGGCGGTGACGTGATCGGAGTGGACTGGCGCATCAATATCGACCAGGCCTGGATGGACATCAGCTACCGCTCCGCCATCCAGGGAAATCTGGATCCGGCGGCGCTGTTTGCCCCCCTGCCGGAGCTGAAGATGAGGGTGGCGGAGTTGTTGAAGCGAACCGGAACCCGCCCCGGTCACATCTTTAATCTCGGCCACGGAATCCTGCCGGAGACGCCTGTGGAGAATGTGAAGGCAGTGGTGGGATACGTGCGAGAGTTCCGCCTGTGAGGCAGGCGGTTCTTCTGCTGGGGCACGGCGCGCCCGAACGCCTGGAGGACGTGGCAGCGTATCTGGAATGTGTGCGCGGGGGCAGGCCTGCGGCGCCCCAGTTGGTCGCGGAGTTCCGGAGTCGCTACCAACAGATCGGGGGCAGCTCGCCGCTGCTGGCGGTGACCCGCCGGCAAGCGCAGGCGCTCGAGCAACGGCTGGCCTCCGAGGGGCTCCCGGTGCGGGTCTATTTCGGCATGCGCAACTGGCATCCCTTCGTCCGCGAGACCATGGCGGAGATGCAGGCCGACGGCGTGCGCCGTATCGTGGCTATCTGCCTGGCTCCCCAATACTCGAAACTCAGCCTGGGGTTGTACTTCCACCGGACGGAGGAGGCCAAGCAGGAACTGGGGCTGGATGCCGAGATCGTCTGGACCGAAAGCTTTCATCTCCACCCATTGCTCATCGAGGCTTTCTACGAAAAGCTGCGGCCGCTGATGGGAGGCCGGAAGGTGCTGTTCACCGCGCACAGCCTGCCGGAGAAGCCCCTCCAGAGCACGGACCCTTATGACGCCGCGGCCAGGGCCACAGCCGCCGCGGTCGCCGCGCGGGCCAATCTGACGGATTGGGATTTTGCCTATCAGAGCCAGGGCGCGATCGAGGGAAGCTGGCTTGGGCCGACCGTGGAATCGCGGATCGACCGGTACGCTGCCGAAGGGATCCGCGAACTGCTGCTGGCGCCGATTGGATTTGTCTCGGACCACGTCGAGATCCTCTATGACGTGGATATCCTGTTTCGCAACTATGCCCGCGAGCGCGGCATCGAGCTGCGCCGGCCCGGATCGCTGAACGACACGCCGTTGTTCATTGCTGCCCTGTCCGATGTGC